>URXG01000016.1 GCA_900551715.1 uncultured Blautia sp. | reverse complement strand
GGTGTGGAGTGGGGGAAAAGCCCGAGATGATATCAGAGGCTTACCTATCACTATAAAACTCTGACTTTATCCTGATGCTCAACCAGGCATCCGGTGACAGACAGATCCTTGCAAAACAGCTCAACATTTCCCCACACCAGCTTTCTTATGTAACGAACAGCGGGGAAGGTGAGGGACTGGTCTTTTATGGCAGCACCATTATCCCGTTCAAGGATAAGTTTGATAATTCCCTGATGTTGTATGCCCTGATGACTTCCAAGCCGGACGAGGTGGAGAAACGGAAGAAACTTGGTATCGGAGAACGGGACGATTAAAGAAATAAACGAAACAAAATAAAACAGAGTAGAGGATGAGCCGGGGGGAATACTTCCGGTAATTTTTCTGCCCGGAAATCATGGAGGATTACAAGATGGAAGATTACAGAAACATGGAGAGATGCAGCGGTGAGCCTTGCTGCATGTAAAGATATTGTCAACTGAATTTTTAGATGTTCTTCGCGCAATTTTTTTAATTGATTAACTGGACCAACTGTTGATACGGTAATGCCGTCGGTTGGAAAGTTAAGTCCATTTCTATCTCGAAGAATATGGATTTCCCGACTTGGCAGAAATTATATTATGACAGGACAATATACAGAATTGTATTTTCCCAGCCATAATGTCCGTTACATAGCGATTGACGACGGTGTAGACAGCGAAAAAGGCGAAAGTGAGATTGCACCATTTAAGAATATCATCAATGAATGGGTGGCAAGAGATACAAGCCGTAAAGTGAAATCTGCATTTAAGACAAAATTTGCAGAGGGTGCGTATTATGGGGCTTATGCTCCGTTAGGATATAAGAAACACCCCGACATCAAAGGAAAACTGCTGGTTGATGAGGAAACAAAATGGATTGTTGAAAAAATCTTCTCCCTAGCCTATCAAGGTTACGGTAGTGCCAAAATCACAAAGGTACTGCGAGAAGAAAAAGTTCCGACAGCGTCTTGGCTGAATTTTACAAGGTATGGTACTTTTGCACATATCTTTGAGGGAAAGCCCGACAGCAAGCGTTATGAATGGACGATTGCTCATGTTAAGGCAATTTTAAAAAGTGAAGTCTATATCGGCAACAGCGTTCATAATCGACAGTCAACTATTTCTTTCAAAAGCAAGAAGAAAGTACGAAAACCCGAAAGTGAATGGTTTCGAGTAGAAAACACGCATGAGCCGATTATTGACAAAGAAGTATTCTATCGTGTGCAGGAACAGATAAAATCAAGGCGTAGACAGACAAAGGAAAAAGCAACGCCGATATTTGCAGGGCTTGTCAAGTGTGCGGATTGTGGCTGGTCTATGCGGTTTGCGACAAATAAGGCAAATAAAACGCCTTACAGTTATTATGCTTGCAGTTACTACGGACAGTTTGGAAAAGGTACTTGTTCTATGCACTATATCCGTTATGATGTGTTGTATCAAGCAGTATTGGAACGATTGCAATATTGGACTAAGGCAGTACAGCAGGACGAAGAAAAGGTGGTGAATAAGATACAAAAGGCTGGCAATGCAGAGCGAATACGGGCAAAGAAGAAAAAGGCAAGTGCTTTGAAGAAAGCCGAGAACCGACAAAATGAGATTGACCGCTTGTTTGCGAAAATGTATGAAGATAGAGCCTGTGAGAAGATAACGGAACGAAACTTCATCATGCTGTCGGGGAAATATCAAAAGGAGCAGATAGAACTGGAACAGCAGATAACCAACCTAAGAGAAGAATTAAGTAAAATGGAACAGGATATGATAGGTGCTGAAAAGTGGATTGAGTTAATCAAGGAGTATTCCGTACCAAAGGAACTGACAGCACCGTTATTAAATGCAATGATAGAAAAAATCCTTATTCACGAAGCAACAACGAATGAGGACAATGAAAGAATACAGGAAATAGAGATATACTACCGATTTATTGGAAAAGTAGACTGATAAATAGGGTTCATATCTTTAACTAAGGGAAACTGGAAAAAGTTATCCTGATTTGCAAATCCTTGTAAGCATGAGTAATCAATTGTTATGACGCCGACTAAATGGATTGAACAGAATATAAAATGAAGGACGATCATTTCAGATACCGGTTCATTGGCATGATGAACTGGAAATTATATATGTAAAAAGTGGGTTTTTGACTGTAAGTATATCAGGAGAAAATTATATTGGAACCCCCGGGGATGCTTTTGTAGTGTCGCCGGGCAATCTGCATTTCATGGGTTCACAGACTGGTACAGTGGATTATTTTACTTTCCTTTTTCCGTTAAAATACATATCTTTTTGCATAAATGACATGTTGGATGATAAATTATTGGAGCCGTTAAAAAATGGTCATCTGATGATAAGTCCAAGAGTAAAAGATACAGCAAAAGAACTATGTGAGCAGTTGGTTGAAATATATGTGGCAAAAAATAAGAAAACTGAGTCCATAATAACTGCTCAGATAAAGACAAAAATAATTCTTTTACAGTTTATTCTTGAAATGTGGGAGAAGGGCTTTGTAATCGAAAATGATAAAAGCGGGAGAAATACGATAGAAAAAGAAATGATTTCATATATACAGCAGAATTTTATGGAAAAGATATCATTAAAAGAATTTAGTGAGCAGTTTCATCTTTCGGAAAAATATATATCGCGATATTTTAAGGAACATTTTCATATTACCCTTTCGCAATATATAACACATTTAAAAGATACGGATATTCCTGTTACAGAGATTGCAATGCAGAGTGGATATCAGAATGTAAGCTATTTTATCAGAAGCTTCAGAAAAACATATGGAGTTTCTCCGTTAAAATATAGAAAAAAATAAGCCAGGTATATGATTAGAAAGGAGAGGATATCCCGGTAGAATCAGAAAATCTGCCGGAGAGATATCGAGAATGAGTATGGGAAATAAGAATAAATGGTGGAAAAATGCAGTTGTATATCAGATTTATCCGAAAAGCTTTCAAGATTCGGATGGAGATGGAATCGGTGATATTCCAGGAATTATCAGCAGATTGGATTATTTGAAAAAACTTGGAATAGATGCAATCTGGCTCTCACCGGTGTACCGTTCGCCACAGGATGACAATGGATACGATATTTCAGATTATCAGGATATTGAGCCGATGTTCGGAACAATGGAAGATATGGAACAGTTATTTGCGGAGGCAAAGAAACACGGAATCCGAATTATGATGGATCTTGTGCTGAATCATACTTCAGATGAACACAGATGGTTTTTGGAGGCAAAGAAAAGCAAAGACAATCCGTATCATGATTATTATGTGTGGCGTGACGGAGAAGAAGGAATTTACCCAAATGATATGAATTCTGCGTTCGGAGGACCGGCATGGGAGTGGGTTCCAGAACTGGGACAGTATTATTTTCATCAGTTTTCAGTGAAACAGCCAGATCTGAACTGGGAGAATCCGAAAGTGAGAAGAGAGCTCTATGATATGATTCTCTGGTGGATGGAAAAAGGAGCAGGCGGATTTCGTCTGGATGTAATCGATCAGATTGCAAAAGAGCCAGATCTTAAGATCACAAATAATGGACCAAAGCTGCATGAATTTCTGCGTGAACTAAGCAGAGAAACATTTCAGAAGGGGGATATGATCACTGTTGGAGAAGCCTGGGGAGCAACACCGGAAATTGCAAAGAAATATAGTAATCCAGATGGCAGTGAATTTTCTATGGTTTTTCAGTTTGAGCACATTATGCTTGATCAGGAAGAAGGAAAAGAAAAATGGGATACGATTCCATTGAAGCTGGTTAAGCTGAAAAAATGCCTTGCAAAGTGGCAGAATACTTTATATCAGACAGGATGGAACAGTCTGTTCATGAATAACCATGATCTTCCTAGAATCGTGTCGCGTTGGGGAAATGACGGAAAATACAGAAAAGAGTCGGCAACAATGCTGGCGACAATGCTTCATGGAATGCAGGGAACTCCTTACATTTACCAGGGAGAAGAGCTGGGAATGACGAATGTGCAGTTTGACAGCATTGAGGAATATGAAGATATCGAGACATTGAATATGTACAAAGAGCGTCTGGAAAAAGGATATCAGCCAGAAGAAATCATGCAGTCTATCTACGCAAGAAGCCGTGATAATGCCCGTACTCCGATGCAGTGGAGCGGGGATGAGAACGGAGGATTCACAACAGGAGAACCATGGTTTGCCGTGAATCCAAATTATACCAGAATCAATGCCAAAGAGGCACTGGAAGATGAAAATTCGGTATTTTACTATTATCAGAAGCTGATTCGTTTAAGAAAAGAAAATCCAGTATTCGTGAATGGAAAATTTGAACTTCTTCTGCCGGAAGATGAGAGAATTTTCGCCTATACGAGAACAGATGAGCATACAAAGATGCTGGTATGTACAAACTTTACGGATGAGGAAGTTAGCTGCCCATTGCTTGATGAGTGGAAAGCCGGGGAAGTCTGGATCCGGAATTATGAGGACGACAGAGAAGGAAATATATTGCGTCCTTATGAGGCAGTGATAATTGCATTTACTGGCAAATAGATTGAGTTTCTTTTTTGGCATCAAAATTCACTTACTATATTTCTTCCTGCCACGCTCATCAAGAAAGAACGCCCATTCTCTCTTGAGGTATTTCGGCATACGGGGCACGTCGAGACGATTGTATTGATGTCAAGAAAAGATAAATAAGTGCCAGAAAGCGGCGTATTTTCGGGCCTTTTTCGGAAGTTGGGATTTGAAGCTCGGCATCTGAAAAGGCCCGGTTGTTTTATATGGAAAAATATCTGCTGCGAAAATGTGTGTCAGGTTGTGACCTCGGATTAGCTGTCATGATTTGAGGCAGTGGCGTGTCTGGTTACTGTATAGATATAAAAAAGCACTGAAAACCGTCGGATTGGTTTTACAGTGCTCTTTCATGGAATCATAATGACACACGATGATTTTTATGTTGCTTAGTTGTTTTTCTCTTTTATTTGGGGTAGATATACATGGACACTTTCGATTCTGTTTTTGTCCAGTTTTTCTACTACCAGTCGAATGTCATCTTCTGTAATGATTTCGTCCCCTTCTTCCGGAAGACGGTCCAGATGTTCAATGATCAGACCTCCAAGGGAGTCATAATCTTCAGAATCCAGACTGGTACCAAGATGGTCGTTTACATCGTCCAGACTCATGGAACCTTCAATGATATATTCATGGTTGGAGATTTTTTTTACCAGTTCATTCTCGCTTTCGTCATATTCATCGTGAATCTCACCGACAATTTCTTCCAGAATATCTTCCAGAGTGATGAGACCTGTCATTTCACCGTATTCATCTACCACAATGGCAATGTTAAAGGTGGATGCTCTCATTTCCACAAGAAGTTCGGAGATATCCTTGTATTCGTATGTGAAATGAGGAGTACGGAGATAATGACGGATATCAAAAGGTTCATTATTGTCATAAAGGAGCAGATCCTTCATATTGATGATACCAATCACATTATCCTGATCCTCTTCGTATACAGGAAGTCTGGTAAAGCGATCCTGACGGAAGATGTCGATCAGCTCCTGGTAAGTACTTTCCACACTGGCAAAAGTCACATTGACTCTGGGAACCATAATATCTTTGGCATTGGCATCGCCAAGATCAAAGACATTATAGATCATTTCTTTTTCGTCAGACTCGATCACACCGTCTTCGTGGCTTACGTCTACGATGGTACGGAGTTCTTCTTCTGTCATGGCTTTGCTGGCTGCATCCGGATCTACACGAAGGAGATGCATCACCCCTCTGGAAAACAGATTGATGATGAAAATAAAAGGTGTCATGAGATCCATAAAGAACTTCAGCACCGGAATATACCGGAGTGTGATCTTTTCGGCATTGAGAGTTGCGTAATTCTTAGGTGTGATCTCACCGAAAATAAGAACTATAATGGTCAGAAGTGCAGTGGCGATACTGACCATATACCCTCCGAAATGATATGCCAGAGTAGTTGCCAGAGAAGATGCGGAAATATTTACGATGTTATTTCCGATCAGGATAGCACTGAGCATCTTGGGTGTACGATTCTCTACAATATCAAGAACAAGAGCAGCACGTTTGTTTCCCTCTTCAGCAAGAGAACGGAGGCGAATCTTATTGACTGCCATCAGTGCAGTTTCGTTTGATGAGAAAAATGCTGATAAAGCCAGCAGGATGATCAGGATGATAAGTTGGTAAGTTTCCCTGGCGTTCAATGTGTGTATTCACTCCTTAATAAATACTATAAATCTTTTCCTGTCAGCATTTTGTATGCCTGAAGGTATTTGGCGATAGTTTTGTCTACGATCTCCTGAGGCAGAGTCCAGTCATTGCCAGGATTGGAAGTAAGCCAGTCCCGGGCAAACTGTTTATCAAAGGATGGCTGGCTATGTCCTGGTTCGTAGCCTTCAGCAGGCCAGAAACGGGAGCTGTCCGGTGTAAGCATCTCATCACCGATTACCATGTTGCCTTCTTCGTCCAGACCAAATTCAAATTTGGTGTCTGCAATGATGATACCCTTGCTCAGTGCATATTCTGCACATTTTTTGTAAAGAGCGATGGTGTTGTCACGAAGTTTTTCAGCCAGTTCTTTGCCTCTTCCAGGGAAATGTTTTTCCAGATGATCAATACTCTGCTTAAAAGAGATATTTTCATCATGATCACCGATTTCAGCTTTGGTGGAAGGAGTGTAGATTGGTTCAGGAAGTTTGTCAGATTCTTTCAGTCCTTCAGGAAGTGTGATGCCGCAGACAGTACCATTCTCCTGATAGCTTTTCCAGCCGCTTCCGGTTATATATCCACGAACGATACATTCAATAGGAAGCATGTTCAGTTTACGGCACATCATGGATTTACCTTCGTATTTTTCCTGCTGGAAAAATTCTGGCATATCTTTTACATCAACAGACAGCATGTGGTTTGGAAGGATATCTTTGGTCAGATCAAACCAGAATTTAGACATCTGTGTCAGTACAGTACCCTTCTTGGTTACTTCATTGTTAAGGATGACGTCAAAACAACTGATACGGTCTGTTGCCACCATGATCAGACTGTCACCATTATCATAAATCTCGCGTACTTTACCTTCTTTGATTGGTTTTAATTCCTGCATGTCTTCTCCTTTTTGTACATTTGTATTTTGTACTTATGATATTTTTTTACCTGTGAACGGTAACCACAGATTTGAAATTCACAGTAAAAATATCACTTTTTATATAGTGCTGTCAATACGCATTTAAAAAATACAGTGACCAAAAAAAATCATCTGTACTGCTAAATTTTTTTAAATATCAGAAACAGCAAGATAGAAGTGGAATTGTTTCTCCAAATTTGCTACAATAGATAACAGAGTGATTCATACAAGAGAAAAGGAGTTGGAAAAATGGGTACAAAAGCAGATCAGGCAATCGAATTTCATGACAGGGGGTATAACTGTGCACAGGCTGTGGCATGTTCTTTCTGCAAAGAATTTGGAGTAAGTGAGGAAGAAATGTTTCGTATTTCCGAAGGCTTTGGTTTTGGTATGGGAATGATGGAAATGTGTGGAGCACTTTCCGGAATGATAATGATCATCGGACTTCAGAACAGTGCAGGACCAGATGGAGAGAAGATGACTAAGGCAGATACTTACCGCAAAGTAAAAGAATATGTGAAGAAATTCCAGCAAAAAAATGGGGCTTATCTCTGCAGAGAGCTGAAAGGTGTGGAGACAGGAAAAGTATTAAGAAGCTGTCCGGACTGTATTCGGGATGCTGTGGCTCTGACGGAGGAATATCTGGAAAATCAGAAATAAGAAACATTTATGATAGGAAATCAACAGAGAATAAAAACGGTGCAGACTGATATATATAAAAAGCATATCAGCTGCATCGCTTTTTGCTTTTATTCTGCTACTTTAACGAACTGACTATTGTAAAGAGTATGGTAGAAACCACCTTTGGCGATCAGTTCATCGTGATTACCCTGTTCAATAATACTTCCGTCCTTCATAACTAAGATTTCGTCAGCATTACGGATGGTGGAGAGACGATGGGCTACAATAAAACAGGTGCGTCCTTTCATAAGACGCTCAAAAGCTTCCTGTACCATAAGCTCTGTACGGGTATCGATACTGGATGTAGCTTCGTCAAGGATCAGCATAGGAGGCAGACAGAGCATAACTCTGGTGATGCAGAGAAGCTGCTTTTCGCCCTGGCTTAAGCTGTCTTCCCTCAGCATGGTATCCAGTCTATCAGGCAGACGGCGGATAAATTCCCAGCTGTGGGACATTTTGGCTGCTTCAATAATCTCTTCATCAGTAGCTTCTGGTTTGCCAATATTGATGTTGTCACGTACAGTACCATTTTTGATCCAGGTATCCTGTAATACCATTCCGTAACTGTTTCTTAAAGAATGGCGGGAAATCTGGTCAATAGGATGGCCATCTATGGAAATCGTACCGCTGTTGATATCATAGAACCGCATAAGAAGATTGATAAAAGTAGTTTTACCACAGCCGGTAGGTCCTACAATGGCAATACGTTTACCGGGATTTGCCTGAAGATTGAAGTTTTCAATCAGTTTCTTATCCGGTACATAACGGAAGCATACGTGGTCAATATCTATTTTACCTTTTACGTCTGTTATAGTTTCAGATGGATCTGGACTTTCCGGGGTTTCTTCCAGAAGTGCAAAAATTCTGGATGCACATGCCAGAGCATTCTGAAGTTCAGTGATCACAGAGCTAATGTCATTAAATGGCTTCATATACTGGTTGGCGTAGGACAGAAGTACAGAAAGACCGCCTACCGTAAGAGCTCCTCCGGGAATCAGAAAAGCACCTACAAGAGCTACTCCGGCATAGATCACATTGTTGACAAAACGTGTGGAAGGATTGGTAAGACTGCTGTAAAAAACTGCCTTCTGGCTGTATTCTTTCAGTTCCAGATTGATCTTTGAAAAATCTTCAGAAGAGTGTTTTTCATGACCAAATGCCTGAACTATCTTCTGGTTGCCAATCATTTCTTCAATAATAGCAGTCTGACGTCCTCTGGCATCACTCTGCTTGCGGAACATCTGGAAAGATCTGGAAGAAATAAACTTGGCCACAAAGAAACTTACCGGAGTCAGTACAATGACCATCAGAGTGATCCAGAAGTTCTTGGAAAACATGAAGATCAAAGTCCCGATAATAGTAACGATACCAGAAAAAAGCTGTGTAAATCCGAGAAGCAGACCATCCGAAAGGATATCTGTATCTGCAATGATACGGCTGATAATATCTCCGGTGCTGTGGCTGTCCAGGTAAGAAAGAGGCAGCACTTGTATATGTCGTATCGCTTTTGCACGAATATCCTGAACTGTCCGGAAAGTCATTCGGTTATTAATAATGTTCATAACCCAGGTAGCCACACTGGAAACAATCACCATGATCAGGATTCGGGAAAGATAATACCACATGTCTGCAAAATTGACCTGATGTTCTGCCACTACTTGATCAATGGCATTACCAAAAAGGATTGGCACATACAACTGCAGGATTACAGATACAGCTGCAAGAAGGATACTCAGGATCAAAAGAAAACGATACCTGCCAATGAAACGGAGCACTTTGAAGAGTGTTTCCATACTGCCGGCATTGTCATGTTGTTTTTTCTGTTTACTCATAAGTTCACCTCCGCTGTCTGTGTTGAATAGGAAGATGGAGCAGAAGAATATTTTGCCCGTTCTTCAGGGAACTGGGAGAAATAGATTTCTCTGTAAATATCACAACTCTGGATCAGCTGGTCGTGGGTTCCTTTTCCTGCAAGCCGCCCATCATTTAAAACGAGGATCAGATCAGCCTGACTTATACTTGCGGTACGCTGGGATACCAGGAAAGTGGTCACATCTCTCAGCTGATGGAGAGATTTGCGAAGTGCAGCATCTGTGGCAAAGTCCAGTGCACTGGCACTGTCGTCCAGAATGAGAATTTCAGGATTTTTTACAACAGCTCTGGCAATGGTGAGACGCTGACGCTGTCCACCGGAAAGGTTTTTGCCGTTCTGTTCCAGCTGAAAATCCAGCTGACCGTCTTTGGCTTCTACAATCTCTTTGGCCTGGGCAGTGGTAAGTGCATCCCAGATCTCAGAATCTGTGGCATCTTCACGCCCCCATTTCATATTGTCCCGGATACTTCCTTTAAAGAGAACTGCTTTCTGTGGAACTACACCGATTTTGTCACGAAGACTTTGCTGAGAATAATCTTTTATGTTTTGTCCGTTCAGAAGAACAGAACCTTCTGAGACATCATAAAAGCGGGAAATCAGATTGACCAGAGTAGATTTACCGCTTCCTGTACCGCCGATGATTCCCACAGTCTGTCCCTTTTTTACAGTGAAACTGAGATCAGAGATACTTTCAGCACTGGCACCAGCATAGGTAAATCTTACATTCTGAAATTCTACAGCATAGTCTCCGGATACAGAAGCAGGATCTGAATTCTGGTAGTTCATAGATGTGTTTACCTGAAGGATATTTGCAACACGACCTGCACAGGCAGCAGATTTATTCAGGGTGATGATAAGAGAAGCAAGTTTGATCAGTTCTATGATCATCTGGGCCATGTAGTTGTAAAGAGCAACTACTTCACCCTGCTGCATGTTACCAAGATTTACCTGAATTCCTGCTGTATTGATAAGGATTACAGTTGCAATGTTGATGAGTACATAAGTGACCGGATTCAGGAGAGCAGAAAGCTTTCCTACAAACTCATTGAGTTTGGTAAGCTGATAGTTGCTTTCGTCAAACTCCCGGACTGCTTCTTTTTCCCGGCAGAAAGCACGAATGACACGTACACCGGTAAGATTTTCTCTGGTAAGACCGGTAACAGTATCCAGACGGTTCTGTACTTTGCGGAAAAGCGGGATACTTAAATACATGATCACAAATACTACCAGGAATAGTACAGGGATAGCTACTACAAAGATCAGCGCACAACGTACATTGATAGTAAAAGCCATGACCATGGAACCAAGAACAATAAAAGGACTGCGGAGAAGAAGACGAAGTCCCATATTTACACCATTCTGTACCTGGTTGATATCATCTGTAAGACGTGTGATCAATGTGTCTGTGCCAAGAGTATCCAGCTCTGTATAGGAAAGTCCCTGTACATGATCAAAAGCTGCCTGACGAAGCTCTGTGGCAAATCCAACACTGGCTTTGGCTGCGAAATACTGAGCTGTGATACTGACGGTAAGCCCGGCAGCAGCCATAAGGATCAGAATAAGGAAATTCCGAACAACGAGACCATGATCATTGCGGGCAATACCAATATCAATGATCCGGGCAATAACTATGGGAACAAGAAGATCGAACACAACTTCAAGAAACTTGAAGAAAGGTGCAAGAATGCTCTCTTTTTTGTAGTTTTTCAGATAGACTGCGAGAGAACGCATGCTGATAGTTTCCTCCATTTCATTTTGATTTTTAGTAACTCTTCACAGTTACAATTTTTATTAAATTTGTCTTAGAATTGACAAAGTTTATTATATCCCTGTACAATAGCTTTGTACAGAATAAAAGACATTATTAAAGAATAATTCCGGATAAAAAGGAGTCAAAAGATTTTATGAGAAGAGAAGTAACACTGGAAGAAATTTCCGATGGGAAGTTATATAGCGCTAACGATATGGTGAAAGCAGACTGTCAGGACTGCAAAGGCTGCCACGACTGCTGTCAGGGAATGGGAGATTCTGTTGTGCTGGATCCATATGATGTCTGTCGCCTGAGCAGAGGACTGAACCATACACCGGAAGAACTGCTGAACGGTGTACTGGAGCTGGGAGTGACAGACGGAAATATCCTGCCTCATCTGGCTATGAAAGGAAAGGAAGAAAAATGTATTTTTCTTAATGCAGAGGGCAGATGTTCCATCCACAGTATTCGTCCGGGCTTCTGTCGCCTGTTTCCACTGGGACGTTATTATACACAGGAAGGTTTTTATTATATTCTTCAGGTCCATGAATGCGCAAAGAAGAATCGTTCCAAGATTAAAGTAAAAAAATGGCTGGATACACCGGATCTTAAGAATTATGAGAAATTTGTATGGGACTGGCATCAGTTCCTTCTGGATGTACAGGAAGTTATTTATGAGACAGAAGATACGGACCTGATTCGTAATCTGAACATGTATGTACTCAGCAGATTTTACAGGAATCCTTATACGGAGGACAGGGATTTTTATGAGCAGTTCCAGGAACGTCTGGAAGAAGCAAAAAAACTTCTGAGTCTGGGTGTGTAAGCCCGGACTCAGAAGTCTTTTGTACAGGATTATTTATGCATTTTTTTCATTGAGTGCTTTCAGAAGCTGGCCCATGGTGCGGTTCAATACAGGATGTCTGTAATAAGGCGCGATCTCAGCCATAGGGATCAGTACAAAATCTCGGTTTTCCATATCAATATGAGGAATATGGAGATCCGGAGTATCTATGATCTCACTGTCGTAAAAGAGAATATCCAGATCCAGGGTACGTGGTCCCCAGCGGACAATACGTTCTCTGTTGGCTGCTGCCTCAATCTCATGAAGTCTGTCCAGAAGTTCTTCCGGAGTGAGAAGCGTGCGGAGCTTCAGGGCACCGTTCAGAAAGTTATCTTGTTCCACACCACCATAAGGTTCTGTTACCAGATATTCGGATATCGTTTCCATCTGACAGTGTGGAGTATCTTTCAGTGCCTGGATGCCATCATCCAGGTATTTCTTTTTGTCTCCCAGATTGGAACCAAAAGCAATATAGGCAGTATGCCAGCTTCTGGTGATCTCTACAGCTACTGTATCCAGGGGAAGACCTACAGGAGCCCATGGCTTCTCAATGCGGAGAGTGATCTTCTGAAGAAGAGGTATGGTTTCCAGAAGCATCTGGCAGAGATTTTCTGCAAGTGCCTCAAGGAGTTTGAAAGTATGTTTTTTTGTATATTCGGTGATCATCTGACTGACTTCTCCGTAATGGATCGAAGTGGTGAGTTCGTCAGTCAGTCCGGCTTTGCGGGTGTCTGTATAAAGGGTAGCGGAGATTACAAATTTCTGCCCGAGGACGTTTTCTTCCGGAAATACCCCATGATTGGCAAAAATCTCCAGTCCCTTGATCTGTATCTTATCCATAAGATTACCTGTTCCTTCCGAGGATTGCTTCTGTCATCTGGATAACACGTCGGTTTTCTTTGACATCGTGAACACGAACGAAAGCACAACCTTTCATGACACCGATCACAGAAGTGGCAAGAGTTCCCTCCACACGCTGGTCTACAGGAAGATCAAGTGTCAGTCCGATCATGGATTTACGAGAGGTTCCCAGAAGTACGGGGAATCCAAGATGCTGGAACAGCTCCAGATGGTTCATGGTTTCCAGATTCATTTCATAGGTTTTGCCAAATCCAACACCTGGATCAAGAATAATATTTTCATCTTTGATTCCGGCTTTTCTTGCAATGTTGACACATTCCTGTGTTTCAGACAGCATATCTACCAGGAAATTGTTGTATTCTGTATTTTCTTTGTTGTGCATCAGACAGCATGGGGCATTGTGACGAGCAATGACAGGAGCCATTTCCGGGTCGTATTTCAGTCCCCAGACGTCATTGATCAGGTCAGCACCTGCTTTCAGGGAAGCATCAGCCACACTTCCTTTGTAGGTATCAACAGAGATGGGAACATCAAAACGGCTGCGGATCGCTTCGATGACAGGAAGTACACGTTCAATTTCTTCCTGGGCGCCAACTGGTGTGTGACCGGGACGGGTAGATTCACCGCCTACATCGATCAGGTCAGCTCCGTCAGCCAGCATGGTTTCCACATGTTTCATTGCATGGTCCAGAGTGTCCCATTTGCCTCCGTCAGAAAAAGAGTCCGGTGTTACATTCAGGATACCCATGATATATGTATGATTTTTTACATCAAATTCTGTGTTTCTGATTTTCATGATTTGTTTCTCCTTTTGTAGGGATATTAAAAAATAGGAATGAAACCTCAGTATTGAATCGTCATGTTTTTTTTCTCAGGAGCCCAGTTACATTCTGCCAGAGCCGGACAGACAAAACAGTTTCGGGACTTTTTGTCAGCTTCATAGAGAAGTTCGCTGAAACTACCGGTTCGGGTGCCGGAAGAACGGTGTTCACTGATTGCTGTAAGGATCTGCTTTCTGTCTTCTTCTGCAAAATCAAGATCCGTTAAAATAATCTCTGCAATTCTGGTGCCTGCAACATCGTGGGGGGTTCCCCTGGCATACTGTTCTGCTCGTCCGATGTCGTGAAGAAGTGCTGCACTGTAAACAATTTCCCGGGAAAAATCCAGCCCTCTTTCCAGAGTGTAGATCCAGGTAAGACGGGCTACATCAAAAAAATGCTCCGGTGTGTGCCTGCAGAAAATCCTGTCCTTTTCCAGCTTCTGGAGCTCTTTCAAGTTTTTCTGATAGAGGGGATGGTTCCAGATAGCGTTTACACGCTTCATTTCCGGAAGCATCAGTCTTTGACCATGGAAAGAAACTGTTTCTGAAGTTCCATATTATCTTTAAAAGCACCTCTTGTTACAGTGGTGATAGTCTTACTGCCCGGTTTTTTGATACCACGCATGGTCATGCAGGTATGCTCTGCTTCCAGCATGACCATGATTCCCTTAGGATTCAGGGTACGTTCCAGAGCATCTGCAATCTGTACTGTAAGACGTTCCTGGATCTGTGGTCTTCTGGCATAAACATCTACTGTACGGGCGAGCTTGCTTAAACCGGTAACCTTGCCGTTAGGTATGTAGGCAATGGCTGCTTTGCCATAAAATGGCATCAGATGATGTTCACACATGGAATAAAAAGTAATGTCTTTTTCCAGAACCATTTCGTTATTTTCTACCTGGAACTGTTTGGCAAGGTGATGGTCTGCCTCTTCATCCAGTCCTCCGTAGATTTCCATGCACATACGTGCAATACGGTCCGGAGTATCTTTAAGCCCTTCTCGTTCTGTATCTTCGCCGATTCCTTCCAGAAGGAGACGGATTGCCTGTTCCACTTTTTCTTTGTCGACCATAATAAAAAACAACCTCCTTAAACTTTGATCATACATGGAGATTGTCTTTTTTTTGTCGAAAAAAATATAAAAAAAGATATCTCCAATTGTGATAGAACGTATGTCGAAAAACGTATCCCTTCACAATATGAGATATTCTCTTATATTGTAAGCAACGGGTGCGACCCATATACCGTAAGACGTGCTTTTCGTTCCGGTGACAACTCCCCATTCACCGAACACTTGACGCATACAGGTCTATTTTGCATATCATTCATTTCTGCCCTAGTATAACATATATGCACGTACTAGAAAAGGGTAAATTTCACAAAAGAAGGGGAGAAATATGACGAAAATCACAAGAAAATCGGGAAAGTATTCTTGACGACAGGTGATATATATGGTAGCATAAAAACAATTTAATAAAAAACTGTTAATTGTTACTATTATTCGCAGATTACGGACCATTCAGGGATAACGACTGTGTATGTTTTGACATGCACATTTGTTATCCTTTTTTGTTGTCAGAAAGGGAGAAATCTATGTATCTTATGATCGATAATTATGATTCTTTTGTATATAACCTGAGAGCTTATTTTGAAGAGCTCGGTAAAGAAATCATAGTAAAAAGAAGCGACAGGATCACAATGGAAGAAATTGAAGAAATGCAGCCGGAGGGGATCATTCTTTCTCCGGGTCCCAAGAGACCCTGGGATGCGGCAGTCTGTGTAGAGACAGTAAGAAGATTTCAGGGCAGGATTCCTATTCTTGGAGTCTGTCTGGGACACCAGGTTCTGGGGTTCTGTTCCGGGGCAACTGTAGAGAAAGGCAAGCATCCCATGCATGGCAAAGTTACAGGGATTGTTCACAATGGCAAAGGTCTGTTTAAGGGACTTCCGGAGAGGTTTAAAGTTACCAGATATCATTCTCTGATTGTTAAAGAAAAGACAGTCCCCAAGGATTATCGCATTGATTCTATTGCAGTGGATGGAGCTGTCATGGGAATTTCACATAGAACCATGCCATTATATGGGATACAGTTTCACCCGGAGGCAGTCCTTACAGAGTATGGACATGAACTTCTGGAGAATTTCTGTAAAATAGCTGAAAAATACAACCAGGAAAAATACCATCAGGAGAAATGTCCGGCATAACCGGATTGGAGGAAAAATGTACAATACAAAGAGAATTATCAGAGAGCTGACGCCTTACAGATCAACCGCAGAAATCTTTCAGATCCTGGGAGAAGAAAGAGACAGTGTGTTTCTGGATTCTTCCCTTGTAAATGATCTGGGTAGATACTCCATAATAGGTCGCAATCCATATCTGAAACTGCTGAAAGATGGAGACAGTTTTTTTATTAACAATATAGAAGAAACAGAGATTACTTTTGAAGAATATCTCAGGAAATATCTTCAGAATCATAAAGATGAAAATCAGACAGACCTTCCGCTGGTGTCCGGGGCAGTAGGATATTTTTCCTATGAATATGGTCGGAAACTGATGGAAGTAGCATCCGGGGAAAAAGATATCGTGTCTATTCCGGATGCAGTACTGATTTTTTATGATCTGTATATTATTGAAGACTGTAAAGAAAAAAGGACCTTTCTTATTGCCAATGGGACAGAAACACCTGCTGAAGAGCTTCTGCAAAAGACCGAAGAGGAGATCCAGGCAGGAGATCAAAAAAAACTTTCCTATATTAATAGCAAAGATACAAGTTTTGATATGGAAGTATTTCCTAATTTCAAAAAAGAAGAATATAAAAAAGCAGTAGATGATATGATCCATTATATTATCGAAGGTGATATCTATATTGCCAATATGACCCAGCAGATGACTGTAAAAAGTGAAAAACAGCCGAAAGATGTATTTCTGGATCTGCGAAAAAACAATCCTTCACCTTTTGGAGGATACATGGATTATGAGGACTTCCAGATTGTCTGCGCTTCCCCGGAACGTTTTCTTCGAATGAAAAAGGGACATGTGGAAACACGTCCCATCAAGGGAACCAGAAAAAGAGGCGATACTCCGGAAGAAGATCTTCTTATGAGAAAAGAACTGGAAAATTCTGACAAGGACAAAAGTGAACTTCTTATGATCGTAGATCTGGAACGAAATGATCTGAACAAGGTCTGCAAACCAGGAAGCGTAAAAGTTACGGAATTATTTACTGTAGAAGAATATGCTACGGTTTTCCATCTGGTTTCCAATATCGAAGGTGAACTGGAAGAGGGTAAAAACTTCGCAGATCTTCTGGAAGCAACTTTTCCGGGAGGATCTATTACAGGAGCCCCAAAATACAGAGCTATGGAGATCATTGATGAGCTGGAACATGGAAGACGCAATCTCTACACAGGTTCCATCGGTTATCTAACACTGGATGGAGACTGTGATTTTAATATTGTGATCCGTACAGCTTTACATAAAGATGGCAGATATCATCTGGGTGTAGGTGGAGGTATCACCGCCGAGTCAGAGCTGGAATTTGAATATGAAGAAACACTGCAGAAAGCGAAAGCTGTGTTGGAAGCTATGAAATAAGGAATGGTGTAAAATGAACATTAAATTAGATGAAGGGTTCCAGTTCGGACTTGGGGCTTTTGAAACCATAGCAGTCGAAAACAAAAATCCTGTGTTTCTGGAAAGACATTTCCGGAGACTTCAGAAAGCAGCGGATTTTCTAGGAATGGGGGAGATCAGCCAACGTGGTATTACCGAAGGGGCTGTTTACCGATATCTGGAAGAAGCACATTTGGAAAGTGGTGCTTTGAAAGTAATGCTTTCCAGAGAGAACAGTATTATAACAGAAAGAAAGAATCCTTATACAGAAGAAAGCTATCAGAAAGGTTTTGTGGCAGATTTCAGTCAGGTAAGGAGAAATGAAACTTCACCACTGGTATATCACAAAACCATGAATTACGGTGACTGCATCTTGGAAAAAAGAGCAGCCACCAGAGCTGGTATGAACGAAAGAATTTTTCTGAATACCAGTGGACAGATCTGTGAGGGAACTGTCAGCAATGTCTTCTTTGTGCGAAAGGGCTGCATTTATACACCGGCTCTTTCCTGTGGCTTACTTCCGGGGATTCTGAGAGAATATCTTCTGGAACATTACAAGATAAAAGAAACAGAAATATATCCGGAGCAGTTAGAATACTATGAAGAGTGTTTTGTGACGAATTCTCTTATGGGAATCATGCCGGTAACAAAGCTTGGAGAGATTACTTTCCTGGAAAGAACCACAGCGGATAAGTTAAGAATGGAATATATGAAGATTCTGTGACCTGCTCAAAAAACAGTTGCCATTCTTTTTTCTGGTCTGTATAATATGTAAAGTTAGGAATCTGACAATTTTAATACAGGGAGGTAAAAAGAAGATGAATAAGACACTTTTCAAATCCATTCGGGAATATAAGAAACAGTCTATACTGGCTCCGTTTCTCGTAATCCTTGAAGTTCTGATGGAAGTTCTTATCCCTCTGGAGATGGCGAAGATCATTGATATTGGAATTGCCAATGGTGATATGAGTTATATCGTTCAGCGAGGGATCGTTCTTGTGATCATGGCAATGCTTGCCTTGTTCTTTGGAGTACAGGCAGGGAATATGGCAGCTGTGGCAGCAGCAGGATATGCCAAGAATCTCCGCCATGATATTTTTTATAAGGTACAGGATTTTTCATTCAAAAACATTGACCATTTTTCCACATCCGGTCTTGTTACCCGAATGACCACAGATATCACCAATGTCCAGATGGCGTATATGATGAGCATCCGTCTTCTGGCAAGAGCACCGATTATGGTGATTCTTTCCTGGATCATGACACTTCTCATAAATGTCAAGATAGCACTTCTTTTTCTGATAGTGATTCCTCTTCTGGGTGGAACACTTCTTTTTATTGCAAAGAAAGCACATCCAAACTTTATTAAAGTATTTGACGAATACGATGTACTGAATAATTCAGTTCAGGAAAATGTCAACGCATCCAGAGTTGTGAAAGCTTTTGTAAGAAAAGATTATGAGATCAATAAATTCCAAGGGATTTCAGGATATGTGTATAAACTGTTTACAAAAGCCGAGAAGATTGTTGCATGGAATGCACCGGTTATGCAGTTTTTTATGTATGCAGTAGTGCTCCTTATTGCAGCCATTGGAGGACGGAGCATTGTGCTTGGAACTATGGAAACAGGAGAGCTTACCAGTGTGATTGTTTATGCACTGCAGATTCTTATGTCTCTTAATATGGTAACTTTTGTATTTGTTATGATCATGATCGCAGAGGCATCTACAGACCGTATTACAGAAGTTCTTACAGAAGTTCCGGAAATGCAGGATAAAGAAGATTCTGTGAAGAAAGTAGCCAACGGAGAGATTGTTTTTGACCATGTGGATTTCAGCTATGGAGGACAGGGCGGAAATCTATCTCTGAAAGATGTAAACCTTCATATCAAGTCAGGACAGACTGTAGGTATTATCGGTGGAACAGGAAGTGCTAAATCTACTCTGGTACAGATGATCCCCAGACTTTACGATGTTACAGGGGGCTCTGTAAAAGTAGGCGGTGTAGATGTTCGTGACTATAATCTGGAAGTCCTTCGTGATCAGGTTTCCATGGTATTGCAGAAGAATGTGCTGTTTTCCGGTACAATTTATGAAAATATCCGCTGGGGTGATGAGACAGCCAGCGATGAAGAGATAAAAAGAGTCTGCCGTCTTGCACAGGCAGATGGCTTTGTACAGGATTTTCCGGAAGGATATGATACAAAGATCGTACAGGGAGGAAACAATGTTTCCGGTGGTCAGAAACAGCGTCTCTGTATTGCCCGGGCACTTCTTAAGAAGCCAAAGATCCTGATCCTGGATGATTCTACCAGCGCAGTAGATACCAAAACAGATGCACTGATTCGCAAGGCATTCCGGGAGGAGATTCCGGATACTACCAAGATCATCATTGCACAGAGGATTTCTTCTATTGAGGACGCAGACCTGATCATTGTTCTGGATGGTGGTAAAATTTCCGGAGTAGGTACTTCTGAAGAACTTCTCAAAACCAGTGATATTTACAGGGAAGTCTATGAATCCCAGGTGAAAGGAGGAGAGTCAGATGAGTAAAGACAAAATGAACAGCAGGAAACCGGCGGACAAACCAAAGTTTGACGCAAAGAACCGAAAGACAGCCAAACGTCTTTTGAAGTATATGACAGAAACTTACAAATTTCAGTTTGTTCTGGTGTTCATCTGCATTCTCATCAGTGCAGTTGCCACTACAACAGTTTCTCTTTCACTGAAATACCTTCTGGATGATTTTATTCTTCCGCTGATCGGACAGAAAACACCGGAATTTGCAGAGCTTTATAAAGCTCTGGGTGTACTGGGATGTATTTTTCTGGCAGGAGTGATCGCTACTTTTACGTATACCCGAATGATGGTATACATTGGTCAGGGTGTACTGAAACGTGTTCGTGATGATATGTTTGAACATATGCAGACATTGCCCATCCGATATTTTGACCAGAATACCAACGGCTCTGTTATGAGTCTTTATACTAACGATACCGATACCCTTCGTCAGATGATCAGCCAGGCAATTCCACAGGCACTTATGGCACTTTTTACCATTGTGGTTACTTTTATCTCCATGCTGGTGTTAAGCCCGCTGCTGACAATCCTGGCAGTGCTGATCATCTTTGTGATGCTTACCGTAACAGGAAAGATCGGTGCCAAAAGTGGTAAATATTTTGTCCGTCAGCAGATGTCTCTGGCAGACGTAACAGGATTTGTTGAAGAGCGTATGAACGGACAGAGAGTAGTTAAAGTTTTTAATCACGAAAAGAAGTCTGAAGAGGAGTTTGATGCACTGAATGAAGCACTTTTTGAAAGTGCGGCACAGGCAAATAAATACGGTAACATGATGGGACCGGTGATCGGAAATATCGGAAACCTGCAGTTTGTACTGACAGCAGTTCTGGGTGGTATTCTTTCTGTTACAGGAATTGGCGGTATCACACTTGGCGTTATGGCTTCTTACCTGCAGTTCACCAAGAGCTTTACACAGCCGTTTATGCAGGTGGCGCAGCAGTTTAACTCTATTGTTATGGCACTGGCAGGGGCAGAACGTATTTTCAATCTGATCGATGAAAAACCGGAAGAAGATGAAGGTTATGTAACTCTGGTCAATGCAAGAAAAGATGAAAATGGAAATATTGTAGAATGCAAAGAAAGAACTGGTATGTGGGCATGGAAACATCCTCATTCTGCTGATGGTTCCGTATCTTATACAGAGCTGAAAGGTGATGTACGTTTTGAAGATGTGACTTTTGGATACAACGAAAACAAAGTGATCCTCCATGACATCAGTCTTTATGCCAAACCAGGTCAGAAACTTGCCTTTGTAGGTTCTACAGGTGCAGGTAAGACTACGATTACCAATCTGATCAACCGTTTCTATGATATTCAGGATGGTAAGATCCGTTACGATGGTATCAACATCACAAAGATTAAAAAAGACGATCTGAGACATTCTTTGGGAATCGTGTTACAGGATACTCATCTTTTTACAGGAACCATCAGGGACAATATCCGTTATGGAAAACTGGATGCAACCGATGAGGAAGTATATGCAGCAGCCAGACTGGCTCATGCAGACCAGTTTATCCAGATGCTTCCCAATGGATATGATACCATGTTAAGTGGTGACGGTGAAGAGTTGTCCCAGGGACAGAGACAGTTGCTTTCAATTGCAAGGGCAGCAGTAGCAGATCCGCCGGTACTGATCCTGGATGAAGCGACTTCCAGTATTGACACACGTACAGAAAGTATTGTGCAGAAAGGTATGGATAATCTGATGAAAGGACGTACCGTATTTGTAATTGCTCACAGGCTTTCTACGATCCGTAACAGTGATGCCATTATTGTTCTGGAGCATGGAAAGATCATTGAAAGAGGTGACCATAAAGATCTGATCAGACAGAAGGGAACTTATTACCAGCTTTACACAGGAAAATTGGAATTATCATGATAATAACATTACAAAAAGTGCAGGGCAGCCGGAAAGGCTGTCCTTTTTGCTGTCAGGGACGAAGATAGTTTTTCATATATTTCAGGGCATTTTTTTCCAGACGGCTTACCTGCGCCTGAGAGATGCCGATTTCCTCTGCCACTTCCATCTGAGTCCGTCCCTCATAAAAACGCATTTCTATGATATTTCGTTCTCTGTTGCCCAGATGGTCCATGGCATCCCGGAGTGCCAGATTCTCAATCCATTTTTCCTCTTTGTTTTTCTTGTCACTGATCTGATCCATTACATACAAATTATCGCCGCTTTCAGAATAGACCGGTTCAAAAAGACTGACGGGGCTTTGAATCGCATCCAGTGCATAGACGATCATTTCTTTTTCAATGCCGGTTTCTGTGGCGATTTCTTCCAGAGTAGGTTCTTTCAGATGTGTTTTGATATAATTTTCTTTTGTATAAATTGCTTTGTATGCAATATCCCGAAGGGAACGACTGACCCGGATGCTGTTGTAGTCCCGAAGGTACCGGCGGATCTCGCCAATAATCATGGGAACCGCATAAGTAGAAAATTTTACATTTAGTGTTGTATCAAAATTATCAATTGCTTTCATAAGACCGATACACCCAATCTGGAAGAGGTCATCAGCATTTTCGTTGCTGTTCTGGAAACGCTTGATCACACTTAAGACCAGGCGGAGATTTCCCTTGATGTATAATTCTCTTGCTTCCATATCCCCCTGTTTGATCCGTTGAAGCAGCTGATCTTTTTCTTCCTGGTTAAGGATGGGAAGCCGGGATGTATTTACGCCGCATATTTCTACTTTGTTAAGAGCCATCGTCATATCCTCCTAATCTCATTGGGTACTAAAAATGATTCTCAGGTAGAATAAGAAATATACTTTTTTCAGGAAAATATAAAAATTAATAGCCCTTGACAAACAGAAGAAATGTTACTTACGGAAGCATTTGTCCTCCTGGATTTCTACAAGAATGATATCATCGCCAATCTGGCAGATGCAGTTCCAGGGGATGATATATTCACTTTCACGTCCCCAGAAACAGCAGAATCTTCCGGGACCGGGAAGAATCAGAGACTCTATTTTTCCAGTTTTACAGTTGAATTCCAGATCTACAGGACAGCCGAGACTTTTACAGGTACAGGTATTGATTACTTCTTTTTGTTTTAATTCGCACAATCGCATGGAAGAACCTGCTTTTTTTTAAATTATATGTATAAAAAGAGAGAAATATACAGTTAGGTTTATTGACAGTATTGGAAATAATAAAGTATAATGAACCCATAAAAGGGGAAAGAGGGGACGATAACAGGTGAGATGCCCATTTTGTAATAAAGACAACACAAAAGTCATTGACTCCAGACCGGTAGAAGATACCAATTCCATCCGCAGAAGAAGAATGTGCGAATCCTGTGGAAAGCGTTTTACCACTTATGAGAAAGTTGAGACTATTCCGCTTAGTGTCATAAAGAAAGATCAGACCAGGGAGCAGTATGACCGTTCCAAGATCCAAGATGGAATCTTAAGAGCCTGCTACAAGAGACCGATTCCGGTAGAAAAGATAGAAGCTATGATGGATTCCATAGAAGGACAGATTTTTGACAGTGCGGACAGGGAAATCTCCAGTACCAGGATCGGAGAGATCGTCATGGAAAATCTCAAGAACCTGGATGCAGTTGCCTATGTTCGCTTTGCGTCTGTATACAGAGAATTTAAAGATGTCAGTACTTTTATGGACGAATTAAAGAAATTTATGGAACCCTGATATAAAATATGCATTTATAGGATCATAAAGATACCCTCTGCCACTTTGGAATGGACAGAGGGTATTTTGAGTTAGCCGGAAACATTATTAATCCAGAACCTTTTCCAGTTCTTTAATGATGATCTTTAAGGCTTTGATACGGGCGTATTTTTTGTCTACGGATTCCAGAATATGCCATGGAGCATAAGTAGTGCTGGTCTTTTTCAGCATTTCGTCTACAGCCATTTCGTACTGATCCCATTTTTCACGATTGCGCCAGTCCTCATCAGTGATCTTCCATTGTTTTTCTGGATTATTCTGACGTTCTGTAAAACGTTCCAGCTGTGTATCTTTGTCGATCTGTACCCAGAATTTGATGATAACAGCACCCCAGTCGTGCAGTTCTTTTTCAAATTCATTCATTTCATTGTAGGCACGTTTCCAGTCATTTTCACTGCAGAAACCTTCCAGACGTTCTACCATGACGCGACCATACCAGGTACGGTCAAAAACAGCGATATGACCATCTTTGGGAAGTCTTGTCCAGAACCGCCACAGATAATGGCGGGCTTTTTCGTGTGGTTCCGGACTGGCAATAGGATGTACCTCATAACCTCTGGGGTCCAGCGCACCTGTAACACGTTTGATGTTGCCGCCTTTGCCTGCTGCATCCCAGCCTTCGTAAGTGATGATCACAGGCACGCGTTTACGGTAGAGACGGTTGTGGAGCTCGCCCAGTCTGGACTGGAGAACTTTCAGCTTTTGCTGATATTCTTTTTCGTCAATAAACTTGTCTGACAGATCTACTTCGGAAAGCTTTGGCATTTTGACCAGGGGAAAGACATTCTGCGGAATGGGAACAGAATGTTTCTGATTTTGGAGAGCTGTATCAATATTGCTGACCAGAGTTTCCAGTACCTGAAGTTCTGCCCATTTCTTATTGCCTGCATCAATGATATACCAAGGGGAGGTAGGAAGGTTGGTGTCTTTCAGATAGCGGTCAAAAACTTTTTCGCATTTTTTGTAATGTTCATTTTGCCACTTGTCAAAACCGGTAACACGCCAGCTGGTATCTGGCTTGTCCAGCAGTTTTTGCATTCGTGTTTTCTGTTCTTCTTTATCTATTTCCATAAAGAATTTCAGAACCAGATATCCATTGTCTGTAAGCTGACGTTCAAAACGTCTGATACTTTCAATCTGTTTCTCATAATCTTCACCGGAGAGATCTCCTTTCAGAACATCTTTCGCAGTCTGTTCCATCCATCCGGAATCCAGAAAAGCAAATTTACCTTCTTCCGGAATCTCCCTCATGTAACGGTAAAGGAAAGGACGTCTTGTTTCTTCTTCTGTTGGGGCAGACATGGTAGCAACCTTAAAAAATCTGGGATCAATATTTTTGATGATTTTGCCGATCATACTTCCCTTGCCTGCAGCACTCCATCCTTCAAAAAGGACCAGTACAGGAAGTTTGTGTTCTTTGATCTTCATCTGCAGATCATAAAGGCGGTTTTTGGATTTGGACAGACGTTCTTTCAGTTCAGCTTTTGGAGGAATTTCTTCTGATGTCCAGGATTTCAACATGATATTCACCTCGCATTTCTGAAAAAGAATTATTTTTATTAATATTTTCAGTATACCATATTTTGAGATTTATTACTACACAAGATGATATTTCAGAAATGCTTTCTGAATGCCGTCCTCTGTAACTGCCGGACACACATCATCTGCCAGTTGTTTCATCTGCTCATTACCATTTGCCATGCAGATACCTAAACCTACGGTTTCCAGCATTTCCTTATCATTCATACTGTCACCGAAGCCAATAGAATTTTCTATGGGAATGCAAAGGTGTTCGCATACCTGACGGACAGCAGTACCTTTATTGAATTTACGGTTGATTAGTTCACAGTTTACATAGTGTTCGGTAATATCCTGGATACAGAATTGGAATTCTTCTTCCAGGGCAGGCCTGCACAGATCCAGGTTTTTCATGGAAGGGCTCATAAGGATCAGCTTGTAGGCAGGAGCACCGGGATATTCCTCCATAGGACGGAACCCCAGGGCATCTCTGAGCTGTTTTTGCCAGCGGAGCATTTCACTGCTTACATTTCCCTTGGTATGCTTCAGAATATAGTCTGTGAATTCTGTATCGGTGTAGGCACCATCTTTGCATTCTATGGTACGAAAAACACCATTTTCTTTAAAAACTCTCATGGCTTTTTGTTTCTGTTCCTCAGTCATAGGGCAGTCATAGATCACCTGATCGCCACTGAAAATATAGCCTCCTGCACTGGCAACAGCACCGTCAAAACCAAATTCCATGAAATGCGACATGAGACAATAACTTCTTCCTGTACAAAGAAATACATAATGTCCTTTTTTCCTGGCTTTCCGGATCACATCCAGAGCAGAAGGCACAGGAACTGTTTCTCCGGGGATGGCAAGAGTTCCGTCAATGTCAAGAAAAATTACTTTTTTAGTTGTGTTATCCATATTGCTTGTTTTATCCATAGTATCTGTAATTCCTTTCATGGTTTTCTAATATAATACTATCATTTTTCTGCATTATTTTTGTTTATCTGCCTATGATTTACAGAGGCATTTCTCCATTCTGGACTATGCTTATGACCTTTCTCATCGTCAGATCATCAATTCCAATAATATTGGGATTTCTATTATGCAGGGTCTTACAGGAAGCTTTGGAATTGTATTGTGCGTTCCATTTACAGTGCTTTTTGCAGCACTGATCTATAAACGAAGCAAATCATAAAATAAAAATGAGGCACCGGCAAAAACCGATACCTCATTTTTTACTTTTTATTTTTAGGATGGTCGGAAATTACACAATACCCTGGGCGATCATAGCATCTGCAACTTTTTCAAATGCTGAAATGTTGGCACCAACAACGAAGTTGTCTTTCATGTCGTAACGTTTTGCTGCATCGTCGATTTTGGCGTAGATGTCTTTCATGATCTGATGAAGTTTTGCGTCAACTTCTTCTGCTGTCCAGGAAAATCTCTGAGAGTTCTGGCTCATTTCCAGTGCAGAAGTAGCAACACCACCGGCATTGGCTGCTTTGCCGGGAAGGAAGAGAACTCCGTTTTCCATAGCATATTCTGTAGCTTCCAGAGTAGTAGGCATGTTTGCACCTTCTACGATATATTTACATCCGTTGGAGATCAGAGCTTTTACTCCTTCAAGACCGAGTTCATTCTGTGTTGCACATGGAAGATATACATCACATTTGATATTCCAGATACCCAGACCTTCTGTGTAGGTAGCACCTTCTACCTGATCTGCGTATTCTTTGATACGTGCACGTCTTACTTCTTTGATATCTTTGATGATGTCAAGTTTGATTCCGTCAGGGTCATGGATAAATCCGTTGGAATCACACATTGCAACAACTTTTGCACCAAGCTGAGTAGCTTTTTCTACAGCGTAGATAGCAACGTTTCCGGAACCTGTTACGATAACAGTTTTGCCATTCAGGGAATCGTCATGTGCCTGCATCAGTTCGTTGAGGATATATACAACACCATATCCTGTAGCCTGTGTACGGATAAGAGATCCACCGTATGTGAGACCTTTACCTGTCAACACACCTTCGCTGAGGTTGCGGATACGTTTGTACTGTCCGTAGAGGTATCCGATCTCACGTCCGCCAACACCGATATCACCTGCAGGAACATCTGTATCAGCACCGATGTGTTTGCAGAGTTCTGTCATAAAGCTCTGGCAGAATGCCATAACTTCTCTGTCAGATTTGCCTTTCGGATCGAAGTTGGAACCACCTTTACCGCCACCGATAGGAAGACCTGTCAGAGAGTTTTTGAAGATCTGTTCAAATCCGAGGAATTTGAGGATGCTCTGGTTTACTGATGGATGGAAACGAAGACCTCCCTTGTATGGTCCGATAGCACTGTTGAACTGTACACGATAACCTTTGTTTACCTGTACATTTCCTTTGTCATCAATCCATGGAACACGGAAGGAGATGATTCTTTCTGGTTCAACAAGACGTTCCAGAATTGCATAGCTGCGATACTTTTCTTCATTGCGGTCAATTGCGACTTTCAGAGAATCCAGCACTTCTTTTACTGCCTGATGAAATTCCGGTTCACCAGGATTCTGTGCAACAACTCTCTCATAAATTTCTTCTGTGTAAGACATTTGATTTCCTCCTCATCCACATTGTTATCTTTGTCTTTTTCAACAAGACTCGGTATGATTATACACCAATGTGGTAAAGTTGAAAAGAGCCATAGCGAAAATTTTTGCAGAAAATTTAATCTTGCGTAATTTGTCTGAATGTGAGATTATTAATCAATACAGTGTTACTGCAAAATAAACAAAAAGTTACTGTGGAAGAACTCAACAGTAACACAAAAATCTACGAGAGGAGTGAATATTTTGAGAACATTTGACAAATCTACGAAGCTTGATAATGTACTGTATGATGTGAGAGGACCGGTGGTAGATGAAGCGGCGAGAATGGAGGATGAAGGTAAAGAGATCCTGAAGCTCAACATCGGAAATCCCTATCCTTTTGGTTTCTCTGCTCCTCAGGAAGTGATTCTGGATATGCTCAGCAATATCAGGACTTCTCAGGGATATTCTGACTCAAAGGGGATTTTTTCCGCACGTAAAGCGATTATGCAGTACGCGCAGCTTCGAAATATTCCCAATGTTACCATGAATGACATATATACAGGAAACGGAGTAAGTGAGCTGATCAATCTCTGTATGCAGGCACTTCTGGATAATGGAGATGAGATCCTGATCCCTGCACCGGATTATCCTCTGTGGACAGCTACAGCTACACTGGCAGGGGGAAAAGTTGTTCATTATATCTGTGATGAACAGTCTGACTGGTATCCGGATATTGAAGACATCAAAAGCAAGATTACAGATAAGACCAAGGCCATTGTTATCATCAATCCCAACA
Organism: uncultured Blautia sp.; assembly: GCA_900551715.1. Lineage (GTDB taxonomy): Bacteria > Bacillota > Clostridia > Lachnospirales > Lachnospiraceae > Blautia_A. Next base: position 13,129 of record URXG01000016.1, on the reverse strand, counting down.
ACCCTACAGGAGCTGTGTATCCCAGAGAAATTCTGGAACAGATTGCCCAGGTTGCCAGAGAAAAAGAACTGATCATCTTTTCTGACGAAATTTATGACCGCCTTGTTATGGATGGATATGAACATACTTCTATTGCTTCACTGGCACCGGATGTTTTCTGTGTTACATTCTCCGGTCTTTCCAAGTCGCATATGATCGCGGGTTTCCGTATTGGATGGATGATCTTAAGTGGAGCTAAAGAAAGGGCAAAGGGTTATATAGAAGGAATCAAAATGCTTTCTTCCATGCGCCTCTGCTCCAATGTACCGGCACAGTCTATTGTACAGACTGCACTGGGAGGATACCAGAGTGTGGCTGAATATGTAAAGCCAGGCGGAAGAATTTACGAACAGAGAGAATGTATTTATAATGCACTTCGGGATATACCAGGAATTTCCGTAGTAAAACCACATGCTGCATTTTATATTTTCCCGAAGATTGACGCAGAGAAGTTCAATATTACAGATGACGAACAGTTCGCTCTGGATTTTCTTCACGAAAAACAGGTGCTTCTTGTTCCGGGCAAGGGCTTTAACTGGATGGAACCAGATCATTTCAGGGTTGTGTATCTTCCTAATACACGCCAGCTGGAAAAAGCATCTGCCAAACTGAAAGAATTCCTGAGTACATATAGGCAGCAGTAACGAGTGTGTTACTGTTTACTGGTAATACTCTGTGAGGTGGTTATTGTTCACAGGTAATATTCCGCGAGATGTTTTAACAGGTAGACCGGAGAGCGTTTTAATGCTATACTGATAATGAAGACGAAGGTAAGTGAGGGAGGGACCTTGATCGGCATAATTAAGGATACTGAAAGGAGACTTATATCAGATGACAGGATTTAATATGAAGGTAACACCGGAAATCGAGAGACTGACAGGAATCTGTCAGGATCATAGCAGTATGGATCTTTCTCTTTATGGGAAATACGATGTAAAAAGAGGATTGCGTGATATCAATGGTAAAGGCGTCCTTGCAGGATTGACCCAGGTATCTAATGTTCAGGCAGTGAAAGTAGTAGATGGTAAAGAAGTACCCTGTGCAGGAAGTCTTTATTATCGTGGATACAACATCAAAGACCTGACAGCGGGCTTTGTAAAAGATCATCGTTTTGGCTTTGAAGAGACTACCTATCTGTTACTTTTTGGTGTTCTTCCAGACAAACAGCAACTGGCAGATTTTCAGAATCTTCTTGCCAATCAGCGTTCTCTTCCCAGAAACTTTGTAAGAGATGTTATTATGAAGGCTCCCGGACGTGATATTATGAATGCACTGTCCAGAAGTGTACTGACACTGTATTCCTATGACAACAATCCGGACGATATTTCGCTCCCGAATGTTCTGAGACAGTGTCTGAATCTGATCAGTGTGTTTCCGTTGCTTTCTGTATATGGATATCAGGCATATAATCATTACGTAAAAGGCAATAGCCTTTATATCCACAATCCCAAGAAAGAACTGTCCACAGCAGAGAACATCTTAAGAATGCTCCGTCCTAATAAGAAATACACAGATCTGGAAGCAAAGATCCTGGATCTGGCACTGATCCTTCATATGGAACATGGCGGTGGTAACAACTCTACCTTTACCACACATGTGGTTTCTTCATCAGGAACGGATACATATTCTGCCATTGCAGCTGCACTGGGTTCTCTGAAGGGTCCCAAACATGGTGGTGCCAATATCAAAGTAATCCAGATGTTTCAGGATATGAAAAAAGAAGTTCACGACTGGGAAGATGAGGAGGAAGTACGGACTTATCTTAAAAAACTGCTTCACAAAGAAGCTTTTGACAGACGTGGTCTTATTTATGGTATGGGCCATGCTATTTATTCTGTATCTGACCCCAGAGCACAGGTTCTGAAAGGTTTTGTAGAAAGCCTTGCAAAAGAAAAAGGACGTATGAAAGATTACAAACTTTATACCATGGTAGAGTGGATGGCACCTCAGGTGATTGCCGAAGAACGCAAGATCTACAAGGGCGTCAGTGCCAACGTGGACTTTTACAGCGGTTTTGTTTACAGTATGCTGGATCTTCCGCTGGAGTTATACACACCGATGTTTGCAGTGGCACGTATCGTAGGATGGAGTGCACATCGTATGGAGGAGTTGATCAATACAGACAAGATTATTCGTCCTGCATACAAAAGTGTTCTGCCTGCTGCAGAATATGTGCCTCTTGATAAGAGATAAGCTTCCCAAAATAAAAGACTGGCAGGAGAGAACCAACAACATGTTTCGATGCTTTTTCCCGGATGAATATCTGGATTCCGCATATGTAATAGACTATGACAGACTGTATCAGGAAGGTTACAGGGGATTGCTTTTTGATATAGATAATACTCTGGTTCCTCATGGAGCTCCGGCAGATGAACGGGCAATTGCTCTGTTCCGGCATCTCAGGGAGCTGGGATTCAGAAGTTGTTTTCTGTCAAACAATCAGATTGACCGGGTTTCTTCTTTTAATGCGGTCATCGGAGAAAAATTTATAGAGAATGCTCACAAGCCTGCTACCGGCAATTATAAGAAGGCGATGGAGCTTCTGGGAACGGACACCAGCAATACGATTTTTATAGGAGATCAGCTGTTTACAGATGTGTGGGGTGCCAAAAGAACAGGTATCCGCAATATTCTGGTGAAACCGATCAATCCAAAAGAAGAGATCCAGATCGTGCTGAAGCGTTATCTGGAAAAAATAGTTTTATATTTTTACAAAAAGGAGGAGGGGATTTCATGAACCATGTTGTGATCATCGGGTTTATGGGTTCAGGAAAAACAAGAGTAGGAAAGCAGTTAGCAAAGGATCTGGAACTGCCATTTGTGGATCTGGACAGACTTATTACAAAGAAAATGAATCTGTCCTCCAGAGAGATTTTCGAAAAATTCGGAGAACCTTATTACAGAGCACTGGAGACTCTGGCAGTCAAGCAGCTGATTCAGGATTCGGAAAGAAAAGTAATCTCACTGGGAGCAGGACTTCCTTTACAGGAACAGAATGAGAAGTATCTGAAGCAGCTTGGTACCATTGTATATCTGAAGGGATCATTGTCCACACTTAAGAAGCGCCTAGAGGGTTCCAGGAAGGATCCGCTTCTTGACGGAGATGATCGTGACGAAAAGATCAAAAAACTTCTCAAACAGAGAGACCCGGTTTATGACAAGTTTGCAGACATCAAAGTTGTCACCGGAGAGATGCCTTTTGAGGAACTCATCAAAGAAATAGAAGAAAAATTACACTGATCTTAAAAAAACAGTTGAAAAATGTCAGTGTATATTATAGAATGATTGATAGCGACACTACTAGAAGGAGGATTTTAATATGATCTCAGCAGGTGATTTCAAAAACGGTATCACACTTGAAATTGAGGGAAATGTATGTCAGATTGTTGAATTCCAGCATGTAAAACCTGGAAAGGGCGCTGCATTTGTCAGAACAAAATATAAAAATATCATTACAGGAGCTGTACTGGAGAAGTCTTTCCGTCCTACAGAGAAGTTTCCACAGGCACGTATTGATCGTGTAGATATGAGCTATCTGTACAATGATGGTGAACTGTACAACTTCATGAATACAGAAACATATGATCAGATCGCACTTACAGCAGAGCAGGTTGGAGATTCTCTGAAATTCGTCAAAGAGAATGAAGTTGTTAAGGTTTGCTCCTACAATGGCAATGTATATGCTATTGAGCCACCTCTCTTTGTTGAACTGGAAGTTACAGAAACAGAGCCAGGATTTGCAGGAAACACAGCACAGGGTGCTACCAAACCGGCTATCGTTGAAACCGGAGCACAGGTAATGGTACCTCTGTTTGTAAACCAGGGTGATAAACTGAAAATCGATACAAGAACAGGTGAGTATCTGTCTCGTGTATGATTGGATTGAAGATTAAGCCAGATTATTTAAAACCGTCGGTACAATGCCGACGGTTTTTTTGACGAATTTTATATTTATCATATTTACATCATATTTCAATGATAGAATAAAACGGATATAGTGTAAAAGGAATCCAGAATATGAACAAAATAAAGATTTTGATTGTTGAAGATGAACCTAAGTTATTAAAAACACTGGAAGATTTTCTGGGATTTCAGGATTATCTTTCAGAGAAAGCCATGACTGGAAATGAGGCAGTTGCTGTATTTAAAGAAAAAAAGAATGAAATCGATCTGGTGCTTCTTGATCTTATGTTGCCGGATATCAGCGGTTATACAGTACTGAAAGAGATACGAAAGATTTCGGAAGTTCCGGTGATCATCCTTTCAGCCAGATCAGCAGTAGCAGATCAGATGAGTGGATTTGAGAAAGGGGCAGATGATTATATAACCAAACCTTTTTCGCTGGCACTTGTCAAGCTCCATATTGAGGCAGTCCTGAAAAGAGCAGGAATAAGAAGAGATATTCTGGTTTATGAGAATCTTCAGATTGATAGGATGAGCCAGAAAATATATGTCAAAGACAAGATTATTGAAACAACCAAAAAAGAATTTGATCTTCTTCTGTATTTTGTGGAACATCAGGGAGTTGTACTGGATAGAAATAAAATTTTGGATGCTGTCTGGGAATATGATTATACAGGAGATATAAGAACTATTGATACACTGGTAAAACAGCTTCGCAGGAAACTAGGCGAAGAATGCAATTATATTCATACAGTATATGGTGTTGGATATATTTTTGGAGAGAATAAAGGTGAGCTATAAATATAAGAAAGAAAATCATATAGATATTTTACTTAGTATTTTCATAGGTTTGTTTTTGGCTGTGCTGATTTACGCAACAGGTTGTCTGCCTTTTTATGTTCATCAGAAAGCCTCTGCAATGATGGAAGTGTATGATGAACTGAAAGAAATGAATCTCAGTAATATGGAAGATGAAGATCATAAAACTCTGGACAGTTATCGAAATGAAAAGATAAGAATCCTTATAGTGGATGATACATATAAAGTTGTGTATTCTTCCGGAGATATTTTTTCTCCGGATTTTATAAAAGAAAAAATTGAAGACAGAATAAATGAATTCTCGGAATATGGGAAAGTAGACTGGAGAGGATATCGTTTAAGAAACATGTTGACAATACGAGGAAAGATGCTTCAGAATAATCAGAATTTTTATGTGTATATTCGTAAAGAAATTCAGTCAGGTCAGGAAATTATCCGCATGACAGTAAATTATATGCTGGCAGTTACACTGATCATGCTGGGAGGAGCAGGTTTCCTTTTAAACAGGAAAAAAAAGAAAAATCAGAAAGAATCGAAACAGATAGATTACCAGTTGCTGGAAAGTCAGAGAGAGTTTATTGCCAATATTTCTCATGAATTAAAGACTCCCCTGGCAGTTGTGTCCAGTCAGGTGGAAATGCTGGAATATATGGGTGACAAGATCGACAGAGATTATTATTTTTCTTCTATACATGAAGAACTGGACAAAATGTCAACAATGGTGGGAGAACTTCTGGACTTTTCCATGTTAGATAATCAGTTGGATAAAATGCAGACCGGAATTGTAAATCTTTCTGAAATGATGGAGTATCTGTTAATGAAATATGATGCTGTTTTTCAGAAAAACAGTATAAAACTGGAGAAAAAGATCGAACCGGATTGTCTTACTCTGGGAAATCAGATGTATCTGGAACGGGCTGTCAATAATTATCTGATGAACGCTTTTCAGCATACAACACAGGGACAGAAGATCCGGGTCTGTGTTATGAAAGAAAAAAAGAAAGTCAGGATAGAAGTTTATAATGACGGAAATCTCATAGAAACAGATCAGCTGGATCTTATATGGAACAGTTTTTATACTTTTTCCAGAAAGAAACAGGACAAAAATTCAGATTCAGAACTCAGAAATATAGGAATTGGGCTTTTTGTAGTAAAGAAAATCATAGAGAAACATAAAGGGAGCTGCGGGGTAAACAACCTTTCAGAAGGCGTTTTGTTCTGGATGGAACTTCCTGCATATAGAAAAGGAGAAGAGAAAAATGAAAAATAAGAAATTTGTGTGGCTAATGGGAATGGTACTGGCTCTGGGAACTGTAAGTGGCTGTGGCTCAGATAAGGCAGCCGACACCGAAACTGTATCAGAAGCTGATGAAACAACGACAGAAGAATCCGCAGAGGATACAGAAGAAGCAGCAGAAGATACTACAGAAGAAGATACCGCAGATGTTTCTGATGGAGAAGAGACAGCTACAGAAGATACTACAGAGGAAACATCTGAAAAAGAAACTGAGGGCACTTCTTCCAGTACTTTTGATTCTGAAACAGCCTCTGTAGCAGGATGGAATCTTACAGTAGAAGATGTAGAGGTGAATGATTCTTTGGAAAATGTCAGTGTAAGTCTGGGTTATACAGGTGTGGAGACCAGTGACTACCAGAAGACTGCAGATGAGGGCAAGACATTCTGCCTTATCAAAATGAATATTGAAAAAGATGGAAGCAAAGAGAGTATTGACTGGGCAAACATGAAAGTTACAGACAGCGAAGGCAATGAATACGAAAGAATGTCTGATGAATTCCTTACAGACCTGGGAATGAAACGTATGCCTGGTAATGCTCTGAATTTTGGAAGCAATGATGGATGGATCGCTTTTGAAGTCAATGATGGTGCAGAAGGACTGGAGTTAAGTTACAGCTTTGAGGCTGAAGAATATCATTGCACACTTTAAGATATATAAACTCTGAAGCAGGAGAAAACAATGAAAAAACAGGTATATTTGTGTATAGCTGCAATGCTGGCTTCCAGCGTGATTTCAGGAACAGCTGCATTGCCGCAGGTGGTAAGAGCAGAAGCTCAGAAAGAAACTGCAGATAAAGAAGATACATCTACAGTTCTTGAAAAAACAGATATTTTTGCATCTCAGAAAGAAACAGACCAGGCACTTCTGGCAGAAGCAAAGAATGGTTACTCTTTGGAGGAAGCACTGATCGTAATAGATCCTTATGGTACTTCTCCTCTGACAGCTGTAGCAGTTTTTTCCACCGAGGAAGAAGTTGGTGGAACTGTGACTGTTAAGGGCAAATCATCAGAAAATGATATCACAGGTACGTTTGATGCAGCCAAAGATCATATTGTCCCGATTTATGGACTTTATAATGGGGATACCACAACCGTTGAGTTCACACTGGACAGTGGTGAAAGTGCTTCCTATGAAGTGACAACAGAAGCAGTTCAGGCTGATTACGGCGAGATCAAAACAGAAGTATCAGATCCGAACAGTTATGATTATTCCAATCTTACTTTCCTCTGTTCTGCCATGGGTTCTGTTTATGGGGTAGATGCAGCAGGAGACATTCGTTTTTATACCACGATAGGTGGTGTTCTGGGTGTTCATCAGCTGGAAAATGGTCATCTGATGATGCCTGCATCCTATGTGCTGAAGACCAGTTATTATAAGGAAGGCCTCATTGAGGTAGATCTTAATGGCAGAATCTATCGAGAATATGCAGTACCTGGCGGTCAGCATCATGATTTCAGGGAACTTCCCAATGGTAATCTTCTGGTAGCTTCGGACAGTCCGGACCTGAGTTCTGTAGAAGATTATGTAGTAGAAATTGACCGTGCTACAGGCGAGGTAGTATGGGAACTGGATATGAAAGATATTCTGGATGTTGAGGACGGTCAGTCGGCTTCCATGGAAAGTGACGGAAGTGATGAGGAAGACTGGTTCCATAATAATGGTCTCTGGTACGATGAGGCAAACGATCTTATCCTTCTTTCTGCCAGACATAAAGATGCCATTGTTGCAGTAAAGAAATCCAACAAGAATATTGCCTGGATCCTTGGTGATCCTACAGGATGGGAAAATACAGACAGCGATCTTTTCTTTACTCTGGAAGGAGAAGACTCTGAATGGTTCTATGCACAGCATAATGTAACCATGCTGGATAATGGAGATATTATGCTTTTTGACAATGGTACAGCCAAAGTCAAAAGAATCAACAACGATGATCGAGTAACAGGAGATGATGTATATTCAAGGGCTGTGATCTATCATATTGATACAGATGCCATGACAGCTACTCAGGTTTATGAATATGGTAAGGAAAGAGGTTCTGACTGGTATTCAGACTGGATCTCCGGTGTGGATTCTCTGGACGGAACCAAAGATCATCTCTTCATTACAGCAGGTTCACATCTCCACAGTGATGAAGAAAACAGAAGCGATTTTTATCCATCTGATATGTTCAAAGAAGGCCTTACCAAAATGACTCATATTGACCAGGTGGACAATGGTAACCTGACATATGAGATTACTGTAGAAAGTGATACAGCATCAGCACTTACATATCGTTCTTTCAGACTGAATATGTATGGAAACGGAGCTTCCATAGATTTTGATACAGAACCGGAAGTTCTGGGAGGCCTTGGAGAAACTTCCTATGCTACAGCAAAAACGGATATTTCTTCAGCAGAAGCTCTGCCCGATGGATGGAACATCACTCTGGATGACCTGAAGCTTTCTGTGCAGGGTACTTACAATACAGAAGCATCAGCAGAAGAACTGAAAGATGGAAGTTTGATTCTTGTAAACGGAGACGAACAGAGATCTTATGCTCTTACACAGTCTGCAACAGCCGGAGACAATGGATCCAGTGTCAGTGCAAAGGGTTGGACATCTGTAGATGGTCTGAAAGGAAAAACATGGGATATTTATATTGCAGTTGACGGAAAAGTTTATGCAGCAGGATCTCAGCTTTCTCTGTAAGAGAAAGGAAATAAGTTGGCAGGAGTTTTGAAATGAGCAAACAGAAAGGAATTAAAAAATTACTGTTCTTTGTAGTCTTTTTTGTAGTGGCAGTGTTATTTCTGAGCCTTTGCTGGAAAAAAAGAATCGGAATTTACAACACATTTATGAAACTGACCGGACAGGAAAGTAATTATGAGGTTCTTGTGAATCTGAAAAAAGATCATTATGGTTATTACAAGCAGGAACTGAAAGTAACTATGGACAGAGAGGACAATGCAAAGATCCAGGAGAACGACAGTGCTTCTGATGATATCGAGACAGCTATTTCCAAAGAACCTACTCTGGTGGAATCAACCGCTGAGATCGATCAACAGCTTCAGAGTGAACAGGAGCAGGGGTACACCTGGGAAGAGCCTATGGTGATCAGCAACCCTTATCAGATTTCCCCTCTGACAGCAGTGGTGCTCTTTGATACAGATGAGGAATGTGCAGTAAGAGTAACTGTTAAAGGCAAAACAGAAGCAGCCGATATTTCTGGAGAACTGGAGAAAACCACTTCACATAAAGTTCCAGTTATCGGACTTTATCCCGGAATGGATAATAGGGTAGTTCTGGAACTTCTGGATGATTCCGAAAAAGTGACAGACAGTCAGGAGATTACCATAACTACAGACACACTTCCGGAGACTATGCAGGATGTAGTTACTCCTGTAGAAACTTCAGGAGAATCTGCCTATGGGTTGACCATGGTCTATGGACAGGATACCAAATATCCACTGGCCTACGACTGTATGGGTGATGTGAGATGGTACATGAGCCGGGAAGCAGATAATTACGGTCTTTATAATCTTTCTAATACACATTTTCTGGTTCAGGATACAGGCGGATATGTTCCAAGTCTGGGTAAACCACAGACTACAAATCTTTATGAATTTGATTATCTGGGACGCGCATGGAATCTGTATTATGTTGCAGGTGGTACCCATCATGAAGTAATAGAGAAAGAGCCAGGTGGTAACCTTCTGGTCCTTACCAGTTCCCTGTATTACTATGAAGAAGACCGTATCCAGGAAATTGACCGTAATACCGGTGAAGTAGTAAACCAGTTGGATATGGATGAACTTCTCAAATGCAAATATACCGATCAGGGTGACTGGGCACATGTGAATACAGTTTCCTATCAGCCGGAAGAGGATACCATTATCATCAGTCCTCGTAATCTGGATTCTGTAATAAAAGTTAACTGGACCACTCATGAGATTAAATGGATCCTCTGTGATCCCAGATTCTGGGAAGGAACCGAATATGAAAAATACGTTCTGAAGCAGGATGGAGATTTTACTTATCATATTCAGCAACACAGTGCATATCAGTTAAGTGCGGATCTGGATGGCAATAGCGATACAGTAGAGATCAGTATTTTCGATAATCATTACGGATATGTTCGCAGAAAGCAGATTGATTACTATGAGAGAACCGGAAATTCCTATGTGATTGTCTATTCTGTTGATGAAAAAGCAGGAACAGTCCGTCAGATCAAGAACCTTCCGGTAGCCTTCTCAAAGATCACATCCAACACGATCTATGATGAGGAGAGCAATCATATCTTCGGAATGAGTGGACATGTAAAAGGTCATGGAATGAACTATGAGTTTGACTATGACACAGGAGAAATCCTGAACCAGTACAGGATTGAAACCAGTTTTTACCGTGCAACAGAGATGAAGATTGATTATGATCTTCTTGCAGCAGATTTTGAACCGGAGACTAATTACATCAAAGGTGAGCTGTGGCAGCCAGTAGAAACAAACAAATCTGTATCATCACCGTCCCAGACGCTTCCGGATGGAGAGGTCGCTTTCCGTATCACAGGCAAGACACTGTATGTAGGAACTTATGACCACAGAATCTCTCAAATTATCTTTAAGGGACAGGAACATACTTATGTATATGATGTTTCAGATATAGATCTGAATAATAAAAATATTCTTGCATTTACCGAGGAGATACCTGTACCTCTTCAGAATATGGAATCTGATGAGTATCAGATTTATATGATGTATCAGGATGAATTCTGTGATACACAGCAGTCTTTCAAAATCAAATAAATGAAAAGTTCGAAATATCAGTTTTCAGATGGGATCACCTGAAAGCTGATATTTTTATTTTGCAGAAATTTTACAAAAAACAACAGGGGATTTTATCTTCGTAAGCTATAGTTATCAGGAATAAGCGAAAAGATATTAGATGGAGGAATTCTGAAGATGAAACAGAACGTATATATGAATCGGGAACTGTCCTGGCTGAAATTTAACGAAAGAGTGCTGGAAGAAGCAGAAAATGAACAGATCCCGCTGGCGGAAAGACTGTCTTTTGAGGCAATCTATCAGAGCAATCTGGATGAATTTTTTATGGTAAGAGTAGGTTCCCTGGTGGATCAGATGATTTTGTCCAGTGAAGTACGTGAAAATAAAACAAATATGACTGCAAAAGAACAGATTCAGGCAGTGCTGAAAAAAGTCCGGAAACTGAATCAGAGAAAAGATGCTGCATATGAAGTACTTATGGAAAAGCTGGAAGAGTTTGGTGTCAGCATGGTGAATTTCCGGAGACTGAGCATTGAAGAAAGTGCGTATCTGGAAGTTTATTTTGATTCAGAGATTTTGTCTCTGCTGTCACCTACCATTGTAGGAAAGAGACAGCCATTTCCGTTTCTGAGAAATAAAGAAATCTATGCAGTATGTGTTCTTCAGACCAAAAGTGGCAAAGAAAAGCTTGGTATTGTGCCATGCAGCAAAGAGGTATTCCCGGAGTTAGTGGAACTTCCTGCCAAAAACCGATTTATGTTATCGGAAGAGCTGATCCTTCATTTTCTTCCGAAAGTGTTTAAGGGATATAAGATCCTGTCAAAATCTCTTATGCGTGTTACCAGAAATGCAGATATTGATGCAGATGCACTTTATGATGAAGATCTGGATTACAGAGAATTTATGGTAGAACTGATCAAAAAGAGAAAAAAACTGGCGCCGGTACGTCTGGAGCTTTCCAGAGATATTGATGAAACTATTGTAAAAACTCTCTGTTCTTATCTGGAACTGGATACGGAATATGTATTCCGGAGTTTTGCACCGCTGGACCTGTCTTTTGTATTCCAGCTTCAGGACAGACTTCGTACCAGACAGGAACTGTTTTATGAAAAAAGAACACCGCAGTTATCACCATCTTTCAATATGGACAGATCCATACTGGAGCAGATCAAAGAAAAAGACAAACTTTTATCCTATCCTTTTGAAAGTATGAAACCATTCCTTCGGATGCTCCACGAGGCAGCCAATGATAAAGAAGTGGTTTCTATCAAAATGACTCTTTACCGGCTGTCCAGACAGAGCAAAGTAGTGGAAGCACTGATCGAAGCTGCTGAAAACGGAAAAGAAGTGTTTGTTATGATCGAGTTGAAAGCCCGGTTTGACGAGGAAAACAATATTGAGTGGTCCAGACGACTGGAGGAAGCCGGATGTCGGGTAGTGTATGGACTGGATGGATATAAGGTTCATTCCAAACTCTGCCTGATCACACGAAAAACAGAGCAGGGCATTGAATATTATACTCAGATCGGTACCGGAAACTATAATGAAAAAACAAGTCGTCTTTATACAGACCTTTCTTATATGACTTCCAGAGTAGAAATCGGGCTGGAAGCTGCAGATGTATTTCAGGCACTGGACAAAGGAGAAACAGTAAAAGAAACGAAGCACCTGCTGGTAGCACCCAACTGTCTCCAGAATAAAGTAATTGGCATGATCGAAGAAGAAATGCGTCATGCACACAAAGGGGAAGAGGCATACATAGGTCTGAAAATGAACTCTCTTACAGACAAAAAGATCATTGACAAACTGATTGATGCTTCCAGGGCAGGAGTAAAAATCGATATGGTGATCCGGGGAATCAACTGTCTGATCCCGGAAGTTCCAGGATATACAGAGAATATCTGGGTCCGCAGTATTGTAGGTCGTTTCTTGGAACACTCCAGAATCTATATTTTTGGTTGCGGAGAAAGAAAGCGTATTTATATTGCTTCTGCTGATTTTATGACCAGAAATACTGTAAGAAGAGTGGAAGTAGCTTCTCCGATCTATGATCCGGAGATTGCTCAGAGACTGGAAGAAATGTTTATTACCATGCTCAGTGATAATCAGAAAGCAAGAGTGGAAGACAATGAGGGAAATTATGCACTTGTTTATAAAGCTGAAGACACTCCTTTGAATTCGCAGGAATTCTTTTATCAGGCAGCTTATGACAATGCATTTGTGGAATAATACCTGTATAAAACAGCATAGCAAAACGGAGTGACATGCTCCCACCACTTAAATCATAGATTTTGAAGTGGGGGCTTCTTGCTC
>URXG01000015.1 GCA_900551715.1 uncultured Blautia sp. | reverse complement strand
TCTATCTCCTATCAAGCGGAGTGTAGTAAAAATCTATTTACTATCATTATGAGTTTAAAAACGTAGACAGTAAAGCTACCCAAGATTTAAGCGGTTACGTTATAATGGAGAAAAAGAGCAGAAACTGCCGGAAAATACACTGAAATGTATACAAAGAGAAAAATGTCGTTTTGTCATGTAATGTGATGAAACGGCATTTTGCGTTGGAGGCGATATTTTGTCGAATTGTTTTTGTTGTAATTAGTACGAAATGTGCTATAATGATTGTAGAACATATTTTCCGGAGATGTGTTTGTTACAGTTAAAGAGGAAGCTGTGTGAGACACTATCGCAGAAAGTGAGTATCAGAAGACACAGCAGGATACACCAGGATAACACTTCGAAAGTACAAAAGATAGATCAGAAGAGGAGACTTCTGAAAAGAAAACATGGTTGTGAAACAGAGACATGGAGGATACTGTTGGAGTGGGGAATAATACAGCAGAGAATGTAATAGGATTACAGCATGAACGTTGTAAAGGAATCATACAGGAACTGACGATTATGAGTGATATTTTTATGCGGAATGTGCTGAAGCAGGCAGTCTGTACAGAGCTGGTGCTGCAGGTTATTATGGAGAATAAAGAGTTACATATATTGGAACATGTAATCCAGATGGATTATAAGAACCTGCAGGGACGTTCAGTAGAGCTGGACTGTCTGGCAAGGGATTCCGAGGACCGGAGATATGACATAGAATTTGAGAACAGTAATAAAAGGGCGAAGCCCAAGAGAGCCAGGTATCATGGTGGCATGATCGATATGAACACGCTGGAACCAGGTCAGGAGTTCGAGAGCCTGCCGGAAACATACGTGATTTGGATAACAGAGAAGGATGTTCTGAAGGAAAATCAGCCAATTTATTATATCAACAGGAAAATAGAAGGGATAGAAAAACACTTTCCAGATGCAGAACATATCATATATGTAAATTCACAGATACAAGACGATACTGCATTGGGACGTCTGATGCATGATTTTCACTGTAAGAATGCAGATGACATGTATTATGAAGTGTTGGCAGAGCGAGTACGGGAACTGAAGGAAACACCGAAAGGAGTGGCAGAGATGTGTAAAGAATTAGAAGAACTGTATGCCGATGGCAGAGCAGAAGGAAAAGCAGAAGGAAAAGCAGAAGGAAGAACAGAGGGAATTGGAGATTCCATAAAGGCACTGATGGGAAATGTGAAATGTACACTGGAACAGGCGATGGATATGCTTGGAATCGCAGTAGACAGTCGTGATATTTACCGAAAGATGTTGCAGAATAATAAATAACAGCATAAAGGCAGAATGACAGCAGGCTTTTAGAACCTGCTGTTTTTGCGTTGCGAGGTGAGGTATAGATAAAGGCAGGAAAACAGTAGAAAGGCATAATCTGTTTGTGAGACAGGATATAGAGGAAAGGGATACAATGGAAATGGAAAAAGAGGTAGGGTATAAACCTGATGGAAGACAAAATAAAACGGGAAAAAGTGCGTACTGACATGGTAAAACAGAGAAAAAAACGGTTTATGTGTGTGGATTAAGGGGCGAAATGAAGAAATTTTTGCCCTTTTTTTGTTGTAAAAGTGAAAAAACGTTGATTTTGCGTGGCTTTTAGGAAGATTGAAGGGTTTATAGTGGTTGCTCCCTTCCCCTTGCCCTTTGTATTTTGTAACTATAAAATATTTTGTCAAAAAAATATAAAAAGTTGTTGACAATTCAACTGCCCTATAATATAATATTCCTTGCGTTGAGCAAATAAATTGAATAACGAAGTGTGGCTCAGTTTGGTAGAGCGCTGCGTTCGGGACGCAGAGGCCGCAGGTTCGAATCCTGTCACTTCGACTACTTGGCAGGGGCACCGGAAACTTTAGAGATAAGGTTTTCGGCGTTTTTCATTTTATAAAAAATATTATTATAGAAAATTGTAAATTTATATAGCAATAATTCAAATTTTCTCCAAGTGAAGGGAAGAGTAAATAATGCGTTCGGGAGCAGAGGGTTCACGAGGTCCAGTGGACCTCGGCTTTGAACCGACCGAAGCGGAGCGTAGAACGCAAGTTCGAATCCTGTCACTTCGACTACTTGGCAGGGGCACCGGAAACTTTGAGAGATTGAAGTTTTCGGTGTTTTTTTAAATTTGATTTGGCATGGAAAGGAGTTTTGTATGAAAAAAGAAAAAGGCAACGCAGTTGCATTAGTACCTATTGTAGTGTTCCTGGTATTATATCTTGGGCTGGGAATCCTGTTTGAGTATGTAATGAAAATCCCCATGGGATTTTATAATGTGCCTATCGTAGTGGCATTTCTGGCTGCCATACTGGTAGCC
This sequence comes from uncultured Blautia sp., assembly GCA_900551715.1. Classification (GTDB taxonomy): domain Bacteria; phylum Bacillota; class Clostridia; order Lachnospirales; family Lachnospiraceae; genus Blautia_A. The sequence continues at coordinate 41,334 of URXG01000015.1, read as the reverse complement.
TGTCTCCAGAACCGGGCAGTAAGTTTTGATAAGAAACTGGAGATCATGGCTGGAGGCGTAGGTGACAAAAATATCATCACCATGCTTCTGATCTTTCTGGCAGCAGGGTCTTTTGTAGGGGTTGTAGGCAGAAGCAGTGCAGAAAGCGTGGCTTACTGTATGCTTACCCTGATACCGGCCAGATTTTCTGTGGCAGTTCTCTTTGTGGTGGCATGTTTTGTATCAGTAGCCATGGGTACCTCTGTAGGAACCATTACACTTCTTACTCCTATTGCAGTAGCAGTTTCCACAGCTTCAGGATTTGACCTGGCATTCTGCGTGGCATCAGTTATAGGAGGTGCCATGTTTGGAGATAACCTTTCTTTTATCTCTGATACCACCATTGCCGCATGTAATGGTCAGGGTTGCGAAATGAAAGATAAATTCCGGGAAAACTTCTGGATTGCTTTTCCGGCAGCAGTTGTTACTTTGATCCTGATATTGATCCTGTCCTTCCAGACAGAGATCAAAGGTCATGTAACCCAGTCTTATCATCTCCTTCAGGTGCTGCCTTATGTGCTGGTGCTGATCGGCGGTATTATTGGAATCAACGTATTTGTAGTACTTCTTACAGGAATTGTGTCCGGTGCATTTATCATGCTGCTGGGAGGCCATACCACACCGGTAGATCTTCTTACCAATATGGGATCAGGGGTTTCCGGCATGTTTGAGACCTGTATGGTGGCAATTCTGGTGGCAGCCATGTGTGCACTGATCCGGGAATATGGAGGATTTGATGCACTTCTCAACTGGATACATAAGATTTTTCAGGGCAAAAAAGGTGGTCAGTTTGGTATGGGACTGCTGGTTGGTGCGATGGATATTGCAACTGCCAACAATACAGTAGCGATAGTTATGGCGAATCCTATTGCCAGAGAAATGGCACAGGAGTATGGGATCACTCCCCGGAAAACAGCTTCCATCCTGGATACGTTTTCCTGTATTTTCCAGGGGGTCATTCCATATGGCGCACAGATGCTGGTGGCAATCTCCGCAGTTAATGAACTGGGAGGAGAGATTTCTGCCTTTCAGATCATGCCGAAGCTCTTTTATCCTATGTTTCTTTTTGTGGTTTCCATCATTACCATAGCGAGAAGTGAGAAATAAAGGTATGGTTTTCAGGAACAAAAATGTAAAACAGAGAAGTATAATAAAAAATAAAGTTTTACAGGAAGGAAGAACGATCATGAAGAAAAAAATAATAATTGCGGCAGGAATTCTGGTGGTTATAGCAGTGGGAGCAGGAGTATATCAGAACCATCCATCTGGTGGAGGGGTGGATCAGGAGATTCTGGCCCGTCTTGCAGGGCAGTATGGAATTCCATATGATGATGATATGGATGAGGATGCCTATTATGATAATGAGTGTTTCTGGGAGATGGTCATTTTTACAGAACCAGATGAATTCTTTACGACAAAGCCGCCGGTTCTGATGATCTATGATGCGGAGGCCGGAGACCCTGGCCTGGCAGGAACGATCGTAGAGCTGGACACTGACACCATAAAGATAAAAATAGACAATGATATGACAGATAAAGAATACTATCCGTCCGGATGGAAAATGGAATCAAATACCATGGAGTTTACCTATGAAGAAACAGAGGATGGTCTGGAACTGACCAATCACGGCAAAACATTCACATTTGTAAAATATCAGGAAGATTAAACGTAAAAAAATAAAAAACACTTGACCTTCCACCTTATGGAAGCTGTATAAAACAAGTACAGACAGCAACAGAAACGGTTTTCAGGTTGTCGGGAAAGCAAGAGGTAGCACAATGAAGATCAAACAGGTGGAAGAGCTTGTGGGAATCACAAGAAAAAATATCCGTTTTTATGAAGAGCAGGGGCTTCTTAATGTAGAACGTGCAGAAAACGGATACAGAGAATATCATAAAGAAGATGTGATCCGGCTTCAGGAGATCAAACTGTTCCGTAAGATGGATATTTCTATAGAAGATATGAGGGCTCTTTTTGAGAAAAAGAAAAGTCTGCAGATCTGCCTGGAACAGCATCTGAAAGAGCTGAAACGGCGTAAAGAAGGTATCAGCAAAATGCAGGATATTTGTGAACGTCTTATTCTTGAACACAGGTCACTGGATAACCTGAACGTAGAGGACTGTCTGGAAGAAATGGAGCAGATGGAGAAAGAAGGTGCGAAGTTCATGAATGCAAACAGGACAGATGTTCACAGGAAAAAAAGAACAGGAGCTATTGTAGGTGCAGCAGTTATGACTGTACTTATGGTATTCACCATGGTAATGATGTTGTGGGGGAATTCACAGGATCCTATACCGTTGGGAATGTTTCTGCTTCTTCTGGCAATCCCTCTTGTGATCATTATCGGAACATTGGCAGCACTTGCAGGAAGAATGAAAGAAATCGAAGGAGGAGAAGAGGATGAAGCTTCTAAGTATTGAATATATTCCAGGTGTTGAATTTGAACCACTTGGAATCGTAAAGGGAACAGTGGTACAGACCAAGAACGTAGGCAGAGATTTTATGGCAGGCATGAAAACGCTGGTAGGCGGTGAAATCGTAGGATATACGGAAATGCTTAATGAAGCACGTCAGATTGCCACGAAGCGAATGGTAGACGAGGCAAAAGAAATGGAAGCTGACGCAGTGATTGGTGTGAAGTATGGCTCTTCACAGGTAATGTCAGGGGCTGCAGAAGTAATTGCCTATGGAACCGCTGTAAAGTATAAATAACTGAAAAATAATGGAACTCCCGGGAGCTTTTGTTTCCGGGAGCTTTTTTTGACCCTGGCATCGGAATATGTTATTATCAGAAGTAAAGAACAGTGGTAAATATGAAGGTGATTTGGAATGTATTTTGACTCGTAACTGTGAGGGTACTGAACAGTTACGAACAGTGATAAAATTGAGGAAACAGACTATAATTACAGAAGTGGGGGCGTTTATATGAAAAATTATTCGGAAGATGCCAGTAAGCAGTATCACATTCAGGTTGGAAAAGGTGAAGTGGGACGTTATGTAATTCTTCCAGGAGATCCCAAACGTTGCCGGAAAATCGCCCAGTATTTTGATGATCCGGTTTTTGTGGCAGATAACAGAGAGTACGTGACTTATACCGGAACGCTGGACGGTGTAAAAGTAAGCGTGACTTCCACCGGTATTGGAGGGCCTTCTGCTTCCATTGCAATGGAAGAACTTTATCGCTGCGGAGCAGATACTTTTGTACGGATCGGAACCTGTGGAGGAATGCAGACAGAAGTAAAAAGCGGAGATATTGTGGTTGCAACCGGTGCAATACGAATGGAAGGAACCAGTAAGGAATATGCACCCATTGAATTTCCGGCAGTAGCCAATCTGGATGTGATCAATGCCCTTGTAGAAGGTGCCAGAAAAGAAGGATGTGAGTTCCATACAGGTGTTGTACAGAGCAAAGATTCTTTTTATGGACAGCATGAGCCGGAAATAAAGCCAGTGAGCTATGAGCTGATGAACAAGTGGGAAGCCTGGAAACGTATGGGATGTCTTGCTTCCGAAATGGAATCAGCAGCTCTTTTTATAGTGGCAGGTTATCTGAGAGTACGTGTGGGAGCCTGTTTCCTTGTACTTGCCAACCAGGAAAGGGAAAAAGCAGGTCTGGAGAATCCGGTAGTTCACGATACAGATAAGGCAATCCAGGTGGCAGTAGAAGCGATTCGTGAACTGATCCGCAAAGACAAAGCACAGGAAAAAGGAGAACAGTGATGAATTCAGAGACCGTAGTCATGGAAAAGAAACAGATTGAAGAGATGATCGACCTGGCCGTCAGACAGATGGATTATTCTTATGTACCCTACTCAAAATTTCATGTAGGGGCGGTACTTCTGGCAAAAAACGGTACTTATTATACAGGATGCAATATAGAAAATGCCGGTTATACTGCAACAAACTGTGCAGAAAGAACTGCTTTTTTCAAAGCAGTCAGCGAGGGGGCAAAGGATTTCAAAGCAATCTGTATTGTAGGTGGCAAAGAGGGAGTGCTTACAGAATATGCTGCACCATGCGGGGTATGCAGACAGGTTATGATGGAGTTCTGTGATCCGGAAACATTTCAGATCATACTGGCAGTCAGCAAAGAAAAATATGACATCTTTACTTTAAAAGAGCTTTTTCCACTGGGGTTCGGACCAGCGAACCTGGCGTAGTTTCATGCCGGACAGGCAGAAAGGGATATTTATGGAAACTTACAAGAGAGTATTTGTGATCGTTCTGGACTCACTTGGAATCGGGGCCATGCCGGATTCTGAAAAATTTGGTGATAAAGGTGTAGATACTTTTGGACATATCCTGGATAAAATGGGAAAACTGGATATTCCCAACCTTCGGAATCTTGGAATGCTGAATCTTCACAAAGGTGGTACTATGGAAGGAATTGAGAAACCTCTGGGTCGCTATATGCGGATAAGAGAAGCCAGCAATGGAAAGGATACGATGACAGGTCACTGGGAGATGATGGGGATTTATACACGGAAACCCTTCAAAACATTTACAGAGACTGGTTTCCCCAAGGAACTGATTGATGAACTTGAAAAGAGATGCGGGAAACGTGTAATCGGAAACAAAAGTGCCAGTGGTACAGAAATTATAGAAGAACTGGGAGAAGAAGAAATCAATACAGGAGCCATGATCGTTTATACATCGGCAGATTCTGTTATGCAGATATGTGGAAACGAAGAAACCTTTGATCTTGCCAATCTGTACAGATGCTGTGAAATTGCCAGAGAACTGACCTTAAAAGATGAGTGGAGAGTGGGAAGAGTGATTGCCCGTCCCTATGTGGGAAAGAAAAAGGGCGAATTCAAAAGAACCAGCAACCGTCATGACTATGCACTGAAACCCACAGGAAGAACCGCTTTGAATGCATTAAAAGATGCAGGGCTGGATGTGATCGGCATTGGAAAAATCAATGATATTTTCTGTGGAGAGGGAATTACAGAAACTTATCATTCTGAAAGTTCTGTTCATGGCATGCAGCAGACCATAGAGGTTTGTAAAAAAGATTTCCATGGTCTTTGCTTTGTGAATCTGGTTGACTTTGATGCATTATGGGGACACAGAAGAAATCCGGAAGGATATGGTCATGAAATCGAAAAGTTTGATAAAGGACTGGGAACCCTTATGAAGGAAATGAGAGAGGATGACCTGTTGATTCTGACAGCAGATCATGGAAATGATCCCACCTATACAGGAACCGATCATACCAGAGAGTATGTACCATTTCTTGCATATTCACCCAAAATGAAAGAAACAGGAGCTATGGAAAACCAGAATACTTTTGCAGTGATCGGCACTTCTGTTGCAGAGAATTTCGGTGTGGAGATGCCGGAAGGAACCATAGGAAAATCTATTTTGGAACAGTTGAAGTAAAATTGTCGAAGGACATATGAAAAGGTGAATTATGAAAAATACGATAAGAAAAACCGGGAAGGTGTTGAGTTACATTGCAGGGATTGTTCTGCTTGTTCTGCTGGGATACATCATCTATCTTTATGTAAGTTACCACCGTATACCGGATAATCAGGAACTTACAGTAGAGACCATATCTGAGGAAGAAAAAGCAGGAGACCAGCTGACAACAGGACAGAAATATTCCGCACTGACTTATAATGTAGGATTTGGTGCCTACACACCAGATTTCAGTTTCTTTATGGATGGAGGTAAATCTTCCTGGGCAAAAAGCAAAGAAAGTGTGAAAGAAACCATCAAAGGTGCAGGAGAACTGGTAGCTTCCCGCAATCCGGATTTTGCACTCCTTCAGGAAGTGGATCTGAATTCTACCAGAAGCTATCATGTGGATGAGTATTCTGTTTTAAAAGAAACCATTCCTGCTTATGACAGTGTTTTTGCACAGAATTATGATTCTGCATTTCTGTTTTATCCTTTTACACAGCCTCATGGCAAAAGCAGGTCAGGTCTTGCCCTGTTTTCAAAATATCCTGTAACAGATTCCCTGAGAAGAAGTTTTCCAGTATCTACTTCTTTCAGTAAGTTTTTCGACCTGGACAGATGTTACAGTATTTCCAGAGTGCCGGTAGATAATGGCAGGGAACTGGTTTTTTTTGAGTTACATATGTCTGCCTATGGAAACAGCGATGCAATCCGGGAAGGGCAGATCAACATGCTTGCAGAAGATATGGCAAAAGAATACGATGCAGGAAATTACGTAATCTGTGGCGGTGATTTCAACCATGACCTGAAAGCTTCGGAGGATGATTCAGAAGATAGAGAGTCCTGGGCCTATCCTTTCCCAAGAGAAAAGCTCCCGGAACATTTTGGATTCTGCATTGACCAGCTGACAGAAAAAGAAAAAGCTTCTCTCTGGGACAGTGCACGTAATGCAGACATGGAATATGTTCCGGGGGAGACGTATACTGTAACACTGGATGGTTTTATCATTTCTGATAATGTGGAGTTTCTTTCCTACGAGGATATAGAGACAGGATATTCTTATTCCGATCACGATCCGGTGTATATGGAATTTAAGCTGCATTGACAGGAGAATCAAGCATGAAAATAAAAAAAGTTCTTATGTGTGCAGCCACCCTGACAGTCTGTGCAGGAGGTATTTATTTGGTAACATTATGGAACAGTATGTCTGTGGATTTTGATCAGTTTGAAGAAGATGAAGATGAGGAACCTTCAGTATCTGAACTTTCTTTTGATGAACAAAAAGAGCAAAGAGGTATGCTTGTATGTTGCTATGAGAATACGGATTGCATTGAAAAAACAGAAGAAACCAAAGTGTCAGACAGCTACTGGGCTGATTCACTGATTTTTGTTGACGAAACAGGTGTCGGATGTGGAGTTCTGATGTCGCAGGATACGCCGGTTACGTCTTCTGCGTTTCCAGGAACATATACAGTTTATTCAGAAGCCCTGGGGCTTGAAAGTACATTTACGATACCGGCAGCAGGAACTTATCAGAAACTGGTCTGGGATTATAAAGCAGGAACTTTTGAAGTATTGCCTTCAACAGAAGAAGAAGCAAGAAAATATTTTCGTAAAGATGATTGAGGAGTATGTGGATGTCAAAGCAGAACTGGTTTGATTTTTACAGGCACTCATGTTATCATTAAAAGAAAAATACAATGGGGTATTGTCAGAGATGACGATACTCTATTTGTGTTTATCACAGCATTTGCTGGTGATAAAGAATCATTAAATGACAGCATACAGAGGAAAGACATACAGAGGAAATACATATGGAAAAGAGAACCAGCAAAAGCTCTCGCCTTATAAGAGGAGGACTTGCAGTTTTTACGATTATTCTTGTTATTCTTATTTTTGGAGTCATACATGTAGTATCCGGAATCCAGGGAACTGCACGAGTGGTTAATTATGCAGGACTTGTCAGAGGTGGAACCCAGCGTATGGTGAAGATGGAAATTGCCGGTGAACCTCAGGACAAACTGATAGAAACCATACAGTCTTATATTGACGGTCTGCGTAAAGGCAGCAAAGAGCTGGATTTTGTACGTCTGGACGACAGAGAATTTCAGGATAAGATGCAGGAACTGGACATTTATTTTCAGAAACTGAAAAAAGAGATTTACCTGGTTCGGGAAAAAGGCTATCAGAACACAGAAATCATTTCCAAAAGTGAGAAATTCTTTGGGATCTGTGATGAAGCAGTGGGTTTGTCAGAGATATATTCCCAGGAGAGGGCCACATCTCTGGAAAAACTGGAAAGACTGATCGTACTGGATGTTTTCTGCCTGATCTTTCTGACAGCGATAGAACTTATCAAAGCTATCCGTTATGCGGCACTGAACAGAGCTTTACAGAAAAAAGTCTATCTGGATGAAGCCACAGGACTTCCAAACAAGAATAAATGTGAAGAGCTGCTGAGTGATTTCTCCCTTCTGGAAGAGTCCATAGGTGTCTGCGTTTTTGATCTGAATAATCTTCGCATCATCAACAACAGTATGGGGCATGAGATGGGAGATGAATATATCCGTCGTTTTGCAGTGCTTCTGAGAGAATCTGTACCGGAAGAATATTTTGTAGGACGTGCAGGTGGCGATGAATTTATTGCTATTATGAAAAATCAGTCCCATGAACAGATGCAGGAAATCCTGAAAAGACTTCGTGCGCATGTATGGAAATACTCAGAAGATCACACAGATATGCCCATCAGTTATGCTGCCGGTTATGCTCTTTCTGAAGATCAGGAAGACTGTACCATGCGTACACTTTTTGCAGAAGCAGACAAAAATATGTACATCAACAAAAACCATATGAAACTGGAAGAAGCAGCACTTATCAGAGAACAGGATCAGAAACTTCTGCGAAGGGTAAATGTACTGGGCAAACCTTTTTCAGACTGTCTTTACTGTGATGCAAAAAGGGATACCTACCGTACCATACGAAGAAGTGATAATTTTTTCCTGGCAAAAGAAGGAAATTATTCTGGGGCAGTAAAACAGATTATAGAGGAGCAGGTAACAGAAGAAGACAGAAGTAATGTGGAATCTATGATCCGAAAAGAAACTCTGAATGAGATACTCAGCCAGGATAATCCTGTTGGTGAAGTACAGTATCAGTATCAGGGGAAAGATACTGTTTATGGCAGGATTACTGTGATTTATGTGGATCAGGATGAGGAAGAAAATCTTCATCATTTTTTACTTGCTTTTGAAAATATACATTGTGATTATGATGTGGCAGACGCAAAACGGCGGTTAATGTTGTTTTATGAACAGCTGAAGCAGTCTATTCTGGAAAATGGAAATTATGTAGATGCACTTCTGGAAACAGCCACAACTGTTTATTCTGTAAATATCACAGAGGACAGAGTAGAACAGAATTTTATCCGTAAAGAACAGAGTCACCAGATCAGCCTCAGTGAACTGGGGCTGGAACTTCCATGTTCCTATAATGAATATTGTAGAAGAAGATCAGAGCAGATTACCCGGGAAACACTGGAAAGTTATCGTATCATTGATACAGTATCCAAGCTTCTGAAGAGATTTGCAGCAGGAGAAAAACAGATCACTGTGGAATATCAGGAAAAAAATATTGATGGTACTATACGCTGGGTTCAGAAGACAATCCTTATGTCTGAAAGTATTGTTTATGACCGGGACAGCGATTCTGAGAAAAAAGTGATCTATGGAATGGTACTCCTGAAAAATACTACAGATCTTCATCAGAGAGAACAGCTGGAAATGGATCGTCTGAAAGCTGCCTATGAAGAGGCAGAGACAGCAAATAAGGCCAAAACTGCTTTCCTAAGCAGGATGAGTCATGATATCCGCACACCTATCAATGGGATTATGGGTATGCTTCAGATCATTGGTAGAAACCGAGAGGATCATGAAAAAGTAGACGACTGTCTGGAAAAAATTCAGATTTCATCGGAACATCTTCTTGCGCTGATCAATGATGTACTGGATATGAGTAAGCTGGAAGCCGGCAAAGTAGAGCTGGATCATGCGTCGTTTGAGCTGAAAGATGTGCTGAAAGTGGTTTATGCCCTGAATGAGGCACAGATTGCACAGTCAGGTATTACTTATACTACTCATGAGTACGAACTGTACCATACGAAACTGGTAGGAAGTCCGGTTCATCTGCGTCAGATCCTTCTGAATCTTTTCAGCAATTCGATGAAGTATAACAAACCAGGAGGAACCATTGATACTTATGTAAAAGAACTTTCCAGTGATAGTGAGAAAGCAGTGATTGAGTTCCGGATTGTGGACACAGGCATTGGAATGAGTGCAGAATTTGTGGAAAATAAACTTTTTCATCCCTTTACCCAGGAAAAACTCGATGCGAGAACAGAATATAAAGGAACCGGACTTGGAATGGCCATTGTAAAAGAACTCATCGAAAAAATGGGCGGCACTATTCAGGTAGAAAGTGAACTGGGAAAAGGAAGCACCTTTACGGTAGTGATTCCGTTCGAGATCGACCAGACACCAGAGCAGGATATTCTATTGGAAGAGCCGGGACAAGTGACGACAGACGCTGTTAAGGGGGCCAGAATTCTTCTGGTAGAGGATAATGAGTTAAACATGGAAATTGCAGAATTTATGCTGAAAGACAGTGGGGCTGTTGTTCTGAAGGCATGGAATGGTAAGGAAGCCATAGAAATATTCGAGAAATCAGAACCTGGTGAGATTAATATGATCATGATGGATATTATGATGCCGGTAATGGGTGGACTGGAAGCTACCAGAAAGATACGGACTCTGAACAGACCGGATGCTGCAACGATTCCGATAGTGGCGATGACTGCCAATGCTTTTTCAGATGATATCAGGAGAAGCCGGGAGGCTGGTATGAATGAACATCTTTCCAAGCCACTGGAAATGGAAAAAATTATCAGAACAGCAGCCCGGTATTGTAGAAAAAGGTAGTTCTTCGTGATATAATGAAGCTGTTGTGAAAAACGAGGGGTTTATAAAAAGTACATCAAAGAATTTGTATCAGGAGGTATTTTTATCATGAGAGAAGTAAAAGCAACAAAGATCAATGTAGCAGACTTTGCACCATATGGTACATTCTGTAATATGATAGAGCCGGAGGGATATCCGTTACAGGGTGAGATCCATAAGTTCTATCCGGATCGTATATCAGGAACCTGCATGGGAACGATGGCATTTTCTCCAATCGCAGTTCGTAAAGACGAACGTATCATTAAGGCAGCAGAATATCATACAACTACCTGGGAAGGCATTGTAGCGCTGGATGATGACATGATTATTCATGTGGCACCTGCTTCTGCCGGTACACCAGTTCCAGAGCTTGCCAAGGCATTTATTGTTCCCAAAGGACATATGGTAAAGATCAATGCAGCAATCTGGCATTTGTGTCCTCTTCCTGTAAATAATGAAGAACTTCATGCAATGATCATTCTTCCGGAATGTACTTATGCTAACGACTGTACAGTAGTTGATTTTGAAGAGAAAGACTGGTTTAAGATTACTGTATAAAGTACGGTGAAAGCTACAGTGATGGTGTAATCAGCATACTATGAAAATTATGAGTGACTTGTCAATTTGCTAATATCTTGTTCCTGATAGATTGTTTTTTTATAATAAGTCCATAAGAAAACACGTCAGGAGGATATGAGAATGTTAAATGGAAATGTAAAATATGAAAATCCGGTAAACGAGGAATAAACTTGTTTACCGGATTTTTTTACAGAAGAAGGTTGATGCCCTTAATCTTGGAAAGATTCTCTTTCATTATTGTCTGAAAAGAACTGGTAAGGACATTATCTTCTGAAATAAGTTTTACCAGATAAATAATTCGTTCGGGTGGTGGAGACATCAGTTTTCGTGTAGAAAGAAAAGGATTTTTAGTAAATTTATTTTTTACAGAAGCAGGTGCAATTGTCCATATATCTTTATTAAATGATAACATAAAATCCTCAACCTGTGCTATAAGATGAGCTTCAATAAAAGGTTTTGAATCTTTACGAAACCAGTAATCCCACCATTTAGTGAAATCAGATGAGTAAGGAGAATAAATTGCATTGCATGCTTTCAGCAAATCAGGAGATACAGTGTCAGGGTAGTTGCTGTCTGAACGGCAGATAAAATACATTGGTTCGCTGTACATGGGGATGGAAACAATATTTTTGTAATAATAATCAGCTCCCGTAAAAGCAAGATCAGCGTGTTGACGTTGAATAGCATCAAAGCATTGGGGATAATCAGCAGTAACAAGCTTTAATGAGATTTCGGGATATTGATTAACAAAATCTTTATATGTTTTGGGAAAAATATACATATGAGGACCATCCGATGAACAGATCGTAAAAGTTTTTCGGGTGTTTTTAAGTTTTAAGGTTTGTAATTCGTTGTCAAGAGATTTATATTGATATGCAATGCTGATGAGAGACTCACCACTATCTGTCAGGGAAATATTTTTATGACCTTTACCGCGGACAATCAACTGACAGCCAAGTTCTTTTTCAAGAGCAAGAAGACGTTTGGTAAGAGCTGGCTGAGAAATGAAAAGAGATTCAGCGGCGCGGGTAAGATTTCCATATTTGACAACAGATAAAAAAGCTTCAAGATCCAGATGGTTCATGTCAATTTTTCCTTTGAATAATAACTATTTAGTTATATTTTATCATTAAAATATTTATTTTACAATGAAAAACAGAGCTTATATAATGACTATATTAAGATATTTTGCCGGATATCAAAAATAAAATACAGATACAGTAAAAATTGGGAGATATTAGAATGAAGTGCGAAGAAGTCAAAGGATTGCTTGAAAAAGAACATATTCAGCGACTGGAAGCAGAAGGACATAAATGCTATGACATTCCAATGGGTGGAGCAACAGCATTGTTTGCTGAAAAAGAAATTCTTGGCGAAATTATTTAAAATATTATGGGAAAGGCTGGGAGAATAAATTATGGAAAATAAAAAAAACGGCCTGGTGGGTAAGATATTTTCCTATGGCGGATCGTATTTCGGCGCAGTAGTAGGAGCAGGCTTTGCTTCTGGACAGGAAGTAATGCAGTTTTATACGAATTATGGTGTTATGAGCATGGTTGCCATAATTGCAGCTATGGTGATCTTTATCTGGATAGGTACGAGATTTGCAGCATATGGAAATGAACTGCATACTAATACACATGGACCTGTTATGAAGTATCTCTGTGGAAAATATGTAGGAAAATTCTTTGAGGCAGCGTTTCTTTTCTTTATGTTCATTGGATTTTCCGTTATGATTTCAGGTGGAGGAACAACACTTTTTCAGTATTTCGGAATTAATCAATATATAGGCAGAGTTATTATTGCAGTCGCAAGTGTTCTGGCAGTATCTTTTGGATTTGCAATTACATTGAAGATTGGTGGCTTTTTAGGACCAATAATTGTTGTCTTTTCCATTTTGGTTGCCAGTATTGCTTTTTTTACGGGAACGACAGATTTTGCAGCAGCTGATGTGGCAATAAAGGGAGCTGGCATTACTACATCAGCTCCCAATATATGGATATCTGTACTTGTTTACTGCTCCTACTGTGTAATGTCTAACAGTCCAATTCTTATTTCAATAGGCAATGTAGAAGATGATAAGAAGATTCGCAATGCTGGTATTACGGCGGGGGCTGTGGCATTAGGTGTGTGCTTACTGTTTATAAATGGAGCATTGTTGAGAAATTATCAGGTGGTTGGAACAAGTGAAATTCCTATGGTTGAACTGGCGGGAAATATATGGAAACCACTTGGAGTAATATATGCGGTTGTCTTAGTGGCAGCAATATTTACAGTTGCAATCAGTGCTTTATATGGAATTACCTCAAGAGTAACTACAGACGATCCCAAAAAGAAGATTGGTATTATCTCCGCAGTCAGTATATGTGCGATGGTACCTGGATTCCTGCCTTTCTCATCATTGGTAGGAACATTATATCCAATAATGGGATATATGGGACTGATAGTTATGGCATCTGTACTTTACCACCAATTAAAAAAAATGAATAGAAAACCCAAAAGCTGCCTGGCAAAATGACCAGGCAGCTTTTGGGTATAAATTATATTTACGAAAACAAATTTCCAAAACCTGTTGATACAAGGAACAGCACAAGCATTACAACCGGCACCACATAACGGATCATGAATCGGTAAAGCTGTTTCCGTTTAAAATGTTCTCCATTTCGTTCCACCTCACCTACGATCCAGTCAGGGCCGATAACCCATCCGATCAGGATACTTGTCAGCAGGGAGATAAATGGCATCAGAAAGCTGTTGCTGATGTAATCCATCACATCCAGAAGCTGGCCTACGGATCCGTTTGGAAGTTTTAGTTCGAAGTACAGTTTATTATAGCCAAGGCAGATGAGAACTGCAGTGATCAGAGAATAGATCCCTACCATACCGCACATTTTTTTCCGGGGCTTGTGATAAAGCTCCATACAGTTGGCTACCAGTGTTTCCATAACAGACACACAGGAAGTAAGAGCTGCAAATCCCATCATCACGAAGAAGGCAATGGCTACAGGTCGTCCCATAATGCCCATTGCGTCAAAAACCCTTGGAAGAGAAATAAAGATCAGACTTGGACCGGAGGCCATTCCCTCTTTTCCAAGGAATACAAACACTGCCGGAATGATCATCATCCCTGCCAGGAAGGCAACACCTGTGTCAAAAAGTTCAATCTGATTGGTGGCTTTGTTCAGATCTACATCATTTTTTACATAGGAACCGTAAGTGATCATGATACCCATGGAAACACTCAGCGAGAAAAACAGCTGGCTCATGGCATCCAGAAGAATCTCCAGGAATCGTTTGACTGTCAGACCACTGAAATCCGGTTTAATATACACACTCAATCCCTGAAGTCCGGTGCGGACAGTGCCATCAGCATCTGTATAAGACAGTGTCAGAGAAAAGATGGCAATGATCAGGATCAAAAGTATCAGTCCCGGCATAATGATTTTGGAAAATTTCTCGATGCCTTTTTCCACACCTCGGAATACGATCCATGCAGTCAGCGCAAGAAAGATCAGCATAAACACGATCGGTGCAATATCAGAAGTAATAAAAGATGTAAAATATCCGTCTGTAGCAGCGTCTGCACCATCAGAGGTGATATAAACAAAAAGATACTTGGCGATCCAGCCGCCGATCACAGAATAATAAGTCATGATCAGAGCAGGAACCAGGAAGGTAAGTTTCCCAAGGAAGTTCCATTTCGGATGCAGGGCACCGAAGGCCTGTAATGCATTTTTCTTTGTTTTTCGCCCGATTGCCACATCTGTTGTGAGAAGTACGAACCCAAAAGTCAGTACAAGCACCAGATAAACCAGCAGAAATAATCCACCGCCATCTTTAGCACAGAGATATGGAAATCTCCAGATGTTTCCGACGCCTACAGCACTTCCGGCAGCAGCCAGGACGAAACCGATAGAGCCGGAAAAACTGCTCTTTTTTTCTTTCATATTCAAGTTCCCCCATCAAAAATTCATACCGTCGTAACTGTTTAGTACCCTCACAGTTACGAGTCAAAATGCATTCCTAATCACCTTCGGTGATGGCATTTTGCCTTGTATGTCTCGGGATTTTGGCAAAAAACATGCCAAAACGCCTCGCGGGATACTACCTTCTGAATAGTTACATACTGTCTTATTTTAACGGAAATAAATTTAAGTGCAAATACTGAAAGTTTCGTTTAAAGAAACTATTTTGAATAAAAGTTTCTTTTTATTTTGCAAAAACAAAGATTTATCGTTATAATGAGAGCAGAAAGAAAATATAATGAATAATGGATAGTATGAGGAAACAAAATGAGTGAATTTACCTGTTATGTAGGGCAGCAGATAAAAAAATACCGGAAAGCCGGAAGATTGACCTTACAGCAGCTGGCAGATGCCATACACAAAAGCAGGGCTACAGTATGTAAATATGAAAACGGAGAAATTTCTGTAGACATTGAGACATTATTTGAGATCAGCCAGGTATTGCAGGTGTCCATGGCACAGTTGACTACCTGGCAGAATCCGGATTCAGAGCTAGTCAGCAGTAACACAGACCTGACAGGGAAGAATCCCTTCTTTCAGGCGAAGCGGCTGTATTTTTATTTCTATGATGGACGTTACCAGCGAATGAAAGACGGAGTGATTGATATTTATGAGAGACAGGAAGATACCGGTTGTTATGAAGCTACTCTGTCTATCTGCTCTGTATCAGGAACCGGCAGAAGCAGTGAGATTTTTTATACAGGAACTGTACTTTACAGCGATATGCTGATTCGTTTTTCCTTCGTTAATCAGTACAATCCTCTGGAAGAAGATCTTCTGTATATTTTTAATCCCCTGGAGCGCAGAGATTTTACAGTAGGGCTTCTCTGTGGGATTTCCAGTGCTGATCTGATGCCCTGTGCGTTTAAATGCCTGCTCACACTGAAACCACAGGAACTGACAGAAAAGTTTCGTCACCAGCTTCTTTTTACCAAAAAAGATTTGAAACGCTGGGAACAGCTGAATATGCTGATGGTAGATAACATGGGGCAGTAAGAGTACTTCCGGCGAGAAAGGATTTGTTTTATGAAAAAGATTTTTGACACAAAAGAAACATCTGACATCAAAGTGATATTTCTTGACATAGACAATACGATTCTGGATTTTGATGCAGCAGCAGAAGAAAGTATGAAAGAATGTTTTCGCAGAGCAGGGCTTGTATACAAACCGGAAATGCTGTCTGTTTTTCATGAGGTGAATCATAAGGTCTGGCAGAGGATTGAAAAAGGTGAACTGACTATGGATGACCTTTTTTATGTAAGATGGCAGCCCATTCTGAGGCAGCTTGGACTGGAAGCCGATGGGGTGGAAATGGAGAAAAATTTCAGGATTTTTCTTAATCACAGTGCAGTGCCGGTAAAGGGAGCATATGAGATTCTGGAATATCTTTTTCCGATATATCGTCTTTGTGCTGCAAGTAACGGCCCTTATGACCAGCAGGTCACCCGCCTTAAGAAAGCAGATATGCTGAAATACTTCGAGCACTGTTTTGTATCCGAAAAGATCGGGGCTGACAAACCAGGGAAAGATTTTTTTGACGGTTGTTTTGCGCAGCTGCCGGGAGTTCTGCCTGAGGAGACCATGATCATCGGGGATTCCCTTACAGCAGATATTGCAGGAGGAAAGGCTTACGGATTAAAAACCTGCTGGTTTAATAAAAATAAGCAACAGACAGAGCTGAAAAGTGACGGAAAACCGGACTATATTATTATGGATTTGTCGGAAATAAAAGAGATATATTAATCTGTTGAAGAAAAATATTGTTCAATTATTATAAATGCTTGACAATGAAAAGTGGATTTATTATAATAGCTGAACAGTTGTTTTGAATTGCCATATAAATGAATGGTAATTTTTTTACATTAATGGATAATCCGGTGAGAGTCCGGAACAGACGTTATGTCTTCTGTATTTTGAGTCAGCATCCGCTGTTAGCCCTTTGGATAGGGTAACAGGGGAAGTCTGACTTTTTTTATTTCTTTAAAAGGAGGAAGAGAAATGAAGAAAAAAGAACTGATGAAGTTCATGGCGGTCATGCTGTCAGCATCTATGATCGCAGGCAGTGGCGTTCCAGTTACTGCGGCAGATTTTTCGGTAGACGAAATTGCAGTAGAAGCGGAAACAGAAGAGACACAGGAAGAGACAGATGAAGCACAGACAGATGTCTCCTCAGACGAAGATGGTGCAGACGCATCAGGGCTGGATTTTGGGGATACGTTCAGCAATGAAGAAGCAGTTCCGGCTGTGGGAGATGATGGGACTACAGATGATGCCAAGAACGCGGCAGCTGAATATCTGAAAGCAAACTATGTTGACAAGAATAAGATTATCAGCAATGGTGGAAATGCAGTCGTTAAAAGCGAAGATGGATTATCTTATTCAGTAGGATACAAGATGCTTACTGGAAGTAAGAGTGAGATTACCAGTATGCGCTTAAAAACAGAAAATTCTTCCAGTACATATAAGTCAGGCTGGTATATTAACAGTGAATGGGTAAAATGGGGTTCCAAAACTCCAAGCAGCCCGGGAAGCCTTGGTATCAATCGTCCTACAGCGGATCAGGGGCCACAGACCTTTAAAGCCACACTCCGTCTGTTTTCTTCTGATACCGCAGCTGATGTGATTAATGATGAGACACAGGCAGCAACAGCAGCACTGGCAACCCAGGAGTTTACCATTACTCTGGAAGCAGCTGAACCAGTTTATACTATGACTGTCAATGTACAGGACGAAGATAGTAATCCGATCACAGACGCAACCGTAACTCTTGAAAAGGGATGGAGCACTGTATATCCTGGATCAGATGGTTCCTATACCATGGAAAAAGGAGAAAGCTATACTCTTACGGTTAAGAAAAGTGGTTACAATGACTACAAAGAAAGTTATTTCATCTTTAATCCAACAGAAGTCAATACAGTAAAAACAGTTACCCTGAAAAAACAGGTAATAAGAAATATCAAGTTTAATGTAACTGATAAAGCTTCCAGAAAAACCATAGAGAATCCTACAATTTCTGTAAAAAAAGGTTATTATGACACTGTAAAGCCAGAAGCAGACGGAAGTTATCATCTGGTAGATGGAATATCTTATAATTATACCGTAGAGGCTGCCAATTATAAGTTAGCCAGTGGATCTTTCACAGCAGGCAGTGATGAGACAATTAATGTAGAACTTACAAAAGACATCAGCAAATATGCAGTATCTATCAAGCCAGTGGAAGCAGATGGCACTACAGCAGTTGAAGGTGCTACTGTAACCGTTACTTATGAAGACGAAGATGATTGGGGTGATCCGGAAACAGTCACTCTTACTCCAAATGCCGATGGCAGTTACACTATGAATAAGAATACTACCTATAGTTATACTGTCAAAGCAAAAGGATACAAAGATGCAACAGGCACTTACAAACCGTCCGGCACAGAAGAAAATATTGAAGTACCTGTGACCATGCAGAAGGATGCAGTTGAGTTTGCAGAATGTAAAGCTGTCATTCAGGCTGTGGACAGTGAAGACACAACAGTGGTCAAAGGTGCAACAGTTGAAGTATCCTATCAGGATTACAGTGATTATTACCAGAATCCATTTACAAATTATGTAAAAGCAGATGCAGATGGAAAATACACCTTGAAAAAGGGTGTGGAATATACAATCTCTGTACAGGCAGCCGGATACGAAAAAGGTTCTGTGACTTATACCCCAGATGGCAAAAAAGACACAGATACGATTTCTGTACCGATGAAAAGGAAACCGGTTGACACCAAAGATCAGCAGACTGTAGATGCGATCAAGGCATTATTTGACAAAGAAGGCGCAATGCGTCCAAACTTTGCAAAAGACAAAAACATTCTTGATGTTGTAAAGACCAAAATTAGCACTTATACAGATGTTGATACCACAGGTGTGACCATTACTGTGAAATCCAGTGAAAACGAAGATATCATCAGTGCTGATGGAACCATCCATTACAATAAAGCAGATACTCTGAATTCCTGGGGAATGAATTTCAGTAATGTAGGCGTTGTATATATTATTGAAAAAAATGGTGCGAAAGCAGAAACAAAGAGCAGCACAGCGACTGTAGGCTGGGATCGTGACCATTACAATACCAAGATCGAAGCTGAAAAGGACAGCCTTACCTGGGACCATATCAAGGGTTCCAATAAAGATCAGACAGAAGTAACTTCAGATCTTACCCTGCCACAGATCATGACAAGCAGTGCCAGAACAGCATGGTCAAAGATTACATGGACTTCTTCTGACACAGATGTGATCAGCATTGACAAGACAGGATATGATTCTATTACAGATTCTAAGAAGGGAACTGTCCATGCACAGCCGGAAGACAAAGAAGTGACTCTGACAGCAACCTTCCAGGTTAATGACAACTCCATAAATACAAATGTTGAAAGTATATCCGAGTTTGCTACGTATACAAAAGAATTCAAGGTGACAGTCAAAGGAACAGGTGCTGTAAAACCTACAGAAAAACAGCTGAAAGCTCTTCTTGACAAGTATTATACAGAAGATAAGATTACAGAATTTGGATCAACTGGCAAAGTTGCAGATCTGAAAAACTGTAAGACTGACCTTCAGCTTCCAAGATTTACCAGATTTGAAGATGAGAATGGAAATTCTGTGTTTGAAAAATCAGAAATCAAAGTAACTGCTGATTCCGATGCTATCAGTGTTAATGGATACAAAGCTTCTGTAGATCGTTTTTCAAGCAATGAGGATGTAACTGTAAATCTGGTCATCACCTTTACACGTGAAGGTGTAACTGCTGTCAAAAATATTCCTGTAACCATCAAGCCAATCACAGAGGCAGATGTTCAGGATGAACTGAATATGATGGAAGCTGCCAAAGCACATTACTTTGACGGAATCAATGATGGCCAGTATGCAGACAAAGATTCTGTTACAGGCAATCTTCACCCATTCCAGGAAATGATTTTTGACGAAAATGGCAATCCGAAGTGGATTTATAATTATGATAACAGAACAGGCGAAGGTATCATTCCGGACAGCATGTTTGATGATCCATGGGAAATGGAAGGGGCAGGATATAATAAATTCAAATCTTCCAATAATGCAGTGGTTGCTCATGAGAATCTGGTAGTAACCAGAAGAGAAAACGATACACAGATCACTATTTCTTCTATATTAAGCAGTGAGCGTTATGGGGAGTATGCTAAGAAATATCCGGAGAATAAAGTCCTTCAGAAACTTTACAAACAGCCGGTTTCTGTAACAGTAACCATTAAGGGAACCAAGACAGCTGCGGATTCTCTGGCAGAGATGATCACCGAAGCCAAAGCGCTTAATGACAGCATTACAGAGGGATCTGAGGCAGGACAGTACAAAGAAGGCACCAAAGCAGCTCTTGAAGCAGCTATCGCCAAAGCAGAAGAAGTAAACAACAAAGAAAACAAAACAGAGGCAGAAGCAAGTGCAGCAGTTATCGAACTGGAAGCAGCAATGAAAGCTGCCAGAAATGCAGAGAACACTGCAGTTGCAAATGTAACTGTACACGTAAACAAAACTGCCAATCAGCCTGGTGACACCACAACCGTTAAGGTGACTGCCAAAGATGCAGCAGTCTTTGGCTATAATAAACCAGAAGCTACCAAGAACAAAGTTACTGTTGTAGATGCTCTTTACAAAGTTCATTCCGAACTTTACGGAGAAGAGTTTGCACAGGATCCTGGCAAATATCTCCAGGTAGGAAGTACAGGTATCATCAGTACTGTATTTGGAATTCAGACTTCTGGATTAATGTATTATGTAAATAACAAATATGTATCTGACTATTCCAACGCAGCAGTGCTTGAAGATGGGGATGAAATGACCCTGTTCCTGATGGGAGACACTACCAGCTGGAGTGATAAATATCTGTATTTCCAGGATGTACCGAAGAGTGTAACAGCAGGTGAAGAATTCAAGGTATCTGTTGCGAGCACAGACTGGTCCATGGCCGTTAAAAAAGAAGAGAACTGTACAGTGACTCTCAGGGATACAGAAACAGGTGAAGCTACAGATGCAATTACTGATAAAGACGGTGTAGCAGTATTGAAGACAGAAAAAGCCGGCAAATATCAGATTTATGTTTCTGCTTCTCCATATGCTTACTTTGTAGTTCCGTCAGCAGAGATCGAAGTAAAAGAAGCACAGAAACCAGATCCGAAACCTACAGACACACCAAAACCGGCAGCAAAAGTACAGGTAATGATGGCACAGGCAACAACAACCAAAACCAGTGCAACAGTATCCTGGACCAAGGCAGCCAATGCAACATCCTACAGAATTTATGGAACAAAATGTGGTGGAAGTTATAAACTTCTTAAGAAAGTTTCTGCAAGTACTACCAAATGGACACAGAAGGGTCTTAAGAAAGGCACTGCTTACAAATATTATGTAGTTGCTTATGGAAAGAACGGTAAAATAGCAAAATCCGATACCCTTCATGTAAACACAACAGGCGGTAAATACGGCGCAGTGAAAGCTATTACTGTAAACAAAAAGGCCGTATCTTTGAAAGCAGGAAAGAAAGCAACTGTTAAAGCAACAGTAACGAATAATGGAAAGAAACTTACCAATCATGTAAGCAAAGTTCGTTATGCATCTTCCAATGCAGCTGTGGCTACTGTAAATGCCAAAGGCGTGATCACAGCTAAGAAGAAAGGAACCTGCTATGTATACTGCTATGCAGAAAGCGGTAAGTCCTGCAAAGTTAAGGTAACAGTCAAGTAGTATTATTTGTTAAAATTTAAATGACTCCTTCAAAACAAAAGAGAGATGTCCCTTCGGGGATGTCTCTTTTTTGTGGGAAAAATGTCCGAGAGAGCAGATTTCCTTTTTTACAAAGATTTTACACCAACAGGATTTTGTATTTTACTTTTTCTCCCTATAATTGCACTTGTCAATAAGGAAAACAATTAAATAAAGCAAGATAAAGAGGAGAAATTAATCATGAAGAAAAAAATCGCAGCAATTTTAACAGCAGCAATGATCGGAACCACAGTTTTTGCATCTGTAGTAAGCGCAGCAAGCGGAACTATTGATGTTATCTCCCGAGAAGACGGATCTGGCACAAGAGGTGCATTCATTGAGCTGTTTGGAATCGAAGAAAAACAGGGCGATGAAAAAGTAGATATGACAACAGAAGATGCAAGTATCACAAACAGCACATCTGTTATGATGACAACGGTTGCAGGTGATGAAAATGCAATCGGATATATTTCACTTGGTTCTCTTAATGATACAGTAAAGGCTGTCAAGATCGACGGTGCAGAAGCATCCGCGGAGAATGTAGCAAATGATACATACAAAGTATCTCGTCCGTTCAATATCATTACAGGTGAAAAGACCAGTGATGCAGCACAGGATTTTATCAACTACATCATGAGTTCTGATGGACAGCAGATCGTTGAAGATAACGGATACATCAAAGTTGATGACAAAGCAGCAGCATACGAACAGAGTGATGCAGAAGGCAAAGTAGTAGTTGCAGGTTCTTCTTCTGTAACACCTGTAATGGAGAAACTGAAAGAAGCGTACGAAAAAGCAAACGGTGGAAAGATCACTGTAGAAGTACAGCAGAGCGATTCTACAACAGGTATTACTTCCGCAGCAGAAGGTATCTGCGATATCGGTATGGCTTCCAGAGAACTGAAAGATGAAGAAACAAGTGAAAACCTTACAGCTACTGAAATTGCAAGAGACGGTATCGCAGTTGTAGTAAACAATGACAATGATGTTGATGAGCTGACCAGTGATCAGGTTAAGTCCATCTTCACAGGTGAGACAACTGACTGGGACGACCTGGCTAAATAAAACAGGGTATAGAGACAACAATCAGGAGCCCGGCAAACCGGGCTTCTGGTATGTTCAGAAATAAGAGAGGAAGCAATCTGTATGAATAGATTTAAAGAACAAGCCATGAAGATTGTCTTTATGGTGGCAGCTTGTGTTTCGGTTCTGGCAGTATTTCTGATCTGCCTGTTCCTTTTTGCGAATGGTATCCCGGCTATTGCAAAAATCGGACCACTTAATTTCCTGCTGGGAACTGTATGGAAACCTTCTAATGATAAATTTGGAATCTTTCCAATGATCATTGCCAGCATTTATGTAACTGGTGGCGCAATTCTTGTAGGAGTGCCTGTTGCACTGTTTACTTCAGTATTCATGGCACGCTACTGTCCACAGAAAATTTACCGTCCTCTGAAATCCGGAATCGAACTGATGGCAGGTGTTCCTTCTATTGTATACGGTTTCTTCGGCCTGGTTCTTATGGTGCCACTGATCAGAAGCACTTTCGGAGGAACAGGAACCAGCTGGCTGGCAGCATCCCTTCTTCTGGGAATCATGATCCTGCCAACGATTATCGGTCCTACAGAATCAGCACTGAGAAGTGTTCCGGAGAGTTATTATGAAGGTTCTCTGGCACTTGGTGCTACGAAGGAAAGAAGTATCTTTGTAGTTATGCTTCCGGCAGCTAAATCAGGTATTCTGGCAGCTGTTGTGCTGGGAATCGGTCGTGCTATCGGCGAAACAATGGCGGTGATCATGGTAGCCGGAAACCAGGCAAGAATGCCAGCAGGACTGCTGAAAGGTCTCAGAACCATGACAGCTAATATTGTTACAGAAATGGGTTATGCAACAGGACTTCACAGAGAAGCACTGATCGCAACAGGTGTAGTACTTTTTGTATTTATCCTGATCATTAACCTGAGCCTTTCTTTACTGAACAGGAGGTCAGAGAATGCAAACTAACGCAGCGACAATAAATCAGTCCGTAGATAAAATAGAAAAAAGAAATCAGACAACAACATCAGAACGTATACGTTCTTATATCACTCATCCGGGCTCAGGGGTGCTGGCGCTTCTGACAGTAGGGGCTGCAGTGATCACATTTGCAGTACTGATGTTTCTGGTAGGATATATTCTGGTAAAGGGCATCCCATATCTGACTCCAGAACTTTTTAGTCTGGAGTATACATCAGAGAACGTGTCCCTGCTGCCCTCTCTTATTAATACATTCATTATGACAGCGCTTTCCCTGGTGATTGCAGCTCCCATTGGTATTTTTGCTGCGATTTATCTGGTTGAATATGCAAAAAAAGGAAATAAACTGGTGCAGGTGATCCGTATCACCGCAGAAACACTTTCCGGTATTCCTTCTATTGTGTATGGCCTTTTTGGTATGTTGTTCTTTGTAACAGCACTTCACTGGGGCTTATCCCTTCTGGCAGGTGCCTGTACACTGGTGATCATGGTACTTCCATTGATCATGAGAACCTCAGAAGAAGCACTGAAAGCAGTTCCGGATTCTTACAGAGAAGCAAGTTTTGGATTGGGAGCCGGAAAACTGAGAACAATCTTTACAATCGTATTACCATCAGCAGTTCCTGGTATTCTGGCAGGTATCATCCTTGCCATCGGACGTATCATTGGAGAGACAGCAGCACTTCTCTATACTTCCGGTACTGTTGCACAGATTCCGAACCTGATGGGTTCCGGACGTACACTGGCACTTCATATGTATGTACTTTCCAGTGAGGGACTTCATATGAATCAGGCATCTGCTACAGCAGTTGTTATTCTCTTATTTGTACTGATCATTAACGGTTTGTCCGGTATGGTGGCAAAACGTATTGCGAAAGGATAAAGAAAACATGACTGACAATATCAAACTTTCTATTGAAGATATGAACCTCTATTACGGAGCGTTTCATGCGTTAAAAGATATCAATATGCACATTCCGGAAAAAGAGATCACAGCTTTCATCGGACCCAGTGGCTGCGGCAAATCTACACTTCTGAAATCCCTGAACCGTATGAATGACCTTGTAGAAGGCTGCAAGATCACCGGCAAAGTAGAACTGGACGGAGAGGACATCTATGGAGATATGGATGTAAACCATCTTCGTAAAAGAGTGGGAATGGTGTTCCAGAAGCCCAATCCGTTTCCGATGAGCATCTATGATAATATTGCCTATGGACCAAGAACACATGGTATCCGTTCCAAAGCAAAACTGGATGAGATCGTAGAAAAATCTCTCCGTGATGCAGCTATCTGGGATGAAGTAAAAGACAGACTGAAAAAAAGTGCACTGGGTATGTCCGGTGGACAGCAACAGCGTCTTTGTATTGCCAGAGCACTTGCTGTACAGCCGGAAGTACTTCTTATGGATGAACCTACTTCAGCCCTGGACCCCATCTCTACTTCCAAAATCGAGGAACTGGCTCTTGAGCTGAAAGGGGATTATACGATAGTAATTGTCACACATAATATGCAGCAGGCTACCCGTATCTCTGACAAAACAGCCTTCTTCCTTCTGGGTGAAGTTGTGGAGTTTAATGACACAGATACATTATTCTCCATGCCGAAGGACAAGAGAACAGAAGATTATATTACAGGGAGGTTTGGTTGATTATGACAACACGTTTTCAGAGGCAGCTTGAAGAACTTCATGTACAGATGATCACAATGGGAAGCCTTTGCGAAAAAGTAATTTCTCTGGCTACAAAAGCAATTCAGGGAGGGGACTGTATCAGACAGGTTTTTGATACAGACAAAGAGATTGATGGAAAAGAAAGAGAAATAGAAGATCTCTGCATGAGGCTTCTTCTTCACCAGCAGCCCGTAGCAGGGGACCTTAGAGAAATCTCAGCAGCACTTAAAATGATCTCAGATATGGAACGGATCGGTGATCAGGCAGCAGATATTGCCGATCTTGCCCAGTTTATTGAGGATAATAACGTAAAAATACCGGTACTTATCGAAAAAATGGCAGAAATGACTACAAAAATGGTAAGTGAAAGTATTGATGCTTTTGTAAAATCAGACCTTGCATTATGTCGCCAGGTAATTGATAATGATGATCAGGTGGACGATGCTTTTAATCAGGTAAAAGAAGAACTTGCACAGCTTATGTATCAGAATCTGGATGCAAAAGCAGGCCTGGATCTTCTTATGACTGCCAAATATATGGAACGTATCGGCGATCATGCGGTGAATATTGCAGAATGGGTAGAATATTCCATTACAGGTGTCCACAGAAATAACGAGCACCAAATGGGAGGCAAATGATTTGACCAGAAAGATATTCAAATCAACGGTAACAGCAGCGGCAATAATACTGGTATGTGGGATCGCCCTTGTAATGGCAGCCCTGTACCAGTACTTTGGAAAAGAAATAAACGGAGAACTAAAGAAAGAGGTGTCTTATCTTGCCTATGGAGTAGAGGCAGAAGGTACAGAGTACCTGAAGCAGATTCATGACAGTGATGCCAGGATCACTTATATTGCACAGGATGGAACAGTTCTTTATGACAGTCAGGCAAAGGCTTCTGAGATGGAGAATCACAGTGACCGTAAAGAATTTCAGGAGGCTCAGAAGGATGGTAGCGGATATGCTGACAGAATCTCGGATACGCTGTCTCAAAAAACAGTGTACTATGCAGTGAGACTGTCTGACAATTCTGTTCTTCGAATATCCAGTACCCAGGCATCTGTTCTGGTATTGGTGTTCAGACTGGTACCGTCTTTGATGATCATTCTGGTCATTTTGTTGTTGCTTGCAGGTATTATTTCTTCACGAATGGCTTCAAAAATTGTAGAACCTATCAACAGGCTGGACCTGGAACATCCGGAAGACAACCAGGGATATGAAGAAATTGGTCCTCTGCTGAGCAAAATCTACAGGCAGAACAAGCAGATCAGTGTACAGCTTGAAAATGCCCGTCGAAATCAGGAAGAATTTGCTATCATTACAGAAAACATGCAGGAAGGTCTTCTGGTAATCGATGCCTATACGATGATTCTTTCCGGAAACTCTAGTGTATGGAGAATGTTTCAGATGAAAGAGCCCAAAACAGGTCAGAGTGTATATTCTTTGGACCGAAATGAGGATTTTCGTAAAGTAATCGAATATGCACTGAAAGGGCAGCATGGAAGTGCCCTGCTTAATCTGGATGGAGAGTTTGTCCAGATGATCGCCAATCCGGTCTTTCGTGAAGAAAGAGTGGTAGGTGCAGTTCTTCTTCTTGTGAATGAAACAGAAAAGATCCAGAGAGAGAATCTGAGGAGAGAATTTTCAGCAAATGTTTCCCATGAGCTTAAGACTCCCCTTACTTCCATATCCGGATTTGCAGAAATCATCCAGGATGGTTTTGTAAAAGATGAGGATATCAAGAAATTTGCCGGCAGAATCTACAAAGAAGCCCAGAGACTGATACAGTTGGTGGAAGACACTATCAAAGTATCTCAACTGGATGAGGATGTGAATCCTTATGAGTGGGAGCAGGTAGATCTTTATGGAGTGGTAAAGGATGTCTGCAATAATCTGAAAGGGATTGCAGAAAAGAAAAACGTACATCTTTTTATTGATGGAAAATCGCTGGTATTTCACACAGTACGTCCGATTCTGGAAGAAGTGATCTACAATCTCTGTGACAATGGTATCAAATACAATAAAGAAGATGGTACGGTCAGTATTCATTTCAGAGATCTTGGAGAACAGGTGAAACTGTCTGTAAAGGATACCGGTATTGGTATACCGAGGGAAGAATGCAGCAGGGTTTTTGAGCGTTTCTACAGAGTGGATAAGAGTCATTCCAAGGAGATCGGCGGAACCGGTCTGGGACTTTCGATTGTCAAACATGGAGTAACTTTCCTTGGAGGTACGCTGAATATGCTCAGTGAACCAGGTAAAGGAACAGAGATTACCATGGTGTTCCCAAAAGAGAAAAAGTAAGATATTGTAAAATAAAAAGAGCCTGACATTTATAAAGGAGTGAAGTCCAATGTAAATGCCAGGTTCTTTTCAGTTAATAACAATAGGCACCTTCATATCGGTAACAGGATTCCTTTTTATGGGAAAGATCCTGACAGGAACTGCAACGGTCGCAGAACTCCTGCTGATAACAGGTGGCACAGACACATTTCCCACAGTGGCTGCGGTCATAGGCCGGAGTACAGGTGTAGGGAAGACTGTCTTTTGATTTTGCTTCCATGATAAAATCACCTCTCCTGAAAAACTTTACTGATAAGAGTATTATAAATCCGGAGAGAAAAAGATTCAAGTATTATCTGGCTTCCCAGCGTCCGGAAGCACCACATGGAAGAATCAGTCCTGTAGAAGTAACAGGAAGTCCGATCTCCTGGGAATCTACGTGTCCATTATATTTCTTAAGTTCTGTAGCGAGCATATAAGTAAGCACAGCTGGAGCCAGACCTGTGGTGTAGGAGTTGATCAGGAAAAACAGAGGATCATCACTTAAAATCTGAGTGCAGAGCTTTACCAGCGGATGAATTGCATCTTCAATCTTCCAGATCTCACCTTTGGGTCCTCTTCCATAAGAAGGAGGGTCCATGATGACAGCGTCGTAATGATTGCCTCTGCGGATCTCACGCTCTACGAATTTGACACAGTCATCTACCAGCCAGCGGATGGGAGCATCAGAAAGTCCGGAGGCAACTGCATTTTCCTTGGCCCAGTTAACCATGCCTTTGGAGGCATCTACATGTGTAACATGAGCTCCGGCAGCGGCAGCAGCCAGTGTAGCACCACCTGTATAGGCAAAAAGATTCAGGACTTTTACAGGGCGTCCCGCATTACGGATCTTGTCACCGAACCAGTCCCAGTTGACAGCCTGTTCCGGAAACAGACCGGTATGTTTGAAACTGAATGGTTTCAGATGGAAGGTCAGGTGTTTGTAATGGAGGTCCCACTGCTGTGGAAGATCAAAAAATTCCCATTCACCACCGCCTTTTTTACTTCTGTGATAGTGTGCGTTCATATTATGCCAGCCCCGGCTGGCCTTTGGGGTGTCCCAGATTACCTGAGGGTCCGGACGGACCAGGGTGTACTTACCCCAGCGTTCCAGTTTTTCACCACAGGAAGCGTCAATTACTTCGTATTCTTTCCAGTCATTTGCAATCCACATATATGATAACCTTTCTTTATTATTTATAATGATTTTATCATCAGTATAGGTGAAAACACAAAAATCCGCAAGGTTTTTTAAATACAAAGGTGTGGGGACTTGACAAGCAGGATTTTAGCATACTAAAATAGACAGGATAGAAAAAACAGCAGTGATGAACAGCAACGAAGAACATTTGCCGGTACAGATCGGCACGAGGAGGATTATTATGCAGAAGTACAGCGAAATGACCAGAGAACAGCTCCTTGTTCTTAAAAAGGAACTGGAGCAGCAGTATGCAGATATTAAGGCACAGGGACTTGCACTTGATATGTCACGAGGTAAACCGGCAGCAGATCAGCTGGATCTTTCTATGGAGATGATGGATGTTCTGAGAAGTGATACAGATCTGAAATGCGAGACTGGTGTGGATTGTCGTAACTACGGTGTGATTGATGGTATTCCGGAAGCCAAGAGACTTCTTGGAGAGATTTCGGAAGTAGATCCGGAACACATTATTATCTATGGTAACTCCAGTCTGAATGTTATGTTTGATACAGTAGCACGTTCTTTTACTCATGGTGTTATGGGCAATACTCCATGGTGCAAACAGGATAAGGTCAAATTTCTCTGTCCTGTACCGGGATATGACCGTCACTTTAAAGTAACAGAATTTTTTGGTATTGAGATGATCAATATTCCTATGAGTCCGGAAGGACCGGATATGGATCTGGTAGAAAAATATGTAAGTGAAGATCCGGCTGTAAAGGGTATCTGGTGCGTACCGAAGTATTCCAATCCACAGGGATATACTTACTCAGAAGAAACTGTCAAACGTTTTGCAGCACTGAAACCGGCAGCACCGGATTTCCGTATTTACTGGGACAATGCATACAGCGTACATCATCTCTATGATGAACCGGAAAAACAGGATTTCCTTCTTGAAATTCTGGAAGAATGTGCCAAAGCCGGCAATCCGGACATGGTTTACAAATTCACTTCCACATCCAAGATCAGTTTCCCGGGATCAGGTATTGCAGCTGTAGCAGCATCCAAGGCAAACCTTGATGATTTCCGCAAATATATGACAGTTCAGACTATCGGACATGATAAACTGAACCAGCTTCGTCATGTAAGATTCTTCAAGAATCTGGATGGAATTCATGCACATATGAGTAAACATGCATCAATTCTCCGCCCAAAATTTGAAATGGTAGAAAACACTCTTGAAAAAGAACTTGGTGGACTAGGCATTGGCGAATGGACTAATCCAAAAGGTGGATATTTCATTTCCTTTGATGCAATGGAAGGTTGTGCCAAAAAGATCGTTGCCATGGCAAAAGAAGCCGGTGTGGTTATGACAGGTGCTGGAGCAACTTATCCATATGGCAAAGACCCAAAAGACAGCAATATCCGTATTGCTCCTTCTTTCCCGCCAACAGATGAACTGGAAAAAGCTGCACAGGTATTTGTTACATGTGTCAAACTTGCCAGCGTAGAGAAACTTCTGGCTGAATAAGTAACCGGGTAAGAATAAAGAACTCAGAAAATTAAGGAGGTACCATGGCAGAAGAAAAAACAGGAATGAGCAGAGGAAGAAAAATACTGATCGGATTCATCATTGTGCTGTTTCTTCTTACTGCCGGTGCTTACTTTTTTGGCGTTTACTATTTTACGGAGCATTTTCTTCCGGGATCACTGGTAAACGGATTCAACTGTTCTTATATGACAGAAGCAGAGGCAGAAGATCTTCTGGAGCAAAAAACAGCCGCCTATGTGCTGGCAGTACAGACCAGAGGAAACGGACAGGAAAGTATTTCCGCAGATCAGATACAGCTTGCATATACTTCGGATGGAAGTGTAAACAAACTTCTTCATCAGCAGAACCGTTTTTTGTGGTTTGTGGCTTTCAGTCAGCATCAGACCTATCAGGTACCTTCATCAGTTACCTATGATCAGGATCTTTTTGATGAGACAGTAGGAGGACTGAAATGTCTTCAGAATAATGAACAGCCTGTAGATGCTTCTATTCAGGATAGTGGCGATAAATTCGTTGTTGTAGCAGAAAAAGAAGGTACACTGGTAGATCAGGACAAACTGAAAGAAGACATCAGTGATGCTGTGACTACAGGAAGAACTGTTGCCAATCTGGAAGAGGATGGATGCTATATTAATCCTTCTGTTTACAGTGAGGACCTTACCAGAGACTGTCAGCAGATGAATGAACTTGCAGATGTGGTGATCACCTACGATTTTGATGACCGTAAGGAAACTGTAGACAGATCTGTGATCAGAGACTGGCTTACAAGAGACGGCAATGGCAATCTGGTTTTGGACAGGGATGCTGTGGCATCTTATGTAAAGACCCTGGCAGAGAAATATGATACACCAGGTACAGAACGTTCTTTCGTCACTTATGACAGTCGGGAGATTACTGTTTCAGGAGGAAATTATGGCTGGGTGATCGATCAGCCAGGAGAAACAGAAGAATTGTACCAGGCGATCATGGATCACAAAACACAGGTGCGGGAGCCGGTTTATTCCAGTGAGGCTTCCAGTAGAAAGACCAATGATATTGGATATACATATATTGAGATAAATCTGACAGACAGCAGACTGGTATTTTATAAAGAAGGTCAGCCTCTGGTAGATACAGGATTTGTGGCCAGCAGCAGTACGGCCGAGGGAGTTTTTGCAGTTGGTGATAAAAAGGAATCCGCAGTACCAGGTGGTGGCACAGGCAATGAAGTAAGCTGTTGGATACCTTTTGATAAAGTTGGAATTTATGGAGAAGCAGGACTTGAGATATCAACAGGTTCTGATACAGAAGAAGCAGACTTTGGAAGTTCCGGAGAAGCAGATTTCAGTTCTTCTCTGGACAGTAGCTGGGCCAGTACAGAAGGCTGTGTTGTATTGCCTCTGGAGCAGGCTCAGGAACTCTATCAATATACAGAAGCCGGTATGCCGGTGGTTATCTATAAATAAATCAGCAAAGATGCTGCAAGGGGTTCTGAAGTGGATCTTTGCAGCAGTTTTGCGTTCTTAAGGAGATGGGGATATGAAGATTGTCGTATTAGCAGGTGGAACCAGTACAGAAAGAGATGTGTCTATAGTGTCCGGAACAGGAATCTGTGGTGCACTGAGACAGAAAGGTCATCAGGCCATTCTTGTGGATGTTTTCTGTGGCGTGGAAAAGGTAGACTGGGAAGAGCCTTTCCCACAGGAATATGATGTAGAGGCTGCAGCAGCCTACATGAAGGGATTCAATAAGAATATAGAAGTAATGAAAAAATCCCGCAAAGATTTTTTTGGACCAAATGTAATCGAACTCTGCAAAAAAGCAGATTTTGTCTTCCTGGGACTTCATGGAGCCAATGGAGAGGACGGCAAATTGCAGGCGGCATTTGATCTTATGGGAATCCCTTATACTGGGACAGGATATTTAAGCAGTGCCATGGCCATGGACAAGGGGATTACCAAAAATATGTTCCGCATTCATGGAGTACCTACCCCGGGCGGTGCTTCTATGAAAAAATCTGAAAGAAAAGAAACACCGCAGGAACTGGGTCTGAATTTCCCTGTAGTAGTCAAGACATGTTGTGGTGGTTCCAGTATTGGTGTTTATATTGTAAATGATCAGGAAGAATACATAAAAGCTCTGGATGGCGCTTTCGCATACGAAAACGAAGTAGTCATTGAAGAGTTTGTGAAGGGTGTGGAGTTTACCGTTGCAGTAGTGGACGGCAAAGCATATCCTGTAGTACAGATTGTGCCCAAAGAAGGTACTTATGATTATGAAAATAAATATAAACCAGGAGCTGTAACAGAAACCTGCCCTGCACCGATTTCTCCGGAGCTTACTGAGAAACTTCAGGATGCAGCAGTTGCCGGTTATCATGCCCTTGAAATGGAAGGCTATGCAAGACTGGACTTCATCGTAACAGAAGATGAAAAACTGTACTGCCTGGAGGCCAATACTCTGCCGGGAATGACTCCTACCAGTCTGATTCCACAGGAGGCTGCTGTTCTTGGAATGGATTATCCTACACTTTGTGAGGAACTGATCCGGGTTTCCATGAAGAAGTACGAATAACGAATTAAAGCGTCGGAGATATAAAAATGAAAAACTTAACATTAAGAAATATTACAGAGGTTTGCCAGGGTATTTATCATGGACCGGAAAAGATGCTGGATAAAGAAGTTACTGCCATTACCACAGACAGCCGCAAAATAGAGCAGGATTGTCTTTTTGTTCCTATCGTGGGAGAGAGGGTCGATGCACACAAATTCATTCCGGATGTAATGACAAAAGGGGCACTTGCCACTTTGTCAGAAAGAGAACTTCCAGAAGCAGAATACCCGTACATTCAGATAAAATCTTCCCTTCAGGCCGTAAAAGATATTGCGGAATTTTATTTGAAACAGCTGAATATTCCTGTAGTGGGTATTACAGGAAGTGTTGGAAAAACCAGTACAAAAGAAGTGATCGCTTCTGTTCTGAAAGAAAAATACCGTACTCTGAAAACACAGGGGAATTTTAACAATGAACTTGGTCTGCCTCTTACAGTGTTCAGGCTGAGAGATGAGGATCAGATTGCAGTGCTTGAAATGGGAATCAGCGACTTTGGTGAAATGACCCGTCTTACCAGGATTGCGAGACCGGATACCTGTGTGATCACCAATATCGGAACCTGTCATCTGGAAAATCTGGGAGACAGAGATGGTGTGCTGAAAGCCAAAACAGAGATCTTCCAGACACTGCAAAAAGATGGCCATATTGTACTGAATGGTGATGATGATAAACTCTGTACTGTAGAAGGATATAACGGAATTAAACCGGTATTTTTCGGACTGAACAAAGATCGTGACGTGTATGCCGATGAGATTGTAAGTAAAGGTCTGAAAGGAATGGAATGCAGAATCCATCTGGGTGAGCAGAGTTTTAGGGTTCTTATACCTATGCCGGGAATTCATATGGTTTATAATGCACTGGCGGCAACCTGTGTAGGACACATTTATGAGCTTACTATTGAGGAGATCAAAGCCGGGATTGAAAGCCTGGAGGCGATCAGCGGCCGTTTCAAAATGATTGAGACGGATAAAATGCTGATTGTTGATGACTGTTATAATGCCAATCCAATGTCCATGAAAGCCTCTCTGGATGTACTTCATGACGGAAGCGGTCGGAGAGTGGCAATTCTTGGCGATATGGGTGAACTTGGAGAGAATGAGACAGCCCTTCATGAAGAAGTAGGTGCTCATGCGGCAGTCTGCGGAATTGATGTCTGTGTCTGTGTAGGAGAACTTTCCAGACATATGGCAGAAGCTGCGGAGAAGGCCGGTTCGGATCTTAAAGTTTATTATGAGAAAGATAGAAAATCTCTTCTGGAACATCTTGACCGGTATGTTCAGACAGGAGATACCGTTCTTGTGAAGGCTTCTCACTTTATGAATTTCGAGGAAGTTGTGAAAGCACTGCAAAATTTATAAAAATATATACAAAACCAATATATGGAAACGGAAAGACTGTTTTATCAATAGCTGCAACAGGCTGCTGATAAAGCAGTTTTTTGCGATTATATGGGGGAATTTGACGAACGATTTTTGTTTCCTGAGACTTCCGACAGGTGTAAAATATGAATTACCATAACTGTTCAGTACTCTCACAGTTACGAATTATTATTAGGTTAAGGAGGAGCTTATGCTGGAGAAAATCATGGAGCTGAAGATACTGCTGTATTTTATGACAGTGCTGGGAACAGCAGGGGCAGTAGGAATGCTGGCAGTACACCTTACTTACAGAAGAGCATTACGGAAAACAAAAGCGGTGAACAGTCTCAAGGAAAAATGGCTGAATCTGTGGAAAACAAGAGATAAACTTCTGAACAGGATGAACTTTATGGTATGGGGACCATCGCTCTTGTCAACCTTCTGCTTGGTATTGTCATTTATCCTGATCAGTGTGTTGGACAAAAAAGAAGGGCTGCCACTTTCCTATCTGTATACAGGGACAGCTGTTCCGATGACGCTTCTTGTGCTGAGACAGTTTCTGGATTTTGCTTACAGAGAAGAACTTGTCATGAATTCCCTGGCAGACTATATTTTGCAGGCCAGAAAGACCCGGGAGGATCCACCGGTACCCCGGAGATATGAGCCGGCACCGGAAAGCCGTAAACAGGACTCGGTTCTGCAGGAAGAGATGGTAGAGCGTATTGCAGCCAGTATCCGGCAGACTGCGGCAACAGGCAGTCATTTCAGCAAGATGCTCAGTCCTGAAGAAGAAGAGATCATGAGAGAAATTATACGTGAATTTATGGATTAAATTGTGCTCAGTCCTCTTCAATTACCTGAATTTCAAGATAATCAAAATCTACAGTTTCAACAAAATTGTCCTGGTAGAATCTTGTTTTGGAGTGGCGTTTAAAATCATTGATAGTTTTGTCAAGCCAGATAGGGTTCGCCAGGTCAAAATCATAACAGATCTCCTGCAGCGCATGAAATATTTTGTGTGTACGTGTATCTTCTGAGTCATCGCAGATGACAGTGTCTTTTATCATATGGT
Source organism: uncultured Blautia sp. (assembly GCA_900551715.1). GTDB lineage: Bacteria > Bacillota > Clostridia > Lachnospirales > Lachnospiraceae > Blautia_A. The sequence goes on along the minus strand of URXG01000015.1, from coordinate 5,809 downwards.
TATCTTTCCATATTTTTCCCCATAAACGAAACATAAACATATACCTCCTTATTAAAATTACCGTAAATCATAATACTAGATTTTAAACGTTTTAAAGTATAATGGATTTCGATAGTAAAGTAAAGAAATATTAATACTTTCAGTTACAAGATACCGAATAAGCAGAATAGTATTAAAATTACAATAATTGCAGCGATTATACCAATTCCTATTAAAAATCTGTCTACAAAATTATTATTGGAATTGTTGAGAGGTTGATATTGAAAATGCTCTTTTGAGGGGCTTGACGATAAATTGTTATTAGGGATAAATTCTGTGGAGTTCATTTTTCTTAAATGTGCAAATGGGTCATCTTGCTTTAGGATTCTGTTATAAAATGAATTCACAAATTCTAAATCAGTTTCTGTGCTGAATGAAGCGTTAGAGGTATCATGAGCTATCTGGTTTCTGACCAAGCGTACATGTTTTAGCATTTTGTAATCTTCTGTCCAGTTGGCAACTTTGAAACCTGATTGTCCGGTTTGTTCCATCTGTTGTATATACTCACTGATACCATTTTTGCAGTTAAGAATATCTCCACAGAGCCGATCAAGACGTTTATAAGACTCAAAAAAGTTATTATCTTGACTGTTCAAAATTATCCTCCTTGGTTTAAATGGCTAATTTATAAAATTCCGATGTCACAATTATAAAGCCAAAGAATTCCCGGTGCAAGTCAGGATGTAAGAAGGAACTTCAGTGTGAGTGATTTCCAGTGGTTATCTTCTGGATATATCTCCGGTTCATAACTTCTAAGATTCTATGCTATACAGAACTTTGCTAAGAACGATACAGAAAGATGCCAAACTCGCCCCTTCGGGGCTCAAACAGTGGCACTTTCTGTATCAACGCAAAAACCTGTACAGACAAGAATCTTGACGAAGTTATTCAAGGAGACAGTACCAGAAGATAATCATGGAAATCCTTCTCCTGGAGTTCTTCTTTTATTCCATCTTGCACCGTACTTTATAGGGATCGCGGCGTAGAAGCTCCCAAATAAGGAGAAAACTTCTACGCCGCATTTCTGGGTCCGGGACGGGGAACCGCCCCTAAGAGCCGTTAGTTTCTGCGGGGTGGATGGGAGAAACCCAGATGTGTAAAGAAGAAATACAGAAAACGAGGAAATTTATGTTTACCAGCCTGAAGCAGGATATGAACAACGAAATTGAACGAATCCCTGCGCAGGTTCCGTCGATGAGATTTGGGCTAGCTACTGCCACCAAGGGCACTGTTTGAGGCGAAGCCGAGTTTGCCCGACTGGCAGTAAACCGGCGCCCGAATCGAATCAGGAAGCCAGCACGATTCGTGAAATTCGTTTTCGATATCCGCATTCAGGTGTTACACACATATCATACGAATTTTCTGCAGACTTACGACTTAAACTCTGGAATTTCTCCCATGCGGGGCCCTGCAGACCCAGAAAAAGAGATTGCAGATTTTAGTTGGATAAAGTATAATAAAAATACGCTTTGTCATTATTATGGCAATTAATACAGGATCTTATGATTGGAGGAGAATTTTATGAAATTATACAACAGTGGCGTATATCTGGTAAATGGTCATGATATCGTAGAAGAAGCTCAGATGACCGAGCCGGTATCCAGAGAAGATGCAGCCAGAAATACAATAGCATACAGCATCCTGGAAGCACACAACATTTCTGGAAACATGCAGAAACTTCAGATCAAATTTGACAAACTCACTTCTCATGATATTACCTTTGTAGGTATCATTCAGACTGCCAGAGCTTCAGGGCTTGAGAAATTCCCGGTTCCATATGTACTGACCAACTGCCACAACTCCCTTTGTGCGGTAGGCGGAACAATCAACGAAGATGATCACATGTTTGGACTTACCTGTGCCAAGAAATACGGCGGTGTATATGTACCTCCTCATCAGGCTGTTATTCATCAGTATGCAAGAGAAATGCTTGCAGGTGGTGGCAAAATGATCCTTGGTTCTGACAGCCATACACGTTATGGTGCACTTGGCACCATGGCTATGGGTGAAGGCGGTGGAGAACTGGTAAAACAGCTCCTTTCCCAGACCTATGATATTAATATGCCAGGGGTAGTTGCCATTTATCTGAAAGGTGAGCCACGCCCGGGAGTAGGTCCACAGGACGTTGCACTGGCAATCATCGGTAAAGTATTTGCCAATGGATATGTTAAGAATAAAGTTATGGAATTTGTGGGACCTGGCGTTGCAGGACTGAGTGCAGACTTCCGTATTGGCGTGGATGTTATGACTACAGAGACTACATGCCTTTCCTCTATCTGGCAGACTGATGAAAAGATTGAGGAATTCTATGAAATCCATGGCAGAAAAGAAGATTATAAAGAACTGAAACCAGGTAAAGTAGCTTACTATGACGGTTGTGTGGAAATTGATTTAAGTGAAATCAAACCAATGATCGCAATGCCGTTCCATCCAAGCAATACTTACACCATCGACGAACTGAAAGCCAACCTTTATGATATTTTGGATGACGTAGAAAAGAAAGCTCAGATCAGCCTGGATGGTAAAGTACCATATACCCTTAAAGACAAAGTAGTAGATGGCAAACTTTATGTAGAGCAGGGAATCATCGCAGGATGTGCAGGTGGTGGATTTGAAAATATCTGTGCAGCAGCTGATATCCTTCGTGGAGCCAGCATTGGAGCAGATGCTTTCACTCTCAGTGTTTATCCGGCAAGTACGCCGATCTATATGGAACTTGCAAGAAATGGTGTCCTGGCAGAGCTCCTTGCTACAGGTGCTGTAGTTAAAACCGCATTTTGTGGACCATGTTTCGGTGCAGGAGATACACCGGCCAACAATGCCTTAAGTATCCGCCATACTACCCGAAACTTCCCTAACAGAGAGGGATCCAAGATCCAGAACGGTCAGATTTCTTCCGTTGCACTTATGGATGCCAGATCTATTGCAGCAACAGCTGCAAACAAAGGTTTCCTGACTTCCGCAGAAGAGTATACCGGAGAATATACAGGACAGAAATACTTCTTTGACAAGACAATTTATGAGAATCGTATCTTTGACAGCAAAGGTGTGGCAGATCCTTCCGTTGAGATCCAGTTTGGACCAAACATCAAAGACTGGCCGGAAATGCCGGCACTGGCAGAGAATCTGGTTCTGAAAGTAGTATCCGAGATCCATGATCCTGTTACTACCACAGATGAACTGATTCCGTCAGGAGAGACATCTTCCTATCGTTCCAATCCACTGGGTCTGGCAGAGTTTACTCTTTCTCGTAAAGATCCTGCCTATGTGGGACGTGCGAAAGAAATCCAGAAAGCACAAAAGGCCCTTCAGAATGGTGAATGTCCGGCAGAGGCTGTTCCAGAACTGAAACCGGTTATGGATGTGGTAAAGGCACAGTTCCCATCTGTTGGTAAAGATAATATCGGAATCGGAAGCACTATTTTTGCAGTAAAGCCAGGAGATGGTTCAGCTCGTGAGCAGGCTGCTTCCTGTCAGAAAGTATTAGGTGGATGGGCCAATATTGCCAATGAATACGCTACCAAACGTTATCGTTCCAATCTGATCAACTGGGGTATGCTTCCGTTCCTGATCCAGGAAGGGGAACTTCCATTTAAGAACGGAGATTACCTCTTCTTTCCAGATGTACGGAAAGCAGTAGCTGAAAAAGCTGACAGTATTACCGGATATGCAGTGAAAGAAAATGGACTGAAAAAATTCCAGGTAACACTCGGAGAACTGACAGATGATGAACGCGAGATTATTCTGAAAGGATGTCTCATCAACTACAACAGAAAATAATATAGCAAAAGGCAGATCTTCCAGCAGGAGGATCTGCCTTCTGCTATATCTGTGTTATTTTACGGATTTACTGAAAAGGGAAATATTTGAGTTTAATATTTGAATTGTCTAAATATTATATAAAATTATAACAAAATAGCAGATTTAAATAAAATAAAATGATTAACATAAATAAAATTATCAAAAATATATAAAAAAGTATTGACAAATAAAGGGGCAAATGTTATTATAATGACATCAAAAGAGAACAGCAAAGAAAAATAAAAAAACTCATTCAATTCATAGCATATATAAATGTTACATGAAAAGGATGAAATCATTAGAAAGGTAAAGGTGATACCGTTGGGAAGGTAGAGAATCATTTCATCAATATGAGCAGTGACAGAAATCAAGTTTCCTGCCAGAAAGACCGGATACATAAATGCCCGTAAATTTTTATCGATGATTATTTTCAGAAGAAAGTCTTTTAAATTAAAAAATAAAAGATTTGTCTGGTGAACAGAACTTCAGAAATACGTAAGAATAAGTATCATAACGGTATATAGAATTGATTTCTCATATTGAATATCTGTCACAGACCTGATACAAAGAATTTCAGAAATGTGTAAAGAAACATTTCCAGAAAGTTGAAATCCATATTTTATAATTTATATAAAATAAAATACAGAATATGAATTGAAGCTTTGCATCAGAAGAACATCTCCTCACAACAGATGTTAATAAGAAAACAGTAGGTAACTTATTTTAAAGGAAAACAGTTTGAAATTTATATAATAAGTTTGAAGCTGCTGAAGTCCAATAAAAAAGCGAGCCGAAGATTTCTAATAAATTATAATATCGTGAATTATAATTAAATCTATAAACTTTCTAAATAATCCGGTGATAAACATCACATGGCTTATGAGCAGGAAATGACAAGGTTATCCAAAGAACAATATAATAAAAACTGAATAGAGAGAATCAGATTTATACATTAGAAATAATGTAGCCGGAATTCTGATTGGTACCTCAAAAAATACAAAGAAGAACGAGGTTGTTAATGATTAACGAAGAGTCTTAGGACGGTCATCATTTAAAACGTGAAGTTAAATGATGACCGTCTCTTTGTGTGTATAAAGTGTTACTGTGAAGGTCGTGAACAGTAACTATATAACTGCCAGGATATTATCAATGGAAGTTCTTTTGGTTGTCAGAGAAGTTTTTTTTAAGATAATATATAGCAAGAATTCTCCTTCCCCTACAGGTGGGAGATGAATTGCAAAAAATAAAAAAGAACACTTGTTTGGTGGTGAAATCCATGGTATAATAGAACAGGTCGATAAGATAATTGTTCAAAAAAAGGATTGGTTTTATGGAAAATATGGATCACAATGATGGGAAAAACTTTGGAAAGAAGTATTCTGGAGCCAGAGTTTCTGCCTTTTGACGGCAGGAGGGGCACCAGTAGAAGTGATCCGTCAATACATCGAAACCCAGGGAGAGAAAAAGAATTGAACATAGCATATCGTTTCCGGATCTATCCAACAGAAGAACAGAAGATACTCCTTGGAAAAACATTTGGCTGCTGTCGTTTTCTGTACAACCAGATGCTTAATGACAAGATCCAGGAGTATAAAAAGACAAAGAAGATGTTAAAGAATACACCAGCTATGTATAAAAAGGCGTATCCATTTCTGAAAGAAGTTGATTCGCTGGCACTGGCAAATGTTCAGCTCCATCTGGAAAAAGCATATAAGAATTTTTTCCGTGATCCTAAGGTTGGATTTCCACGTTTCAAGTCCAAACATCACTCCAAAAACAGCTATACAACAAATGTAGTCAACGGAAATATTCTGGTAGGAGATAACCGGATCCGGCTTCCGAAATTAAAATGGATCCCCATGAAAAAACACAGGGGGCCTGCAGAAAACTGCCGCTTGAAATCAGTGACAGTTAGTATGGAGCCATCCGGAAAGTATTTTGCAAGTCTGCTGTATGAAGGATACAGCTG
>URXG01000014.1 GCA_900551715.1 uncultured Blautia sp. | reverse complement strand
TTGCAAAAGTAACAAAAGCTCAGGTTCAGGAAATCGCTGAACTGAAAATGAAAGATTTAAATGCAGCATCCCTTGAAGCAGCTATGAGCATGATTGCTGGTACTGCAAGAAGTATGGGAATCGAAGTCGTAGATTAATAAAAAGAAGTGAAGTGGGAGGGAAATTCCCGCAATTACCACAGGAGGTTATAGAAATGAAACACGGTAAGAAATACGTGGAAGCTGCAAAAGCAGTAGACCGCGCAACATTATATGATACAGCAGAGGCTATCAGTCTTGTAAAAAAATCCGCAGTTGCTAAATTTGACGAAACTATCGAAGTTCACATCCGTACAGGCTGCGATGGACGTCATGCAGATCAGCAGATTCGTGGAGCAGTTGTTCTGCCTCATGGAACTGGTAAAAAAGTTCGTGTTCTTGTATTTGCAAGAGACGCAAAAGCTGAAGAAGCAAAAGCAGCTGGTGCTGAATTCGTTGGAGCAGAAGATCTGATCCCGAAGATCCAGAATGAAGGATGGCTTGATTTTGATGTTGTAGTTGCTACACCGGATATGATGGGCGTTGTAGGACGTCTGGGTCGTGTACTTGGACCAAAAGGTCTCATGCCGAACCCGAAAGCTGGTACTGTAACTATGGACGTTACAAAAGCAGTTAACGAAATCAAAGCTGGTAAGATCGAGTATCGTCTTGATAAAACCAATATTATTCATGTTCCGGTAGGTAAAGCTTCCTTTACTGAGGAACAGTTAAGCGACAACTTCCAGACGCTTATTGAGGCTATTCTGAAGGTTAGACCGAGCACTCTTAAAGGACAGTACTTAAAGAGTGTTACACTGACTCCTACTATGGGACCTGGTGTAAAGGTTAATCCTGCAAAATTAGGCTAATATATGAAAATCAGGGCATTCCGAGAGGAATGTCCTTTTTTCATATTTAAAAATAGATTTTTCGAGGGGGAGGCGCTCACAGTTGCGAAGGCCGCTTCCCCCTCGAACTCCCCCATGGCCACGCTAAAAACATGCGACAGTATTTTAACCAAATCAAGTAAGTCCCCTGCTTCAATTGCGAAAAGCAATAAGCAGGGGGTGGGGACTTGCTTGTATCAGGAGGAGTGCAAGCTCCTTCTGATAAACTGCGGAGCAGTTATTTGGTTATGAGCAAGTAGCAAAGCGGATTGCGAATATCCGCTTGACTATATTTGGAATGTATTTTGACTTGTAATTGTGAGGGTACTGAACAATTACGAAAATAATATGTTTTACACAGAATGAGGATTATGTGTTAGAATGGTGTGGAAAACATGATATAAAAAGTAAGCTTATGGGGATAAAGAGGTAAGTGAGTTGACAGATAAGAAACAGATGAAGAAATCAGGAAGGGGCAGAAGTTCTTCCAGAAGTGGGAGAAGTGCTCAGAGAGCAGTAAGCAGCAGGACTACCAGCAGGAAGCGCAAAACTAATCGAGGGAAACTGCGTGTTTGCATTTTGCTGGAATTTCTAGTGATCATTGTGTTGTCTGTGACAGCTGTTTGCAAATTCGGACTTGGTGATGAGATTGCAAAGAGGATGGGTTTTGGTAAGCCTACGGTGCAGGAGTTGGACCTCAGTGGGATCAATAGTCCTACCGCCGTGCTGATGGAGGCTCGTAGTGGTAAAGTGATAGGCGAACTTAATGGAGAGCAGCAGATGTACCCAGCTTCTATGACCAAGATCATGACAGCAATTCTTTCCATCGAGAATTTAGATAATCTGGATCAGGAGATTGCTATCACCAATGATATGGTTGCAGATCTCTATGTTCAGGATGCAATGCAGGCGGGGTTTCAGCCCAATGAGACAGTGCGTGCAATTGATCTCCTGTATGGTGTTATGCTTCCATCCGGAGCAGAGTGCTGCGTAGCCCTGGCAGATACCGTTGCCGGTTCAGTGAGTGATTTTGTGACTCTTATGAACGAGAAAGCTGAAAAGCTTGGAATGACGGGGACACATTTCAGTTCCATCTCAGGGTTGCACCGGGAAGATCATTACAGTACAGCCAGGGATATTGCACTTTTGCTCAGATATGCAATAAAGAACAGCACATTTCGTAAGATTATCGAGAGTCCGTATTATTCCACACCAGGGACAAATATCCATCCAGAAGGGATCACATTTTACAGTACCATGTTCAAGAATCTGTCAGATCCTTCGGTGACTGGCGGGGAGATTCTTGGGGGAAAGACTGGTTATACCAATGTGGCTGGCCATTGTCTGGCAAGTTTTGCAGAGATTGACGGAATGGAATATATTCTGGTAACATGTGGTGCTGCAGGTACAGGCATTCCTCATATCAACGATGCAGTAACTATCTACAACCGGTTAGGGGAAGCGGCTCTGGCATTAAACAGCAATTGACGTAAAAGTTACATTCATGGTAATATATCCGCAGGTATTTATAGATGCCTGTCTATTTTGGCAGAGAAAGAAGGCGACATAGGTTATGGAAGCGAGAAAACTTCTGGAGGTACTGTCAGTGGCAGAGCGACTGAAGGATGCTATCAGACATTGTTATGCTTCCGGAGGACGGAGAGAAAGTGTGGCAGAACATTCCTGGAGAATAACGCTTATGGCTTATCTGGTAAGTGACGAATTTCCGGAAGCAGATCTTACGAAACTCCTGAAAATGTGTCTGATCCATGATCTGGGAGAGGCTTTTACAGGAGATATCCCTACCTTTGATAAGACAGACTCTGATGAGGCGAAGGAAGCTGCAGTTCTGGATCAGTGGGTCAGGGAACTTCCTCAGCCATTTGCAGAAGAGATGCGGACTCTTTACAGAGAAATGGATGAGAGAAAGACATTGGAATCCAGGATTTATAAGGCACTGGATAATCTGGAGGCTTTGATCCAGCATAATGAGTCTGATATTTCCACATGGATTCCGCTGGAATATGACCTTCAGATGACTTATGGAAATGATAAAGTTCAATTTTCAGAATATCTCAGGTCACTCAGAGATGAGATCCGGAATGACAGTATAGCCAAAATACAGGAAGCTGAGAATAGCAAGAAAAACAGGGTGTGAACTGGTGAGAGAAGTAATTATTGAAGGCGGTATAAAACCAATAAAGCAGGTTCGAAAAAACCTGCTTTATTTATGCCACTTTTTTTCATTTTTTGTCCGGTTTTCTGACAGAGAGCCGTTTATATAAGTCAGTACTTCCTGAAAGAGTGCATCCTGATTATCTTTTTCAAGGAAAAAGCAGTGGCATTTTGGGTGGTTTCGTAATTCCATCAGAAAAGGAATGTTTTTATCTTTTACTGTTGCAATTATAGGAATATTTCCATCCAGTCTTGTGCGTATGGCTCGGCAGAAGTCTTCTTCCTGAGCTTCCATAAAGCCGACCTCATCGAATGCCAGGATACTGTCTGAAGGTACTGGCAGAAGCAACTGTGGTGCATAGTGGTTAAAGACACCCGGAACGGTATGAGGTTTATGGTTAATACAGTATCCCACCAGATTATCTTCAGAAAAATGATGTTTTCCACCAAAGGGATGAATATAAATCGGATCACCCAGATCAGAAGTGGTCCTTTCCGGTTCTCTCTGTGTTTCATATCCGAAGACCGGACAATCCAGAGCATTTGTAATCCGACGGATAAAATCGTGTTTCCAGCAGTCACGGGGACTTATAATTAATGCATGTATCATATCTCAACTCACAATCTATTTTATTGTACATAACATATAAGAAAAAAAGGGAACCAGATCACCCGGTTCCCTCTTGATATTTCTGGCTATATAGATTTTTTATTCTCCGAAGTATCTCTTAAGCAGACCAGCGAATGCTTTTCCGTGTCTTGCTTCGTCTTTAGCCATTTCGTGAACGGTATCATGAATAGCGTCCAGATCAGCAGCTTTGGCACGTTTAGCCAGATCGAATTTACCGGCAGTAGCACCGTTCTCAGCTTCTACACGCATTTCCAGGTTTTTCTTTGTGCTGTCAGTAACAACTTCACCCAGAAGTTCAGCGAATTTTGCAGCATGTTCAGCTTCTTCGTAAGCAGCTTTCTCCCAGTAAAGACCGATTTCCGGATAACCTTCTCTGTGAGCAACTCTGGCCATAGCCAGATACATACCAACTTCAGAGCATTCACCCTGGAAGTTTGCTCTCAGGTCTTCAAGAATGTCTTCGCTGACACCTTTGGCAACACCAACAACATGCTCAGCAGCCCATGTCAGGTTGTCATCCTGTTTAGTAAATTTGGAAGCAGGTGCTTTACAAACTGGACAGACTTCCGGAGCAGTCTCGCCTTCATAAACATATCCACATACACTACATACCCATTTAGCCATAATTCTGATCTCCTTTTCTTATTTAAGTTAGTTTTATCTAATAATAGTAATTGTTACTGAAAACTGTATTTTCAATCTATCATATTGTCAGCTTAAAGTCAAGCAAGTATCGCAAATTATTCTATTTGTTCAAACACTTTTCACATATCCCGAAAAATCTTACATCGTATCCTGTGATCCTGCCTGGAAAATCTTTACCGACTCTGGCAGAAAGGTCATCCATATCCTCTGTTTCCAGATCCAGAACCTGTCCGCAGCAGGTGCACATAAAATGGCAATGTGGAGTAACACATCCGTCAAAATGATCTGCACCGCCAAAATTGGATAATTTTTGGATTTCTCCAATCTCAGACAACAGGGAAAGGTTGCGATATACAGTTCCCAGACTGATGTTGGAGTAGATTTTTTTCATATTTTCGTATACAACATCTGCAGTAGGGTGATCCTTTCGGGTCATGAGAAATTTTTTAATAGATTCTCTCTGACGACTGTATTTCAGAGTAGCCATATACCGTTTCCTTTCTGTGATTTAATATTTTACATAAGCCATGTACCATTCGGAATTCGCTACGCTACTTCCTCATGGACGGTTGGCATCATATAAAAATGTATCTTAACCAAAGTAGCGCTTTAAGAGTCCGGCGAATGCTTTTCCATGTCTTGCTTCGTCTTTAGCCATTTCGTGAACGGTATCATGAATAGCGTCCAGATCAGCAGCTTTGGCACGTTTAGCCAGATCGAATTTACCGGCAGTAGCACCGTTCTCAGCTTCTACACGCATTTCCAGGTTTTTCTTTGTGCTGTCAGTAACAACTTCACCCAGAAGTTCAGCGAATTTTGCAGCATGTTCAGCTTCTTCGTAAGCAGCTTTCTCCCAGTAAAGACCGATTTCCGGATAACCTTCTCTGTGAGCAACTCTGGCCATAGCCAGATACATACCAACTTCAGAGCATTCACCCTGGAAGTTTGCTCTCAGGTCTTCAAGAATGTCTTCGCTGACACCTTTGGCAACACCAACAACATGCTCAGCAGCCCATGTCAGGTTGTCATCCTGTTTAGTAAATTTGGAAGCAGGTGCTTTACAAACTGGACAGGCTTCCGGAGCAGCCTCGCCTTCATAAACATATCCACATACATTACATACCCATTTAGCCATAATCGTAATCTCCTTTTCATATAAGTTAGTCTTTATTAATAATAGTAATTATTATTGCTTTTCTGTGACTATAATGTACCATATTGGTATAGATTTGTCAACACCGAAATTAGATTTTTTTTATAATGATTTTCTGGTATTATAGATTGGAGTAATCTTTCAATTATAAGAAAATCTTAATATTTTACCCCATAGATATTAATTCTTAACAGGTATAGTAAACACATAAAGCACAGGAGGCAGGGGACAATGGCAGAGATACTGGTATGTGATGACGACAAGGCAATCGTAGAGGCGATAGATATTTATCTGACCCAGGAGGGACATCATATTCTGAAAGCATATGATGGAGAAGAAGCAATACAGATATTGAACAATAATCCTGTAGATCTTCTGGTCATAGATATCATGATGCCAAAACTGGATGGAATCAGGGCAACATTGAAGATCCGGGAAAAAAATGTTCTTCCTATTATAATTTTATCTGCAAAATCAGAAGACGCAGACAAGATTCTGGGATTGAATGTGGGAGCAGATGATTATGTGACCAAACCGTTTAATCCACTGGAGCTGGTAGCCAGGGTAAAGTCTCAGCTTCGGAGATATACCCAGCTTGGATCAGTATCCTATAAACAGGGCAATGTTTATGAGACCGGTGGTCTGGTGATCGATGATGACCGGAAGGAAGTGAACGTAGACGGAGAATTGGTGAAACTTACACCTATCGAATATGGAATTCTTTTATTTTTAGTAAAAAATAAAGGCATGGTTTTTTCTATCAGCCAGATTTATGAGAATATCTGGAATGAAGAAGCCATTGCAGCAGATAATACAGTAGCTGTCCACATTCGTCATATTCGCGAAAAGATAGAAATCAATCCCAAAGAACCACGTTATCTGAAAGTGGTGTGGGGACTTGGGTATAAAGTGGAAAACATTTAAAAAATTTTATTGTCCTGTGGAAAACGAAATCCTGTATTTGTTACAGCAAATAAACCTGATAGAAAGGAATGGGGTATAAATGAAGAAAAGGTGGTACAGAAACAGCGGAATTAAAGGTCTGCTGGTATTTCTGGCAATTATAACTCTTACAGCTGCCTTTGTGTGTGGCGAGGCCACAGCATGGCTGCTGAGAAATGGCATGTGGGTAGGAGACAGCACAAAATATCTTGACTCAAAAAGTTTTGCAGATGAAGTGTTTATGCGGTCGCATACAATACTGGATTCAATAAAACAGGCAGAGTTTCTGGAGGAAGACAGCGAAGATCAGATGGTAGATCTCGGGGAACTGGTGGCTGACAGTACTGCTGGAATTTCCTACAGGCTGGGCGATCTCTGCAAATGGTCTCAGGGATCCTGGGATACAGCAGCCAATGTCCTGATCTGTCAGAAACCAGATGGTAGTGATTTTTATATGTATTATAAGGAATTAGCAAGTCAGATAAACTCAGGGGAGCTGCAGTTTAAATTTGCCGAGGATGGCGAAAGTGCCGACGAATTCGGACAGGACGGTATCCTTGCTGTTCTTTCCAACAGAGATTTTTTGCAGGATGGTTATTATGGAGAGGATGGAATCCAGGGAGCCGGAGTTGAATCTGTAACAGACAGAAACGGAAAAGTGGTTTATACCAACATCTGGAATTATACATCTTCCGGAAACAGTGATGAGGCTCTTGTAGAAGAGTATGCACCGGAAGGTGCTGACAGTATTCTGGATCTTGTAAACAGTGGCAAATATGAAGGCGATCTCAGCAGTGCATATCAGTTTTTGTATGAAGCACTGGTACATTGTTCAGATGCCGTAGGAGCAGAAAATATCATTGACAGTTATAAAGAAGGAAATACAAATCTCAGTTACCTGTTTGTGAATAATGAGTCTCATAAAATGTACAGTAATATAAAAGACATGACAATGTCGGATTACAGGTCATATCTGAAAGATCTTGTATCAAAATCTGATCCTTATATGGTTCTTTATCCGGATCTGCAGGACTGTGAATTTAATATTTTTAATACCGCTGACCAGTCTGTATCAAACTGGAAAAATATGGTCGAGAGTACAGCAGATGTAGATGCTGATTATGTATTTGCAGTTTCTGTTGATCCTGATTTCGCAGTATCAGATCAGCTGGCAGCAGATCATAGTAAATATGACAAATATTATCCATGGCTGATCCCATGTATAGCAGTTACAGGAGGAATGTTACTTCTGTTTCTTTTCTTCCTTGTAGTGCTGACTGTGGGAGCAGGAAGAAACAATAAAGATGAAGAAGTACACCTGAATATTCTGGACAGAATTTATACAGAAATTGCGGCATTTGGAATTCTCATGGCAGGAGGTCTGGGATATGTTCCTTGCACTCAGCTGGTAGGTCCTTCTGAACGGGAAATATGGAATATTTTCTGGATGGCCCTGGCAGGCTTCTGGTTAACTGCATGGTTTCTGATCGGATGGCTCAGTCTGGTGCGGAGAATAAAAGCAAGCTCTCTCTGGAGAGACAGTGTTCTCAGGCATCTGCTGATTTTGTGTAAAAAAATCCTCGGATGGTTCGGCAGAACAGGGGAACTGTTCAGCCAGAACCTTGGAAGCCGGATCAAAATGATTCTTTTGTTTGGGGTATTTGTATTTGTGGAATTTCTTCTTCATGGAATAGGGTTGGCTGGAGGCAGTCCATTGGCTATAGTTCTTCTGATGATCCTGGATGGGGCAGTACTTTATGGGCTTCTGAAGAAAGCCTGGGGAAGAGAGCTGATTCTGGAAGGGCTGAAGAGAATCACAGATGGAGAACTTCAGTACAAGATTCCGACAGAAAAGCTTACCGGTGAACAGCAGCAGATGGCAGAATATATTAATCATATAGGAGAGGGACTGGATGCAGCAGTGGAAAACAGTGTGAAAAACGAGAGGATGAAAACAGAGCTGATCACCAATGTATCCCATGATCTCAAGACTCCGCTGACTTCCATTATTAATTATGTAGATCTTCTGAAAAGGGAAAATCCACAGGATCCGAAGATACAGAATTATATTGCAGTGCTGGAGGACAAAGCCCAGCGACTGAAAACACTTACAGAAGATGTAGTGGAAGCGTCAAAGGTAAGTACAGGAAATATTTCTCTTGAGATGACAGAGCTGAATTTTGTGGAGCTGATCCACCAGGTAGTTGGTGAATTTGAAGAGAAATTTCAGGAAAAAAATCTTACCATGGTGATTCATTTCGATGAAGAAGAAGCTATGATCTGTGCAGATGGAAGACGGTTGTGGCGTGTGCTGGATAATGTTTTTGGAAATGTTGTCAAGTATGCCATGGAAAACACCAGAGTTTATGCAGAAGTAAATATAAGCCGGCCAGAAGTACAGTTTTCCCTGAAAAATATTTCAGCTCAGCCACTGAATATTACCGCAGAAGAACTGACAGAACGATTTGTACGGGGAGATGGTTCCAGAAACACAGAAGGAAGTGGACTGGGATTGTCGATTGCACAGAGCCTGACAGAACTTCAGGGTGGAGAATTTAAGGTGTATATAGATGGAGATCTCTTTAAAGTAACAATTATATTTAAAATGAAATAATTTTTTGACAAAAACAAGGGCTGTCGCACTAAGTAGTGTGGCAGTCCCTTTGTTATTATACCTGAATTCTGTCAGCAACTTCAGTGCCTACAGCCAGTCTCCGTTCATTGGCTCCGATGATCAGCCAGTCCCGGCATTTCTGGATCACCTGAATGGTGCTTCCTTCTTTAATATTCATGTTCCGCATGGTTTCCAGTACTTCCGGAACACCAAACATCCATTTAATTGTACAGGTATCGCCTGTGTTTGTCTGTGATAATGGCTGCATAAAACTCCCTCCAATGCATAGCACAATAAAAAACAGAGACTTTTTATAAGTCTGGGTCAAAACAAAAAGTTAGTGTCTGATAATTACAAATTTATCTTTATAATTATTTTACAACTAAAGAAATAAATTCGTCAATTATAACATATGCTAGATGATTCTGACAGAAGTTAGGAAGTTACTGTGAAGGTCGTGAACAGTAACGTTAGGAAACTCTTATAAGAAATAGTCTTTCCTTATGGAGAGTAGTTCTTTCTTATAAAAAGTAGTATGTACTTATTTTGGAAAAATATGTTGCTGTGAACAGAAATAAAAAACTTTCATGGTGTACAAATATTTGTAAATATGCTACTATTTTGAGAGGAGCGATTTTATCGCAGATAAGAAATAAACTCAAAGAACAAGAAGATACATCCTGGCTTTAGAGGGCGTTTTTTTTATCTTTTTTAAGGAGGAAATAAAATGGATAAACAGAAATATTATATTACAACAGCCATTGCCTATACTTCCGGTAAACCGCATATCGGCAATACTTACGAGGTTGTTCTTGCTGATGCTATTGCACGTTATAAGAGACAGCAGGGTTATGACGTGTTTTTCCAGACAGGAACAGATGAGCATGGTCAGAAGATCGAGCTGAAAGCAGAGGAAGCAGGAATCACACCAAAGGAATTTGTTGACAATGTTTCCGGTGAGATCAAGAGAATCTGGGATCTGATGAATACTTCTTATGACAAATTCATTCGTACCACAGATGAAGACCATGAAAAACAGGTCAAGAAGATTTTTAAGAAAATGTATGCAAAGGGAGATATCTACAAGGGACATTACGAAGGAATGTACTGTACCCCATGTGAATCTTTCTTTACAGAATCTCAGCTGGTAGACGGCAAGTGTCCGGACTGTGGACGTCCATGTGTACCTGCAAAGGAAGAAGCATATTTCTTCAAAATGAGCAAATACGCAGACCGTCTCATTGATTATATCAATACACATCCGGAATTTATTCAGCCGGAATCCCGTAAGAACGAGATGATGAATAACTTCCTTCTTCCGGGACTTCAGGATCTCTGCGTATCCAGAACATCCTTCAAATGGGGAATCCCGGTAGATTTTGACCCGAAACATGTAGTTTATGTATGGCTGGATGCACTGACCAACTATATCACAGGAATCGGCTATGACTGTGACGGAGAAAGCACAGAGCAGTTCAAAGAACTGTGGCCTGCAGATCTTCATCTGATCGGTAAAGATATCATCCGTTTCCATACAATTTACTGGCCAATTTTCCTGATGTCACTGGATCTGCCTCTTCCGAAGCAGGTATTTGGTCATCCGTGGCTTCTTCAGGGCGATGGCAAAATGAGCAAATCCAAGGGAAATGTTATTTATGCAGATGAACTGGTAGATTTCTTTGGTGTAGATGCTGTCCGTTATTTCGTGCTTCATGAAATGCCATTTGAAAACGATGGTGTGATTACATGGGAGCTGATGGTAGAGCGTCTGAACTCAGAGCTTGCTAATACACTTGGTAACCTTGTAAACCGTACAATCTCCATGTCTAATAAATATTTTGGCGGTGTAGTGGAAAACAAAGGTGTTGCAGAACCTGTAGATGATGATTTGAAATCCTTCGTTCTGGCAGTTCCGGATAAAGTATCTGCAAAAATGGACAAACTTCGTGTAGCTGATGCCATGACAGAAGTATTTACTCTGTTCAAACGTCTGAATAAATACATTGATGAGACTATGCCATGGGCACTTGCAAAAGAAGAAGACAAAAAAGACCGTCTTGCAACTGTACTTTACAATCTGGTAGAGGGAATTACCATCGGTGCGTCTCTTCTGGAAGCATTCATGCCGGAAACAACAGAGAGAATTCTTTCTCAGCTGAACGCAGAAAAACGTAGTCTGGAATCCATGAAAGAGTTCGGTCTGTATCCGTCAGGCAATAAAGTAGTAGACAAACCGGAAATTCTTTTTGCACGTCTTGATCTGAAAGAGGTAATGGAAAAAGTGAATGAACTTCATCCGCCGAAAAAAGAAGAACCAGAAGAAGAAGTCATTGATCTGGAAGCGAAACCGGAGATCACTTTCGATGATTTTACCAAACTGCAGTTCCAGGTGGGTGAGATCATTGCCTGCGAACCAGTGAAAAAATCCAAAAAACTTCTCTGCTCTCAGGTAAAGATCGGAAGTCAGGTACGTCAGATCGTATCCGGAATCAAAGCTCATTACAGTGCAGAAGAAATGGTTGGAAAGAAAGTTATGGTAGTGACCAACCTGAAACCTGCCAAACTTGCAGGAGTTCTCAGTGAGGGAATGATCCTCTGTGCAGAGGATGCAGAAGGTAATCTTTCTCTTATGGTACCGGAGAAAAAAATGCCGGCAGGAGCAGAAATCTGCTGATATAGAGATTCAGAATCCTCCAGTTCCGTTTCTTGACGGGATTGGGGGATTTTTTGTATACTGTTAAAAGAGAATAAAGAAGGGAAACTACGATATAAGTAGCAAGGGAAAAATCATGGGGACAGGATTTACACATTTTGATGACAGAGGCAATGCCATAATGGTGGATGTTTCCGGCAAGCAGGTAACCTACAGGACCGCACTGGCTACAGGGTATATTGCTGTAGGACCGGAGATTATGGCACTGGTAACAGCAGGTAATATCAAGAAAGGTGATGTGCTTGGAGTAGCCAGAGTGGCAGGTATTATGGGGGTGAAACAGACTTCACAGCTGATTCCCATGTGTCATCCACTTCCGATCCAGAAGTGTTCTGTGGATTTTGAACTGGATCAGGAAAAAAGCCGCATTCATGTTTTCTGTACTGTAAAAACAGAAGGTAAGACTGGCGTGGAAATGGAAGCTCTTACAGGTGTGCAGCTGGCACTTCTGACAATTTATGACATGTGTAAGGCAGTAGACAAGCATATGGTAATGTCAGAAATTCATCTTATTGAGAAAACAGGTGGAAAAAGCGGAGATTTCCGTTTTGATGATAAGGAACAGTAGAATAAACAGGAAAAGGATAATGAAAATAACTGCAGACAGTGACGTGTATTTACCGAATGCACAGAAGGAGGAAAAATGAAACGGGTAGCGATCATAACATCAAGTGACACTGGATACAGAGGGGAAAGAGAAGACTTAAGCGGTCCGGTAATCAAAGAGATCATGGAAAAAGAAGGCTATGAAGTGGTTTCCATGGATATTCTTCCAGATGACCAGGTTATGCTTGCAGGAAAGATGCAGGAGATTGCAGATACTGGAAGAGCTGAGCTGATCCTGACTACAGGTGGCACAGGATTTTCGGAAAGAGATGTAACACCGGAAGCTACAGAGGAAGTAATAGAGAGAAGGGTTCCGGGAATTCCGGAGGCAATGCGTGCTTATAGTATGACGATCACCAAGAGAGCCATGTTAAGCAGAGCCACAGCAGGTATCAGAGGAAAGACTCTGATCATCAATCTTCCGGGAAGTCCAAAGGCAGTAAGGGAAAGTCTGGAATATATTGTGGATGCACTGGGTCATGGGATTGAGATCCTTACAGGAGAGGCATCCAACTGTGCCCGTAAGTAAAGAAAAACAGAGCCGGATATGTGGATTTACAGATGAATTTATTGTAAGGTGAAGGATGTTAAAAATAAATCTGGATTGAGGAGCAGAGATGAGTAGCTATAAGATTTTTGAAACACATGCACATTATGACGATGAGGCTTTTGATGAGGACAGGGATGTACTTCTTGGTTCTATGGATGAAAATGGAATTCAGGAAGTTGTTAATGTGTGTGCGTCCATAGACAGTCTGGAAAAGACAAAGGCACTGATGGAGAAATATTCTTTTGTATATGGTGCTTTTGGGATTCATCCGGATGATGCGGAGCTGGTGACAGAGGAAGTGCTGGATAAGATCAGGGAGTGTTGTGGCCTGGAAAAGGCGGTTGCTGTTGGCGAGATCGGACTGGATTATTACTGGCACAAGGAAGCTGGGGAGCATGAGCTTCAGAAGAAAGTTTTCCGGCAGCAGATGGAGATTGCCAGGGAGCTCCATATGCCATTTATGGTCCACAGCAGGGAGGCAGCAGCAGATACGCTGGATCTGGTGAAGGACTGTGTGAATGAGGGCATGTATGGAGGTATTATCCATTGTTTTTCCTATGGTAAGGAAATGGCAAGGGAGTATCTGAATATGGGACTGTATCTTGGTATTGGTGGCGTGGTTACTTTTAATAATGCCAGGAAGGTAAAGGAAGTGGTGGAGTATGCACCGCTGGAGCAGATCGTTCTTGAAACAGACAGCCCTTATCTTAGTCCGGTGCCCTACAGAGGTAAGCGGAATTGTTCGTTGAATCTGCCTCTGGTGGCTGAGGAGATTGGAAGGATTAAAGGGATCAGCAGTGAGGAAGTGGTTCGTGTTACCGGTGATAATGCAAGGCGGTTGCTGTTGAGAAAGTGATTGGTGTGTGATATTACAATGCCATCCTCAGTATCACTATCAGATGAATATTCATTGTTGTCTGAAGCCGGCTCAGTAATCTGGAAGTACCAGGGTCTATATAATTTTATAAAAAGCACTCCCCAAAAAGCCAAACTCGTTTCACTCAGACAGTGGCATTTGGGGGAGTAATATAAAATTCTATAAACCGGGTACTTCAGCAGATTGCTTCAAGGCTTCTGAAACAATGGAATATAGCATCTGATGATGATACCGGGATGGCATTTGTTGTTTCAAGACAGTAGTGTTTGTTTCTCAACAGGCAACCTTTGGACATTATCACAAAGGGTGGTATGGGCAGGTTGGTGGTTATTCGTAGGAGTCATCGTAACTGCTGTCATCCGAGGAATCGTCGTAACTGCTGTCATCCGAGGAATCGTCGTAACTACTATCATCCGAGGAGTCATCGTCAGAGGAATCTTCTGAGCTGTCGTCTGAGGAGTCATCCGAGGAATCCTCAGAATTATCATCTGAGGAGGAGTCGGAGGTGGTCTGACCATCCAGGTATTGCTGGGCGCTGACGGACCAGTTGTCTTCGACGATGTTTCCGCTGGAATCCAGCATATTTAATTCGTAATCAAAGGTAACGCCAAGGAGATCTGTTCTTGTGGATGGTTCTACATTCATGGACATGATCTCTTTAAATTTGTCCTGAAGTTTGGCAAGGGTGAATTCGTCGCCAAGGATATCTTTTACGCCATGCTGGGAGGCCAGTTCTTCTGTGTAATCTTCCAGCATATATGGGTTAAAGACGCCCTGGTCTTTGTTGTAATGCATGACCATTGGTTTTACAGTCGGATCCAGGATCTCAATGGTGGATTTGCCATTGAGTGTGGATTTCTGGATGGTGAACTGTGCCATACCTTCAAGAAGCCCGGTAAGTGTCTCCTGGGTGGAAACGAAGTTGCCGAGGGAGTAGAAAATCAGCATATTGTGACCGTTATCGTCGGACATGCGGCCATATGGCTGAAGAATATGGGGATGTCCACCAACTACGACGTCAACGCCCTGTTCCATAAGAAAGGTTGCCCATTCTTTTTCGTATTCAGTAGGCATTGCCTCTTCTTCTTTACCCCAGTGTGCCACAAAGATCAGGCAGTCGCTGGAAGCCTTGGCTTTCTGGATCATGGAAGCGACTTTATCTTTATTAAAGATGTCGATCATGTATTCTTTGCCTTCTCCTGCACCAGAGTTGTTGGTTCCGTATGTATAATCGAGAAAAGAAATGGTGATACCGTTTACTTCGATGGTTTTAACAGAATCTGCATCTTCCTGGGAATCGTGGATTCCAAGTACTGGAACAGAAGGATATTTCTCTTTCCAGAATTTCAGTGTCTGATCCAGATAGTCAAAACCGTAATCATCAATGTGATTGGTAGCAGATTCGATTACATCAAAACCTGCATTGATAAGGGCATCGCCTACTTCTGTTGGAGTGGCGAAAGATGGATAGGAGCTTACTGCATCATGGTCTGTGGTGAATACGGTTTCCTGGTCGACCATGGCTACGTCAGCAGCCTGGATCTCATCTTTTACTTTTTCGTAGATTTTGTCGTAATTCCAGTCGCCGGAATCGTTGCGGCCTGCATCAATGAGGCTTCCATGGTAGAGGTTGTCCCCTACAGCGATTACGCTTGCTGTGGTAACTTCTGGTGTTTTGGCAGCTTTTTCAGCTTCAGCTTTCTTTTGTTCTTCGGCTTTTTTGGCATCGTCGGCAGGTTTCTGGATAAGGGTGTAGTCCAGCTGGTGGAATGCCAGCACCAGAAGTACCAGAACGACTACAGAGCAGATGAGACCAATTCTGGAATTGGTCTGTTCTTTCAGATTCAGAGGTATATTTTTGTTTTTTTTCATATTGGATTCCTTTGTTGAGACTGTGCATAAGATTCAGGGAAATATCCCTGTGTATTTATCCATTATAGCAAACTGTTTTCTGTAAAGAAAGACGTTGTTAAGAAAATCCCCCACAGTATGAAAAAAATATCTGAAAAACTGTTCAAAACGTTTTGTGATTCAAAGTAAGTTGGGTTATAATGTAAATATTAGGTAGGATTACGAGAGTGCGAAGCACGAAATAATCCGTAGGTATCGCAGGTATTTATTAGTACTATAGCAGGGATTTTCAGGAGGAAATTTAAATAAATGAATTCTTACAAAACGGTAAATGAAGTGCTTGTAACTCTTTTCAGAGAGATCATGGATATTGAGGAACGTGCACTGATCACATCTGAATATAAGGACGTATCTGTAAAAGATATGCACGTTATGGAAGCTATAGGAGTCCATGAACCCAGAAATATGTCAGCAGTGGCGAAATCTCTTTCTGTAACAGTGGGAACGCTGACGATTGCAGTGAATCATCTGGTTAAAAAAGGATATGTGGAACGCGTACGCAGTAACGAAGACCGGAGGGTGGTGCTGGTATCTCTTTCTGAAAAAGGAGAGAGGGCTTATCTTCATCATCGTATGTTTCATGAAAAAATGGTCATGTCCGTACTGGAAGGACTGGATCAGAAGGAAACGGAAGTGCTGACAGCTGCACTTAAGAAGTTGCAGAGATTTTTTGACAGTTATAAGACAGAGTAAGGGAGAGGCTCATTGCTTCTCCCTTTTCAGACAGTTCCTGATCCATATATTTTTGTAGTACAGGGAAAGATACAGGACCTGTTTCCAGTATTTTTTGATGAAATTTTTTCAGATCAAAATGCTCACCAAGAGTATCCTGCCATTTCTGGCGAAGATCCAGGAAATTCAGATATCCCAGATAGTATTTCAGGTAGTTACCGGGAGTTTCTACAATATACTGGTAGATCTCCTGTACAACAGAAGTATCGGTAATGCCAAAATTTTTCAGAAAAGAGGCAGCAGCATCCGGTGTCCATCCATGATAATGGATACCAATATCCATAAGAGAGTAAATGCAGAGATTTATACTGCGGTTCATCCATGCCAGGGCAGTCAGGTCACTGGCAGCAGGATCATCCAGATAATCAGCGGCATACTGATAACCATAAGATTCCACGTAAGTAGCCCAGCCTTCCACATAGCCGCTGGAAGTGATCAGATACCGTATGTCATCGGGGTCACAGCTGCCAAAATAAACAGTCTGATACAGATGTCCAGGAAACCCTTCATGGGACAGAGTAGTAAAAAGTTCCAGATTGGAGGTCTGGGAGGACGGATTGATGTAAATAACATTTGGACTTCCTGTATCCAGAGGTGGTGTCAGATAGAAGGCAGGGCTTGAATAGGCTTCCATGGATTTATGTACATACCGGATATCAGGAGAAACAGTTTCTGGCAGAGCAGGAAAGTCTTTTTTTGATTTTTTCTGAAGTATCTGCAGGGCTTTGGCAGGCTGAAAAGTATCCAGATCTGTCCCTTTATTCATTTTTCGAAGGAGAGAGGGCTGCTCTTTCAGCATCATCTGAATTCTGGTGGTATCATCTGCCAGCTGCTCATAAAGACGTTGCTGGATTTTTTTTACAGAATCGTAGCATCCTGTTTCTGTCTGAAGAAGGTACTCATAATGTTTTTGCCCTTTTTTATAATAGGCAAGCCCCATGGGATTTTTGCCGGATCCCCGAAGGGCATTTAAACCGATGATCAGCTTCTCATAGGCAGGGATTACTTTGTTCAGCAGAATTTCTTTGTGACGGTTCATAAGCTCGTTTTGTTCTGAATCAGTGAATTTTCCATATTCTTTCAGTTTCTGTGAAAAAACATCCAGCATGTAATTATTTTCAGGGTCTTTCACAAATTCTCTGCACTGTTCAAGAATCCGGTCAAGAGTGGTATCACTCATAAAATATCCCTGATGGGCACGTTCCTGTTCATATTGCAGGATACTTTCAAAATAGGGTTCTATGGAAACCAGAATATTTAAATAATCGGAGATATCCTGCTCTTTATAAAAAGCATATTCTGCCAGAAGTACAGGAAGCTGTGCCTGAATACCCAGACTGGGACTTAAGATTTCTTCTGGGAATCCGTTCTGGAGGGAAGCCTCAGAAGTATGAAAATAAAGAAGAAGCATATCACTGGTAAGGCGGTTTTCCCGGGAAAGATCTGAATAGGAAAAACTCAGCAGTTTTTTCAGATATTCCTGGCATTGGTGGATGGAGGCAGTATTGTCATAAGAGACGGTTCCAAGAGTAGGTGCAGGACGGGCGATGTTTTTTTTCTCAGGATCAGCCAGAGAATAATGGAGCGTCAGCATACTGCCGGAAATTTCTTTCTGAAAGACTTCTCTGGTGAAGCTACGAAACTGACTGTCCTCAGAGAATATATGATTTCTGGCGGCACCGGCGACCAGGGCAAAAGAAAGAAACAGAGCAGGGAAAAGAAGGGTGGGTGGTTTGCGAAAAGTGATCTTCATGGAAACCTCGAAAGTGGGTTTTTACTATCTTATTGGAAAAAAACAGATTGTATGCTAAACTGTTCACAGAGTTTGAGAACAGAAACTGATGCTGTCTTCAATAATCGGAAACTGTCATATAGAGAAAGTGAGGATATATTTATGTCAGAAGAGATATACGATCTTGCCATTCTGGGAGCAGGACCGGCAGGAATATGTGCAGCTATTTATGCAGCAAGAGGAAAAATGAAAACAATCTGGCTGGAGAAGAAATTTGTTCAGGGCGGTCAGATCGTAGACACATACGAAGTGGACAATTATCCAGGACTTCCTGGAATCAGCGGCCTGGAGCTGGGAGAGACTATGGTAGCTCATGCAGAGAAAGCTGGTATCAGCCCCAGAAGAGAGCCGGTGCTTTTTATCGAAGATCAGGGAGAACTCAAAGTCATCCATACAAAGAAGCATGAATATAAAGCCAGAACAGTGATTCTTGCCTGTGGTGCAGCTCACCGTCAGCTGGGAATTCCGGGAGAGGAAGAACTTAGTGGTATGGGTGTTTCCTATTGTGCTACCTGTGACGGAGCTTTTTTTCAGGACAGAATAGTGGCTGTGATCGGCGGTGGTAATGTGGCAGTAGAAGATGCTATCCTGCTTTCCCGTACCTGTAAGAAGGTCTATGTAGTTCACAGAAGAGAGGAACTTCGCGCAGAAAAAATCCTTCAGGAAAGTCTTATGTCCTGTGAAAATGTGGAAATGGTCTGGAACAGTGTGCCGGAAGTCATTGAAGGTACAGATAAGGTGGAGGATCTGAAAGTGAAAAATACAAAGACAGGTGAGGAAACCATCATTCCTCTGGATGGTGTGTTTATTGCAGTGGGAATCCTCCCTAATACAGAGAAGTTCAAAGATCTGGTGAAACTGGATGACAGTGGATATATTGTTGCAGGGGAAGACGGTGTCACAAGTACACCGGGAATTTTTGCAGCAGGAGATATCCGTACCAAGAAACTCCGTCAGGTAATCACAGCAGCAGCTGATGGCGCCAATGCAGTAGCATCTGCACAGCGTTATCTTTTGGAAAATTAATAATATAGAGAAACTTCGGTCATGAGACTGGAGTTTTTTTGTGCCTGAAATTCTGTGGTGAAGGGTAACGGTGAATATGAAAAATATTGCCATATGTTACAGAAAATTGACAAAATAAATACATATGTGTTATCATAGCCAACTGTGAACTGAAAAGATTTACCATATTTGGTATGACCAATAAGAAAAAGATATAGATATAGTATTTTATTTACTAACAGACACAGAAAAGAGGTAATGATGAAAAAAAGAATCGCAGTTATATTAATGAGCACATGTATCAGTTTTGCAGCAGTAACAGGTGTATACGGAGCAGACTTCAGCGATGGATCCGGTGATATTTCAGCCATTGCCAGTCAGGTTGTGGCACAGGCGGAAGCCAAAGCACAGGCTTATCAGGACAGAAAAACAGAAGTAGAAAAGGCAGCAGTAGAATACAGAGCTTCTGAGATCCAGAAAGAAACTACAGAGATCAGAGAGAAAGCAATCGAAGCGGCAAAGAAGAAAAAAGAAGAAGAAGCCCGCAAAGCAGAGGAAGAACGTGTAGCTGCCCGCCAGGAAGTAACAGATTTTGCAGTGCAGTTCGTAGGAAATCCTTATGTATGGGGAGGTACCAGTCTTACCAACGGTGCGGACTGTTCCGGATTTACCATGTCTGTATTTGCACAGTTCGGTTACAGCCTTCCAAGAACAGCAGCAGCTCAGTATGAGGCTTCCAATAAAAAAGATATCAGCCAGCTGGAAACAGGAGATCTTGTTTTTTATGGTGCAGGTGGCATTAATCATGTGGCTCTGTATATCGGAAATGGAAAGATCGTCCATGCCAGCGGTGCTGCGACAGGGATCAAGATTTCAGATTATAATTACGAAACCCCAGTGGGAATCGGAAGCTATATGAAGTAAATTTGGCAAAATGCACAAAGGATGTCGAATGATGGGGGAAAATGTGGATAACACAAAAAACGGTGCAAAAGTTTTCCACATTGTAAAAACGTGGAAAATCCAATTAAATTGAGTTATACACAAAGTTATCCACATTATCCACCAAAATAGCATGTGGAATGTCGGTTTCCATAACAAATTAAAAAAACAGGTGTTTTGGTTAATAATCATGAAATTACAAAATTCGACAAAAAAATAAAAATCTCTATTGACTTTTTCATAGTGAAAATATTGTTAAATTTAATCTTCAAAAGAAAAATTTTAAACTTTCAAAGAGAAATTGTCAGACGAATTCTGCTTCATTCTTTTTATGACTTTCAGTCTAGTGAATTCTTCACGTTCTTTTTCCTCCAGAGCATTCTGGATATCTTTCGTAAGAGCCTCATATTTGGGAATAGTGATGTTTTTGAGGGCATTGGCACGTTTCTGGGTTTTTTTGATGTTGGCTGCCAGTCGGATGGCAGCGTTTTCAATAGCAGAAAGCTTTATGGAAAGTTCTTTTACTTTTTCAAAAGCAGCCTTTGCCTGATCCAGGGACATCTTTGTGCTGTAGTAAGCATAAGTTGGAGTATTGGTTGTCGCTGCATCATATTCTACAAGAGGAATCTCCGTTCCCATAACGCTGCGGGTCTTTATACGGATGGAATCTTCAATGGGCACTGTACAGGAAATCTGCTGTACAAATGCGATACCAAGCTCCATATTGGCCTTCTGAAGAGCCTGATAGGCTGTGCGGAAGGTTTCATCAATCTGGGTCTGGATATCCTTGGCCTGATCGATCAGTTCCATCATTTCCCGGATGAGGATGTTACGTTTCTTGTCCATTAATTCAAATCCCTGTCTGGAAAGAGCAAGAGAATTCTTGGCAAGGATCAGATTTCCCTTGGTGGGAAAGGTATTGGGATCCATGAAACCACCTCCTTAGATCAGCGTACAGTTTCTTTATAATATTTGTTGAGGATCTTCGTATCAATACGGTCAAGTTCTTCTTTTGGAAGAAGTCCCAGAAGTTCCCAGCCTTTGTCTAGGGTTTCGGTAATGCTTCTGTTCTCAGTTTCTGTCTGTCCCACAAACTCAGCCTCAAAAGCTTTACCAAAAGTCAGATAACGCTTGTCGATAGGGGAAAGCTCATCTTCACCGATAACGGAAGCCAGAGCCCGGGCATCGCCTACTTTTGCATAGCAGGAGAAAAGCTGATTGGCAACATCCTGATGATCTTCCCTGGTGTAACCTTCACCAATACCATCCTTCATAAGACGGGAAAGAGAAGGAAGTACATTAATCGGTGGATAAATAGCCTGTCCATGAAGCTGACGATCCAGAACGATCTGCCCCTCTGTAATATAACCGGTAAGATCAGGAATCGGATGGGTGATATCATCATTTGGCATGGTCAGGATCGGGATCTGGGTAACAGATCCGGTACCACCCTGTACGATTCCGGCACGTTCGTAAAGAGTAGCCAGTTCACTGTACAGATATCCAGGATAACCCTTTCGAGATGGAATCTCACCTTTAGAGGAGGATACTTCTCGCATTGCCTCACAGAAAGAGGTGATATCTGTCAGGATAACAAGAATGTGCATACCTTTTTCAAAAGCAAGATATTCAGCAGCAGTAAGTGCGATCTTCGGTGTAAGAAGTCGTTCTACTACCGGATCATTTGCCAGGTTCAGAAACATGACAACGTGGTCAGAGGCACCGCTTTCTTCAAAAGTTCTGCGGAAAAACTCTGCTACGTCATATTTGACACCCATGGCAGCAAAAACGATAGCAAAGTTTTCGTCTGAGTCACCGCCCAGAGAAGCCTGCTGCACGATCTGTGCAGCCAGTTTGTCGTGGGGAAGTCCGTTGCCGGAGAAAATAGGCAGCTTCTGTCCCCGGATCAGTGTGGTAAGACCGTCGATGGCAGAAATACCTGTATTGATATAGTTTCGTGGATATTCTCGGGTTACAGGATTCAGAGGAAGTCCGTTGATATTCAGACTTATCTCAGGCGTGATATCGCCAAGACCGTCAATAGGCTGTCCGATACCGTTAAAAGTTCTTCCAAGGATCTCCGGTGAAAGACCGATCTCCATAGGATGTCCTGTAAGACGTGTGTGTGTATTGCTGAGAGACATGCTGTCTGTTCCTTCAAAAACCTGAATGACAGCTTTGTCTTCATATATTTCGATGATACGACCGATCTTCTGGGTTCCATCATCCATGTGGAATTCTACGATTTCCTCATAGGAAGCGTTTTTGACGCCTTCCAGGACTACCAGAGGACCGTTGATCTCACTTAATCCTAAATATTCGATTGCCATAACTACTCCTCCTGTCAGCCATTTCTTTTCAGAACATTGTCATAAAATTCGTCAATGTCTTTTCTGTACTGTTCAAATCTTTCTGGCTGGTTATTAGGTACATCGTATTTGATGGATATGATCCGTTCAAAGATGTTATCCTCTTTCAGGACGGAAACAGGCATACCACGATTTACCAGTGCTTTGGATTTTTCATAAAGATAGAGAATGATCTCCATCATGTTGAACTGTTTTTCCATTGGTACACAAGTATCTTCATTGTGGAAAGCATTCTGCTGAAGGAAGCCCAGGCGGATCACTCGGGCAATCTCCAGAGTAAGTTTCTGGTCATCAGGAAGAACGTCACTTCCGATCAGCTTGACGATCTCCATAAGAGAACTTTCCTGGTTCAGGATCGCCATCAGCTGGTTTCTGTCAGAGACGAATTTCGGAGAAACGTGATCTCTGTACCATGGGGTCAGATCTTCCAGATATTCACTGTAACTGGTAAGCCAGTGGATAGCAGGGAAGTGTCTGGCATAAGCCAGAGATTTGTCCAGTCCCCAGAAACAACGTACGAAACGTTTGGTGTTCTGTGTGACAGGTTCGGAGAAGTCACCACCCTGTGGGGAAACTGCGCCGATAATAGAAACAGAACCTTCTGTTCCGTTGAGATTCTGCATCATGCCGGCTCTTTCATAGAAAGCAGAAAGTTTGGATGCCAGATAAGCAGGGAAACCTTCTTCAGCAGGCATTTCTTCCAGACGTCCGGAAAGTTCACGAAGAGCTTCTGCCCAACGAGAAGTAGAGTCTGCCATGATGGCTACATCATAACCCATGTCACGATAATATTCTGCCAGTGTAACACCGGTATAAATAGATGCTTCACGAGCTGCTACAGGCATGTTGGAAGTGTTGGCGATGAGAGTAGTACGGTCCATCATAAGGTTGCCGGACTTGGGGTCGATCAGCTTGCTGAAGTCTTCCAGTACCTGAGTCATTTCGTTTCCACGCTCACCACAGCCGATATAGATAATGATATCCGCATCAGACCATTTGGCAATCTGGTGCTGTGTCATTGTTTTTCCTGTACCAAAACCGCCAGGAACAGCAGCTGTACCGCCTTTGGCAATAGGGAACAGGGTGTCCAGGATACGCTGACCTGTTACCAGAGGAACACTTGCAGGGAAACGCTGGTGTGTAGGACGTGGGATACGGATAGGCCATTTCTGAGCCAGTGCCAGGTCTCTGGTGCTTCCATCTGCCAGGGTAATGGTAACGATTGGGTCAAGGATGGTATATTCACCATCTGGAACTACATGTGTTACAGTGCCCCCGGAAATAGCAGGCGGCACCATGGATTTGTGAAGGATAGATGCTGTTTCCTGGGTTTCTGCAATAATGGTGCCAGGTCCTACTGCATCACCTTCTTTTACTGTGATATGCACAGACCATTTCTTTTCGGTATCAAGGGAATTTACACTGACACCTCTTGAGATATATTTGCCGGAAGATTTGGCAATCTCTTCCAGAGGTCTCTGTATACCGTCAAAAATATTATGAATGATTCCCGGTCCAAGGAGAACAGAAATGGCATTACCTGTGCCGGTAACTGTTTCACCAGGACGGAGTCCGGTGGTTTCCTCAAAAACCTGAATGGTGGTCATACCCTTTTTCAGACCGATAACTTCGCCTACCAGATTTTCTTTTCCTACGTAGACCATTTCGGAAATCTTGAATCCGGGGTCACCCTTCAGATAAATGACGGGACCATTGATACCGTAAATGATACCTGTTTTATTCATGGTTCGATCCTCCGTCAAACTTAAATTCTTTACACATATTCTCAAGACCGGTGGAAAAAGAATCATCGATGAGAATATTTTTGACCGGGATTTCAGCCCGGATACCACCGGTGAAGGTCTCTTCGGAAACTGTGAGAGAAACACCGGTTTTTTCTTTCAGGGACTCCAGTCTGTCTTTATCAGCTGCTGAAAGGAAGATGTGGATCTCGTCGCCTTCTGCAAAAGCATTGGCTTCTGTGATCTTACGGCAGAGATAATCTTCATATTCAGGAGTCTGCATGAATTTATCTGCAAGTACTTTTACTTCTGCAAAAAGTTTTTGTTTCATTTCTTCCTGTTTCTGTGACCAGTTCCTTTTCAGAGTGATCTGTTCAGCAGAAAGAGCTTTGTTTACTTCTCTGCGGACATGTTCTGCCTCTGCTTTTATCTGGGCATCCGCAGTCTGTCGCTGTGACTGTTTATGTTCTTTCAGCATCTGAGAGAGGTTTTCCTTATGTGCCTGAATGGCCTGGGCGGCGTCTTTTTTGGCCTCATCAATGGAAACCTCGTAAAAATGCTGGAGTTTTTCATCAATTGTCATAATCTCTCCTTACTGCGCATAAGGTGCTGCGCATAATGCCTATAATTTCAAGCCGATTGCCTCATTGACATATGAAGTAATAAAATCCGGTTTGCGGCCGGTACCATGTCTGTCAGGAATCTCAATGATAAGAGGTGTTTTATGATGAAGGCGTACTTCATCAATGATCTCAGGAAATTCCCGTCCAAACTTTTCTGTAAGAAGGATGATGCCTACTTCTTTATCTGCGATAGTTTTTTCCAGAGCATCCTTCAGTTCATTCCGTTCATGAACGATGACACCCTCTACACCGGCAAGACGCATACCGGTATAGGTGTCTGCGTTGTCACTGATCAAATACATTTTCATAAAGAAACCGCCTCTTAAAGTTTACCTAAGATCATAAAGGAAATGATCAGTCCGTAAAGAGCGATACCTTCAGCCATAGCTACGAAGATAATGGATTTACCGAAAAGGGAACCGTCTTCGCTGAGTGCACCAAGAGCTGCACTTGCTGAGCTTGCAACTGCGATACCGGAACCAAGACCGGAAATACCTGTAACAAGAGCTGCACCAAGATATCCAAGTCCTGTAGCAAGACCGTCAGCAGAAGAGGAAGCAGCCTGTACGCTGGCTGTTCCTGCAAAAGCAACTACAGTTGCCACAAGAAGAACACCGAAGAACATAAAGCAGTTGGCTGCGAGAGTTCTTTTATAACGTTTTTTTGTTTTTTCCCCAAGGAAAAAGCAGCCAAAAGGTACGATAATGCTGATAATCAGTGCGATTGCTGTTACGATTTGAATGATCATGTTCATGATAATATCCTCCTGATGATAAAAATGATATGTTATGATGTTCATAACTGAAAATAATAAAAAACGTTGTCATGATTTCTTGCGGAATGGTTTGAATTCACGTCCGTTGCCTGCATAGAAACGACTGAAGATCTCATAGTATTCCAGACGAAGTACCTGGATACCAACGATCAGACCCTCCATTGCACAGACAAAAATATTGCCCAGGACTACTACGATCCAGTTGGGGTTTCCGCCTTCTGTGGCACCGGCAAGCATTAACACAACCTCCATCATAGCTGCGTGGCTGACTGCAAATGCTCCGATACGAAGGAAGGAAAGGGTATTGGACAGATAACTTAAAAGCACTTCAAACAGTTCAAAGAAGCTTTGTACAAAAAACATTCCCTTCTGTTCAGGCAGAATCTCTTTTTTCTTTTCTACCAGGTTGGTAAGAGGCTCCTTCAGGAACATCAGAAGCAGTGGAACTGCAAACATAACTACCAGCACAGCAGTAGCAGGAAGTTTTTTGCCGGAAATGAACAGACCTACAGTCAGTACGATAGATCCGTAGAATACAAGGCCGGCAATTGCATTGCTGTCAAACCAGGTTCTTTCGATATCTTTGTTGCGGAAAGAATTAATGATATTGAATACCATACAGGTGAGGATGATAAACATTCCGAAACCTATGGCAATCACAAATACCGCATTCAGTCGTCCAACAAGTGGTACATTCATCATCTGGTTCATTGGTTTCAGCCATATGGCGTGAAGAATGTCCTCAAATCCAAAGAAACTTCCGTACATGAATCCGAAAAAGATGGAAAATACACCGGCACATCCGATGATACCAGCCAGATCCATGTGTCTGGTTTTGTAAAGGAACATTCCTCCAAGAAAAAGTACCAGTCCCTGTCCTACATCACCGAACATTGCCCCAAAGATGAAGGAATAGGTAATGGCAACGAACCAGGTAGGGTCCATTTCGTTGTAGGCTGGTAAACCGTACATTTTAACATACATTTCAAAAGGCTTGAACAGTTTGGGGTTACGCAGTTTAGTAGGCGGCTTCTTTTTGGCAGGCGCCTGCTGATCCTCCATAAGACAGAAGATTTTGTCATCATTCTGTATATCTTTCTGAAAAGCTGCTGCGTCACGTTCTGTCATCCAGCCGCACAGAATATAGAACGTGTTGGTTTCACCCTGTGTGCAGGCTGCCAGTTTACGGATGTCAAAGCTGGAAGAAAAAGATTCCAGAGTTGCCTTTGCAGAAACAATATCTTCCTGATTATCAGTAAGGAGTTTCTGGGCGGCAGCCTTGTTGGCATCCAGTTTCCGGTGAATCTCTTTGTGGTGTCTGTCAAGTTTTTCGAAAGCCTGAGCAGCTGTTCCCTCATAGTTATCAGGGATGAAGATTCGTTCAAAATGCATGGAGGAGTATACCGCATGTACTTTGTGAGCCTCATGTTCCGGTACAAAGTAAACACCATAGATATACTGCTCGTCTTCTCCACATTTGATAAAAAGAGTATCCAGGTTATCGTAAATATATTTTTCAAATTTCTGAAGATACTGCTTTTCAATTCTGCCGAAACGATAGTGGATATAGCGGAATTTTAAAATAGAAGAAACGTCATAATCCAGATTTCGGAAAGGACGTATGATCTTCAGAGAATCCACCATAGAACCATGTTCGGCCTGGAGACTGGCTCTTTCTTCGTCAAGAGCCTGAGACTTCTTCTTGATCCGGTCAATGGCTGCCAGGGCAGTTTCAATGTCCATTTTCCGGGGAGGAGTCTTCGCCGGGTCATCCAGTTGATCGTAGAAACTGTCTATGGTACTGAGAGCTTCCCGATATGGATTGATCTCCAGGAACGGTGACAGATTGGCAACTTCCGTCAGTTCTGCAAGTGCGCTTTCAAGATGGATTTCGTACTTGGAAAGGTAAGTTTCTGTCATTCTGTCAATGTCCGCTTTGGGCCCGGTGATGCTTAAAAATTTCATTTTTTCAATCACAATAATACCTCCGGGAAATTAATTATTGCGAACATATTGGATTGCTTCTTCCGGTGCAACGCCATAGCGAACACATTCAATAGCGATGATCAGCCGGTTCACCTCATGTTCTTTGTGATACATGTAAGAATAAAGCAGAGCTACGGAATAAGGATCCCTGCGGGCTTCTTTTTCCAGGGTCTGCCTGAGCATATGATTGTAAAACTCTTCAAGATTATGTGCAGCCAGATGTTCGTATTTTTTGCCATAGTAGGTCTTGCGGAACAATGCCCGGGATTCTTCGTAAGTATTGGCTTCCACGATAGCATTGATCTCTTCTTTTTTCAGTTTATAGTTCATGGGAATCAGCAGTGCATAAATATCAGCCGGTGCCATATGAAAATACCGTTTGGAACGGTAAATAAACTGAAGGTTCAGCATATCAAATTTTTCTCCGTATGCTGTAGTGATCTGTCGAAGATCATTGCCGGAAAAAAGCTTCTTTCGTACGTGCCAGATCATATTGAAATAATACAGATCCAGTGCCATTCCATAATCGAACAGAAGTGTTGTTTCACGATTCTGGATTCTTGACAGCGGAGCATAAAATTCATTGCCTTTCATGGCAGAAATAAGCTCATTCATGGTAGTACAGGAAACCAGCCGGTCAATGTCCAGATTGGAATGTCTGCGGAAAAATTCTCTGTAGGGAGTAATATCTACAGGATCCGTATCCCGGTGGTCAAAAATATTGGTCATGATCTTCTTCAGAACACGAATTTCGTATCGTCTGGAATAAAGATCCAGGAATTTGCGCTGTTCTGAATTGGCAAACTGGTATATCTTTGAAAAATCGTCAAATATTGATGTTTTGAGAAGCTTTTCGATGTTGCCCCGGTGTACAGTGTTTTCGTCAATAGCTGCCCATCTGTCGGAATACTCAGATGATTTTTTCAGATAGGTAATAACCTGTGGAACGGAGGAGAGCTGCAGGATTTCCTGAAGCTGTTCTTCTGTCACAAGCCTGCTCTGCATAGCTCGTATTTTGGCAGAAATACCACTGTAGGAAAGGAGACTTCCCATGGTGCCTCACTCCTTTCAGCATTCAAGAAGCTTATGGAATAACTCTTCCGAAAGCTGCTGATGATTTTCATTGTAATAAGATTCCAGTTTCCTGAGGGCGGCTTCTGTATTGTTGCGTAGAGCAGTAAGTTCCTTATCTTTCTGTTGCTCAAGCTGTCTTCGGAGTTCCTGGATCTTTTGTTCCGTTTCCTGTTCCAGAGAGGAGTCAAAGGCTTTGCATTGTTGTTCCATCTCAGCGGAAAGTGCGGCTTTTGTTCTGTCGGCATCTTCCATAATACGCTGTGCAGTGATCTCGATCTCTGAGAGTTTATTGAGAATCTGTTCCATATTCACACTCCTTTTTTATGATTTTTTTGGAACTTTATCATATAATACACCTTTTGTTAAAAAAATACCATCAAAAATGCACAACAAACAGGAAGAATTTCTTCGCTGAATAAACAAAATTTCAGATTCTGAAAAATGCTTGCTGTAAGATGGGGAAACGTGTATGATAGTTACTGTTCACAGGTAATATCAGCTGGGAGTCAATCCCCCCAGCTGATATAGCCTCCGGCAGGATTGCAGAGGTGCGCAGTAGAAGTATGTCATGCAATTGCATGACGCGCACCTCGCAGCAAGAATGCCGAGGCATTCTTGAATCTGCGAGGTGTTTTGCCATGAATATGGCAAAATCCCGAGACATATGGGGCAAAATCCCATCACTGAAGGTGATATGGAATGGATTTTGACCTCGTTACGGTGAAGGTCGTGAACAATAACGTATGATAATTGGGAGTTATCATCAGAGATGTTTCTCAGAAAGTTATTGAATATAATATCAGTTATACAGGATAAATTAAGCGGACAGGAGAACAGAAAATATGAGATTACGAAATATACCCGGTGCCAAAGATGCCATTACAGAAAGCAGCTATGTGGTACAGACACCAACAGAATGTAAAGCAAAGTGGGCAGAGCAGTTTCCGAAAGAGCAGCCCATTTATATAGAAGTAGGAATGGGAAAGGGACGTTTCCTGATGGATATGGCGAGACTTCATCCGGATATTAATTATGTAGGAATTGAAATGTATGACAGTGTGCTTCTCCGGGCACTCCAGAAACGGGAGAAGCTGGAGACAGAGGGGATACATCTGGATAATCTGAAATTTATGTGTATGGATGCCAGACTTCTGCCGGAAGTTTTTGATAAAGGTGAAGTAGAACGTATTTATCTGAATTTTTCCGACCCATGGCCCAAAGCCCGTCATGCCAAAAGACGCCTTACATCCAGAGAATTTCTTGCCAGATATAATGAGATCCTGGCTCCGGAGGGAAGAGTGGAATTCAAGACAGACAACAGAGACCTGTTTGAATTTTCTCTGGAAGAGGTAGAGGCTGCTGGATGGAAACTGATGGCACACACCTTTGACCTTCATCATGAAGATGCAATGATGGAAGGAAACGTTATGACAGAATACGAAGAGAAATTCTCTTCCATGGGAAATCCGATCTGTAAACTGGTAGCCTGTAGATAGGGGAATCCAATTGTGCGGTGGAAATGGCTCTGGGAGATGGGACAGAAATCGTTTCTGGAAACAGGCTTCGGGGAAATTCCCCGGAGATCTGTTTTCTGCAACTTTTCAGGTATTATCGCATATTATAGAAAAACAGGTTGCTGTTCACAGTAACAGAAAAGAGATCAGGTGCGATGACATTTAAAAAGAATCAGAACCGTATGTATTCCACCATAGCCCAATTCTGCTATGAACACAAAAAAATGGACAGTCGTTTCTGCAAAATACGTAAAAATGCCAAGGAACTGGCAAAAATGCTGGATGCGCTATCCTCAAAAAAAGAAGAAAAATAACAGATCATAAATTTTTTGAAAAAAATATAAAATTTTTCTTGACTTTTCTGTCGAGGTTTCATATAATAATTCTTGCGTTGAGAAAACAGCACAACGTAAATTTCATAAATATGCGCTTTTAGCTCAGTTGGTAGAGCACCTGACTCTTAATCAGGGTGTCCAGGGTTCGAACCCCTGAAGGCGCACTTAAAGCACTGTTTTTGCAGACATAGGAGCTGCGGGGACGGTGTTTTTTCGTTGTACAGATATATAAAGGTGTCCAGGATGTCCCAGGAGCAACCGAAGCATTTCCAGACTGCCACCACCTATAATATAAACAGTAGCAAAAGTATGCCTGCATAAATGGGGATGGATCTGGTCAATTCCTGTTTTCTTTTTTTGTTCTTCTGACATTTTGGATTTATGCTCAGCTTCTCGTTCCTCCGGTATTCGATTCATATAGTCCCGATCCATTAATCCCATACACTTTTCCTCTTTCAATTAACTGTATTATAACTACATTGAGGCTGGGTTACCATTTACAGGTAACACGAGGCTGGCTAAAACAAGTGTACAGGGATTGACATAGAGCAGAATTTATTATAGTATAATAATAACCAAGGAAGAAATAATTCCAAACTAATGCAATGAAACCCCATGGAGGATCAGTCCATGGGGTTTCGTTTTGGGCTAGCTGTCTTTACAGAAAATTTTTTATTACAGAATAAAAAACGGGCACAAGAAGTGCCGGAAGCATGTTTCCTACAGCAAATTTTTTGCCGAAGGCAATATTAATACCTACACAGAAAATAAGAGCTGATCCTACATAAGAAAGCCAGTTAACCAGTTCTATGCTCATAAAGTTGCCGCACAGGGCGGCGATAAGAGTAATACTTCCCTGATATAAGAATAATGGCAAAGCAGAAAAAACAACACCCTTGCCGAGGGTGGAGGCAAAAACCAGAACAATGACAAAGTCCAGCGTGGCTTTCGCAATCAGGGTAGAAGCGTTTCCGGTAAGGCCATCTTCAATGGAGCCAACAATAGACATGGCGCCGATACATATAACCAAAGTACAGGTGACAAAGCCTTCTACAAAAAGAGAATCGCCTTCGGTATGAAATTTTTTATTCAAAAATTCTCCAAACTCTTCC
Source organism: uncultured Blautia sp. (assembly GCA_900551715.1). Lineage (GTDB taxonomy): Bacteria > Bacillota > Clostridia > Lachnospirales > Lachnospiraceae > Blautia_A. Next base: position 12,128 of record URXG01000014.1, on the reverse strand, counting down.
AGCTTCATTTCAATATTAAGAAGACTTCCTGCAAGACTTCCGAGAATCAGAGAAAAAATCAGCAGCATAGTCCCCTGAGTCTCCAGGGTTCCATTATGGATAACCAGCATTTTGGATAAAACACCGCCGATACCAATAAAAATGGTCGAAACACTACAAGCCTCCATCAAAACTTCACGGCAGCTTTCCGGTATACCTTTTTTTAAAGTCATTCCAATAAGACCACCTGCAATTACTGCTCCGGTGTTGATCAGGGTTCCAAGCCCAAACATAGTAAAATCCTCCCACACGTATGTTCACTGAAAAATCTTACTACATTATATATAGAAAAAAGAAAAAAGTAAATCAAAAAAGGGACTTCTGTGTAAAACAAAAGACCCATAAAAAGAAGGAGGGCCGGGCAACTGAGCCCGGCGAGTATGAAAAAGAAAATAATCTATGTAAAAAAGCGGTTGCTTTATTTGCTTATTAATATACCGGAAATCTGTGATAAAACTGTGATAAGAAGTTGAAGAAAAGGTGAGAAATTTGTAAAAAAGATATAAATTTTATGAAGTGAAAATGAAAATAAGCTTTTTCTGTTGAAATTAGACGTTGTAAAAGTTCCTCTACTCATTTATAATGTAGAACAGATTCCAAAGAAGATGTTATAAGGAAAAACAGGAGGAAAGCCTTGAAAAGAGAATTAGTTATTGTAATTGATTTTGGTGGTCAGTACAATCAGCTGGTTGCAAGACGTGTTAGAGAATGTAATGTATACTGCGAGATTTATTCTTACAAAACCGATCTTGCAAAGATCAAAGAGATGAATCCGAAAGGAATCATTCTTACAGGTGGTCCCAACAGCTGCTACGAACCCGATTCACCGACTTACCAGAAAGAATTATTTGAACTTGGTATTCCAGTACTTGGACTCTGCTACGGAGCACAGCTTATGATGCATGTTCTTGGCGGCAAAGTTGAAAAAGCAGAGGTCAGTGAATATGGTAAAACAGAGGTTCTGATCGACAAAAAAGATTCCAAGATCTTCAAAAATGTCTCAGAAAAAACAATCTGCTGGATGAGCCATACAGATTATATTTCTGAAGTTGCACCGGGATTTGAAATTTCTGCACATACAGCAGACTGCCCGGTAGCTACAGCAGAAAATGCTGCAAAGGGTCTGTATGCGATTCAGTTCCATCCGGAAGTCCTTCACACTGTAGAAGGCAAAACAATGCTGTCCAACTTTGTACTTGGTGTCTGCGGATGCGCCGGAGATTGGAAGATGGATGCTTTTGTTGAGCATACGGTAAAGGAAATCAGAGAAAAAGTTGGCGATGGAAAAGTCCTTCTTGCACTGTCAGGCGGAGTGGATTCTTCTGTAGCAGCAGGTCTCCTTTCCAGAGCGATTGGTAAACAGCTGACTTGTGTATTTGTTGATCACGGTCTTCTTCGTAAAGACGAAGGAGATGAGGTAGAGGGTGTATTCGGACCAAATGGTCAGTTTGATCTGAACTTCATTCGTGTCAATGCACAGCAGAGATATTATGATAAGCTTGCCGGAGTTACAGAACCAGAAGCAAAGCGTAAGATCATTGGTGAAGAATTTATCCGTATCTTTGAAGAAGAAGCAAAGAAGATCGGAGCAGTGGATTTCCTTGCACAGGGAACCATTTATCCTGATGTTGTCGAGAGTGGTCTTGGCGGGGAATCTGCAGTGATCAAATCCCATCACAATGTAGGCGGTCTCCCGGATTTCGTAGATTTCAAAGAAATTATCGAGCCACTTCGTGATCTGTTTAAAGATGAGGTCCGTAAAGCAGGACTGGAACTTGGAATTCCGGAAAAACTGGTATTCCGTCAGCCATTCCCGGGACCGGGACTTGGAATCCGTATCATCGGAGAAGTGACAGCAGAAAAAGTCAAGATTGTTCAGGATGCTGATTACATCTATCGTGAAGAAGTAGACAAGGCAGCAGCTGAATACAAAGAAGAACATGGTGAAGCTCCATCCTGGATGCCGAACCAGTACTTTGCAGCACTGACCAATATGCGCAGTGTAGGTGTTATGGGCGATTTCAGAACATATGATTATGCAGTTGCCCTTCGTGCAGTAAAAACAATCGACTTCATGACCGCTGAGTCTGCGGAAATCCCGTACTCCGTACTCAATAAAGTCATGAACCGTATTATCAATGAGGTTAAAGGAGTTAACCGTGTATTCTACGATCTCACCAGCAAACCGCCGGGAACGATTGAATTTGAGTAAAGTTATAAATTGATAATAAAAAATGAAAATTAAAAAAAGAGTATGGGATTAATTCCTGTACTCTTTTTTGTGTCAGATATGAAAATATCTGTGAGTTGAAAAATGTTGTTGTATCTTATTTAAATGAAAAGCAATTGATGGAAAAATCAGTTGCTTTTTTTGTGTCATTTTTATGATTTATGTTATTGTAAATTATGTAAAAAATTAACTTTGTAATTGACTTTTGAAAATGAATAGTATATAGTAAAAATATATAAAGAATAAGAGATGAACAAAGAAAATATAGCCAAATAACACAAGGGGTATTTTATGAAAGACGAAGAAGAAAAACTTCCTACAAAAAGAAACTTAGCTCATGTGGATTATACAACACAGCGATGTCAGTATATGAAAGAACATGCGGGAAATGTTGCTGCTTTTTCTCGGGATGTTTGTCAGATTCCGGAATTAAAGACACTTGTGGAACTGACAGGAATGCTTCATGATACAGGAAAATTGGGAATGGAGAACCAGACAGATTTTCTGAATATTCTGAAGGAGGGAGATCAGGTACATAGACATGGACTGGATCATTCAACAGCAGGTGGCTGGTTGATACGAGAATTACTGAAAGGCGGACCGGTATCAGAGTTTATCAGTACAGCGATTTATTTTCATCATGGAATCGGTGATTGCATTGATTTGGAAAGTGGTGAAAACCTTCAGGAACAGCGTCGGAAGAAAAATATCGATTATGATTACATTAAAGAACAGTTTTTGGGGGTCTATGATAGAGAGTCGTTGGAAAAATATTGTTCGATGGCTAAACAGGATTATCGAAAGATTTTTGACAATATCAGTGATTTTGTCAAAAGAAGTGCATCATCTGGATTGCATTGTGGAAGTGGATTTTTTTACAATGGAATGTACTTGAGATTGGTACTTTCTTTGCTGATTGATGGAGACTGGACAGATACTGCATGTTTTTTTCAAAACATTCCCTTAACAAAGAGAATTTCATTGGAAGAAACTCAGAGAATATGGCAGGAATGTATTGTTAATTATGAACAATACATTCAAAATGAAGTTCAGAACAATCCTGACAATGGCAGCCAACTGAATGCCTTTCGACAGGAAATATCAGATTCCTGTCGTCTGTCAGCGGAAACGGATCAGAAACTTTATCGTCTGACAGTTCCTACAGGCGCAGGCAAAACATTGAGCAGTCTAAGGTTTGCATTGTATCATGCACAGAAAAAACGGAAACAGCGAATTATTTATATAGCACCATTTAACAGTATTCTTGAACAAAATGCAGAGGAAATCCGGAAGGCAGTAGGAAATACTTCAATTGTTCTGGAGCATCATTGCAATGTGATCTGTGAGGAAGAAGATGAGGAAAAGTATCGTAATCTTACAGAAACCTGGGATTCTCCAATTGTTGTAACGACAGCCGTTCAGATTCTGAATACATTGTTCTCTGATCAGAAAAGTTGTATTCGCAGAATGCACAGTCTGTGTAATAGCATTATTATATTTGATGAGGTACAGGCATTTCCGGTTAGCTGTACAGCATTATTCAATCTTGCAGTGAATTTTCTTTCGCAGTTTTGCAATACAACAGTGGTATTGTGTTCTGCTACACAACCTACGTTGGCAGAGCTTAAAGAAAATAATATCTGTCAATGCACAGAAATGTCAGGACAGGCTGAAAAATATGCAAAAGCCTTCAAAAGAGTTGAGATCGTGGATAAGACAAAACTGTGCTCTGGAAAAATGGAGATAGATGATTTAAAAGGTTTTGCACTGAAACAGACAGTGGAATATGGTAGTACGTTAATTATTGTAAACACAACGACCTGTGCCAGGAAAGTTTTTGAAAAATTATCAGAAGAATGTTCTTCTCAGGAATATGAACTATTTCATCTGAGTAACAATATGTGCCCTGAGAATAAACTGGATGTTCTAAAGAAAATAAAACGAGTTCTGAAAAACAGAACAAAGAAAGTTATATGTGTCAGTACGCAGGTTGTTGAGGCTGGAGTGAATTTTTCTTTTGGTTGTGTAATTCGATCCAAAGCTGGATTGGATAATATTATTCAGGCGGCAGGGAGATGTAACCGACATAAAGAATTAGGGAAAATGGGTGTCGTGTATATTGTTCAGATGTCAGAAACAGTAGAAAATTTGAGTAATCTAAGAGATATAAGAAATGCACAGGCGGCATTACAGAAAGTATTAGATGAATATGAATTAAATCCTGAAAAATTTAGTGGTATGTTAGATTCAGAAGCTGCTATAAAAGCTTATTATTATAATTATCGTTCTCAGTTGAGAATAGATGAAGAAAAGTTTCCTGTAGAAATCTGCGGGACAACTACCAATTTAGTGGAATTACTTGGTGAAAATAAAATAGGACAGAAGCAATGTGAGCGAAAATATCATCGTAAATTAAAAACAAAACTGCCACAGGCTTTTGGAACTGCAGGTCGCGAATTTGAAGTGATCGCCAATGATCATAAGGTCAGTGTTATAGTTCCATATAATGAAGAAGTCAGAAGGCTAATAGATGAATATTCGCAAATATATATGAAAGCAGAAGATAAAAGGAGAATTTTGAGAAAATTGCAGAGATATACGGTGGGGATTTCTGAGACAAGAAAAAATCAACTGGGAAATGCTATATATGAGAGCAATGATAAAGAGATACTGATATTAAATGATGGTTATTATGATGAGAATGTTGGTGTGTTGGATGAGCCCCAAATGGGATATTTGGAGATATAATGGAGGTGATATTTGTGAAAAAATATAGAAATACAATAGAGTATGAGGTGTATGGTGCATATGCACTTTTTTCAGATCCGGTTATGCGGGCAGGAGGTGAAAAAACAAGTTATCATATTCCAACTTATGAAGCACTAAAGGGAATTACGGAAAGCATATACTGGAAGCCTACTATAATCTGGATCATAGATGCGGTAAGAATTATGAACCCTGTTCAGACAGAAACAAAAGGGATTCGCCCTATTGCGTATAATGGCGGTAATGAACTTGCATATTATACTTATCTGAAAGATGTGCGATATCAGGTAAGAGCACATTTTGAAATGAATTATAATCATCTGGAACTGGAACAGGACAGAAATGAGAATAAACATCATAATATTGCCAGAAGAATGGTACAGAGAGGAGGAAGAAGAGACATTTTTCTTGGAACAAGAGAGTGCCAGGCTTTTGTAGAACCCTGTGTGTTTGGCGAGGGAGAAAGTTATTATGATGGAATGATTGGAGAAGTAGATTATGGTTTTATGTACCACGGAATTACTTATGCAGATGAGGCAATTCTGGAAGAAGATAAAGAAAAAATGACAGTTCGTTTCTGGAAGCCTGTTATGAAAAAAGGAGGAATTATAGAATTCATTCGACCAGAAGAGTGCATTCAAAAGAGATATATCAGAGATATGAAACCGAAAATTTTTGGAACATGCAATTTTACAGGATTGAAAGAATTTACCAGTGAGGAGGTAGGAGAGTGAGTTGGGTAACAGATCAACTTATTGATATATATGAAAAAAACAGTGATAAAATAGGTATCATTGAATATAAACGAGATACACCTTATGTACTTCTTCCTCCCTTTCATACTACTGTAACGGCACAGATAACAGTAACTGTTGATCAAAATGGAAATTTTCTGAATGCAGAACTGGTAGATCCTGATGATAAATTCACAATTATACCGGTGACAGAGAAGTCAGGCAGTCGTACAGCAGGTAAAGAGCCACATCCCTTATGTGACAATCTGAGATATCTTGCAGGTGATTATCCGAATTATTATAAAGATGATGGTGTGTGTTATGACTTGTATATGTCTCAGCTTGAAAAGTGGGTTGAATCAGAATTTTGTCACAAAAAAGTATGGGCTGTTTATTCTTATTTAAAAAAAGGAACTCTGGTAAAAGATCTGGTGGATCAGAAACTTATAAAGTTAAATGAAAATAACCAGATTGATGACAAGGAGAATATTCAGGGAATTATACAGACGAAGGTTTTTGTACGATTTATTATCCGATCATCAGACAGTAATATTTATCAGGAAAATCCGGATGAGTGTTGGAAGGACCGATCCTTGCAGGATTGTTATATTGAATATGTGCGTTCGCAGGAAAAGGAAAAAGGTTTGTGTTATCTGACAGGTAATACAGAAGCTATTACCTATTTACATTCAAAAAAAATTCGTAATGAAGGTGACGGAGCAAAACTAATTTCTGCAAATGACAGTCAGAATTTTACCTACAGGGGACGTTTTGTAAGCAAAGAAGAAGCATTTGCAGTAGGCAATGAGACATCCCAGAAGATTCATAATACTTTGAAATGGCTTATTCGTAAACAGGGAACATTTTTTGATACACTAGTTTTTATAGCTTGGGAATCTGCTTCGTTAAATATGCCCAAATGGGACATAGATACGGAGGCGATATCTGCTAAGTATGTGGCAGAGCAGGACGAAGATGATTGGGATGACTGGGAAGATAACTGGTCTACGACAGATACAATATCAGATGGTAATCCCATCACTGCAGAAAATTTTTACAAAGCATTGAGAGGATATGGGAAAAAAGTAGATAATACATCCTCTATGATTTTGCTTGGTTTTGATGCTGCTACGCCAGGAAGACTGGCAATGGTCGAAGAAAAAACTTTGGACTCAGCCCGGTATCTGGAAAATATAAAGAAATGGCACGAAAGTTGTAACTGGATTCATGAAAAATGGAAAGAAGGAAAAAGAATACAGTTTTCAGGAATGATTGGTGTTAAGGATGTGGCAGATATTTTATTCGGCATAGAGAGTAAAGGGGGACTTTCCATAGTAGATGCCAATGGAAAGAGACTCTATGCAGAAGTTGCAAAAAGACTTCTTCCCTGCATTTGGAACGGGCATAGAATTCCATATGATTATGTAGAACGTGCAGTACAAAAAGCCTCCAATCCTTTGATGTACAAAGACAGAAAAAACTGGGAAAGGGTACTGACACTGGCATGTTCTCTGGTAAAAAAACAAAAAAAAGAGCGTAATGAACAGGAGGAATGGAACGTGGCATTAAATGAGACTGAAAAAAACAGAAACTATTTATATGGCAGATTACTGGCAGTAGCAGATCGGATTGAGTATCGGACATATGATGAAGGTGATAAAGCAAGAGTTACAAATGCCAAAAGATATATGAGTACTTTTTCACAGAGACCCTATGAAACATGGAAAGTGATAGAAGAAAATATTCAGCCCTACATGAGCAAACTGGGAATCGCAGAAAGACGTTATTATGAAAATCTTTTGAACGATATTTATAATCTGTTTGAAGTAGACAGTTTCAGTGATAACAGCCGATTGGAAGGTTTATATCTTTTAGGATTTCACAGCCAGTCTTATGATTTGAAAGCAAAAAAAGAAACAGTTAAAGATGGAGAAGAGGAGGAATAAACGATGAGCGAATTAAAAGGAAAAATTGATTTTACATTATTTATTAGTGCCACTAATGCAAATCCAAATGGGGATCCTTTAAATGGCAACAGGCCAAGGATTAATATGGATGGTTTAGGAGAAATATCTGATGTATGCATTAAAAGAAAAATAAGAAATCGGCTTCAGGATCTGGGACAGAAAATTTTTGTACAGTCTGATGACCGTACGGATGATGCTTATACAAGTTTAAAAGATCGTGCAGATAGTTGTGAAGAACTGAAGGCACAGATGGGAAATAAGAAAAACGCTAATCGTGATGTATGTGCAGCAATTGCCTGCAAAGAATGGATAGATGTAAGGGCATTTGGACAGGTTTTTGCATTTAAGGGAATTCCTGTATCTTTTGGAGTGAGAGGACCAGTTTCTATTCATCAGGCAGTAAGTCTGTCTCCAATAGATATTATCAGTATGCAGATTACAAAGAGTGTAAACAGTGAAGCAGGAAAAGAAAGTAAAGCATCAGATACGATGGGAACAAAGCACAGAGTTGGTTTTGCAGTATACAAAGTTATGGGAAGTGTGAATGTTCAGCTTGCAGAAAAAACGGGATTCAGTCAGGAAGATGCAGAGGTGTTAAAAGAGGCACTAAAAACTTTATTTGAAAATGATGCGTCTTCAGCCAGACCGGAGGGAAGTATGGAAGTCTGCAAGATGTACTGGTGGCAGCATGATGAAAAAACACCGTCAATATCCAGTGGCAGGATTCAGAGAGGCTTTCATTGTGAGCCCCAAAAGCAACATCCTAGAAAATTCGAAGATTATGAGATTAAATGGCATGTAGATGGTTGTAAAGAACCGGAGGAATTTAGTTTTGTATAATGAAGAGGATTTTCTTCAGTTATCAGGAATCCAGCATTTCGAATTCTGCAGAAGGCAATGGGCCTTGGCTTATATTGAAATGCAGTGGCAGGAAAATGTCAGAACAGTAGAAGGAAGAATTCTCCATGAAAATGCTCATGATGCAGGGATTAAAGAAAAAAGAGGAGACTTGCTTATTGTGAGAGCAATGCCAATTCACTCCCGGGAAATGGGAGTGAGCGGCGAATGCGATGTAGTAGAATTCTACAGGGTAAAAGATGGAATTCATTTGTCCGGCAAAGATGGACTTTATAAGGTTGTTCCAGTAGAATACAAAAGAGGTAAGCCCAAGACAGATGATTCGGATGTACTTCAGGTAGCAGCGCAGGCAATGTGTCTGGAAGAGATGTTATGCTGCGATATACCTTTTGGGTATATTTATTACGGAGAGACAAAGCATCGTACAAAGGTAGAATTTACAGATGAGATGAAAGATAAAGTCAGAAAAATGTTCAGTGAGATGCATAAGTATTATGAACAACGATATACTCCAAAGGTAAAAACAAGTAAGAAATGTAATGCTTGTTCTCTGAAGGACATCTGTCTTCCAGTTCTGAATAAGAAAAAATCAGTTTCCGGATACATTGAAAAGATCATTGCAGAAGAGGGAAGAGAATGAAAAGACTTTTAAACACATTGTACGTAACGTCTGGGAACAGGTATCTGTCATTAGACGGAGAGAATGTTGTTGTGTTGGAAGAACAGAAAGAAATCGGGAGGATTCCCTTACATAATCTACAGGCGATTATTACATTTGGGTATACTGGAGCAAGCCCTGCGCTTATGGGTGCATGTGCACAGAGAAATATAGATTTATCGTTCATGTCAGGCAATGGAAGATTTCTTGCGAGAGTTACAGGAGAAGTAAAAGGAAATGTCACATTAAGAAAACAGCAATATCGGATCAGTGATGATAGAGAAGCAAGTGTACAGATTGCTAGGAATTTTATTCTTGGAAAAGTATACAACTCGAGATGGATTCTGGAAAGAGCAATAAGAGACTATGCCATGCGACTGGATACGGAAATGATAAAGAGAAAGTCTTTGTTTCTTGCACAGAGTTTGGAAAAAATAAGAAAATGTGAAAGTGCAGAGGAATTGCTTGGTTGGGAAGGTGAGGCTGCTTCTGTGTATTTTTCAGCATTTGATGAAATGATCTTGCAGCAGAAGGAAGATTTTTATTTTCATGGAAGAAATAAGAGACCACCACTGGATAATGTGAATGCAATGCTTTCTTTTGGCTATTCATTGCTGGCAGGAATGTGCGGTGCGGCACTGGAAGCGGTAGGTTTGGACCCTTATGTGGGATTTTTTCATACAGACCGACCTGGACGTATGTCGTTAGCCTTAGATATTATGGAAGAATTTCGCAGTGTTATGGTAGATCGTTTTGTTTTGACGTTGATTAATAAAAAAATTGTGAAAGAAAAGTATTTTATTAAAAAAGAAAATGGCGCAGTTATTATGACGGATGAAGGAAGAAAAATTTTTCTTTCTTCCTGGCAGTCAAGAAAACAGGAAACCATAAAGCACCCATTTCTGGATGAAAAAATAGAATGGGGAATGGTACCATACATGCAGAGTATGTTACTGGCAAGATATTTAAGAGGGGATTTGGATGAATATCCCCCGTTTTTCTGGAAGTAGGTGAAATGTAGATGCTGGTTTTGATTACATATGATGTTAATACTCAGACTGCGGCAGGAAGAAAACGTCTGCGAAAGGTAGCAAAAGAATGTACCAATTATGGTCAGCGGGTACAAAATTCCGTGTTTGAGTGTCAGATGGATACAACAAAATGCAGGCAGGTTAAAAATATTCTGGAAAACATCATAGACAAGAATACGGATAGCTTGCGATTCTATTATTTGGGTGATAGATATAAAAATAAGGTAGAGCATATTGGTGTAAAGCCAGGATTTGACGTTACAGATACTTTAATTTTATAGTGCGAAAGGTAAGTACACAGAAAATTGTTGGATCATTCGCACCTGGAATTTTTAGGGATTATAACAAAGAAGGTGAAAAAAATAAATTAGAAAAAATACATCAAGAAAAAATATGTACAAAGTATATAAATTAAACAATTTTAGATAAATTTTCTTGTTTAAAATTGCTGTCAGCCCCCTTGTGGGGCTGTGAGTTGAAATGTGGCAGCTGTTGCAATTACGCAAATAGCATTCCAGTCAGCCCCCTTGTGGGGCTGTGAGTTGAAATACGACCGGCCTGGGAAAGAAGAAACACCCACGCCGTCAGCCCCCTTGTGGGGCTGTGAGTTGAAATGTTAAGTCTGTACCGGGAGTCCACTGTACAAGTCCGTCAGCCCCCTTGTGGGGCTGTGAGTTGAAATATCCTGTGCCAGTTTCCACTTAAGAAAATACTCCGTCAGCCCCCTTGTGGGGCTGTGAGTTGAAATATAAAACCATTCCCCAACCGTAGGTACAACCCCGTCAGCCCCCTTGTGGGGCTGTGAGTTGAAATTGCCTGAGCACCTTCCAGATCGCCTGCTTTGAATCGTCAGCCCCCTTGCGGGGCTGTGAGTTGAAATGTTCTAGAAACGAACATACATTCGACCTGTCTGCAGTCAGCCCCCTTGCGGGGCTGTGAGTTGAAATATTTTCTGAATATTTGAAAGATATGGATGCCAGCGTCAGCCCCCTTGCGGGGCTGTGAGTTGAAATATGTCTGCAAACACAGACAAGGCACACCAGAGGGTCAGCCCCCTTGCGGGGCTGTGAGTTGAAATAACCTATGGACGTAAACACATTCGCACAGATATGTCAGCCCCCTTGCGGGGCTGTGAGTTGAAATATTCCTCAAAAAGGTGATAAAGTACAGCGTGGGGTCAGCCCCCTTGCGGGGCTGTGAGTTGAAATATCGGTTACTGCATTGTAGCTTTCCTCTGGTGTGGTCAGCCCCCTTGCGGGGCTGTGAGTTGAAATAATCTATTATATTCTGATATTGCCCTCAATAACTGTCAGCCCCCTTGCGGGGCTGTGAGTTGAAATGTTTCGCGGCATTTCTTTTGATTATAGACTGCCTTCGTCAGCCCTCTTGTGGGGCTGTGAGTTGAAATATCTGCCGCCTGGACAGCAAGGAAGAAGTACACGACGTCAGCCCCCTTGTGGGGTTGTGAGTTGAAATATGCAGTCGCATGGATCAAAAGGAACTCTGGACATGTCAGCCCCCCTTGTGGGGCTGTGAGTTGAAATCTTTTTGCAGACGACATGGAGAACATATATAGAAAAGTCTGCAATTATGGAAGCTCTTTTACGTGAGCTGGAAGAGCGAATACCAGCAGAAGAGACTAAAAAGAAATTTAGAGCTTTACTGAAAAAGATTGACTTTTTAAAATTAGGAACCAAAGTTGTATCTTCAGCAGCACCTGTAGTAGCAAGCATCGCTTCTGGGACACCATTGCCTTTGCTGTTTAGTGTTCCACAAAATGCGAAAGAGATAGGAAATAAACTGGAAGAAAAGTGGAAGTAAAGTGGCAGTGAACTGACAGTAAAC
>URXG01000013.1 GCA_900551715.1 uncultured Blautia sp. | reverse complement strand
AAAAATGAAACAGTCAAGACAATCCATACAGGCGTTGACGGTATCGCTACGACTGCCGCAGATACTTTACCTTATGGAAAATACCGCTTAGAAGAAAGCAACGCCCCAGAGGGATATTTGACGGACGGTGCAAAACCGATTGAGTTTGAAATCACAGAGAATGGAAAAATCGTTGACTTAACTGACGAAGCACATTCCATCTACAATCAGATTAAACGTGGTGACTTGGAGGGTGTGAAAATCGGTGACGGTACTCATAAGCGACTTGCGAATGTTCCGTTCAGGATCACAAGCAAGACCACAGGCGAAAGCCACATCATTGTGACGGACGCAAACGGTCAGTTCTCTACCGCTGCTGACTGGGTATCTCATACACAGAACACCAACGCTGGCGAAAACAGTGAGGACGGTATCTGGTTCGGTACTTCCACACCAGACGACAGCAAAGGTGCGTTGCTCTACGATACCTATACAATCGAGGAATTACGCTGTGATTCCAACAAAGGAATGACGTTGATTCCGGCGTTTGATGTCGTGGTATCAAGAAACAAAGTTGTTGTTGATTTAGGTACACTCACAGATGATTATGAGCCGGAAATCGCTATCCATACAACTGCTACCGACAAAGTGACAGGTGAAAAATCAATCGTTGCTGGTAAAAATGTAACTATCGTTGATACGGTCACTTTAGATGGTTTGAAGAAAGGCACAAAATATCAGCTAAAAGGCTGGCAGATGGTGAAGTCTGAAAATGCACAGCTTTTGATTGACGGTAAGCCTGTAGAAAGTGATTACACATTCACAGCGAAAAAATCAGAAATGGAAGTTGAGGTTTCCTATACATTCAACGCTTCTACTCTTGGCGGCAAAGAACTTGTGACCTTTGAAGAATTGTACGATTTATCCAATCCAGACGAGCCTATCAAGGTGGCAGAACACAAAGACATACCAGTTTATTTAATTTCATTTAATCTTCCTCGCTTTCAGTTCCCTTAATTCTTCAATACTTCCGATGTCTTCGTAAGCACCCAGCCGATCAGCAATGCTTCCATATATAACTGGCTGGTCCTGCTGCCACTCTGTTCGGAATGTACCACCTCGGCAGGCAGGGATCCGATAACCGGCACCGTTCGGATTGGGAATTGTAAATCTTTCTTCTTTCATTTACTTTCCCCTTTTCTCTGCTTTAATCATTGACTTTTCCTTTCTACCCTCATACAATGAAAGGGTGATAAACTATTACTTTTGGATCCTCCTGAGTTGCAGCTCTGAGGATCCTTTTTAGTTACACATTCCATACATGCCACCGTTTGGCTATGTACACTGCTACGATCAGTGCCACTGCTCCGGCGATCTGGTCTCTGGCTCCGTCCCACATCCAGAATGGGAGGTAGGTGGCCAGAGAACCAATAAGTATAGAATCAATCAGATCTTTCATCTGTACCTCCTGCCGGATCAGCCGGCTTCCTTTCTCTCGTAACTCATAGCTCCCAAGGCTTTGTCCTGGCTCTTTATGATGATATCCTGTGCTTCTTCTCTGGATATTTCTTTTTTTTCACCATTGACTGTAATACGAGATACAAACTCTATTTTCTTCATTTTTGATCACCTACTTTATGGTATGTGGTGCAGGCTGTATGTGTTATTTTTCTTCTATTCAATGCTATTTCATATCCTTTACAGGAAATTTCTGAACGTCTTATGTGATCAGTCCAAAGTCGATCAATATTTTAACCAGTGCTGTAATTGTCCACAAAAACAGCACTGGAAAGAATATTGTCAAGCAGACTCTTATTATCTTTTCTTCCCAATCTTCTGTGTTCCTCTTTTTCATTCAGCTCACCCCCTTACGCTGATTCCTTCTGGTCTGATTCGGTTGCAAATAAATAGTCCAATGTCAATTTATTTCCAGTGATAATTTCATCTGCTCATATTCTGGAACTTTTACAAAATCCTCTGGAAGTGAAATACCAAACTGTTCACATTCTCTTTTGAATGCTTCCGCAATCTTATATGGTGCTGAACCCTGTTTTGTCATGATTCGATCTGTGACTCTGCCAAGTTCTGCAACGCTGGATGCAATGATTGGATTCAATGGACACGGAAGTTTACCATCTTCCATTTCATGGAACCGGTTTATGTATCTTGCAGTAAATTCTGTTCCTTTCTGTCCAGTCAGCTTATGAGCTATGAACTCACAACCTTTCTTTGTGACCTGAAAACATGGAAGAACCTTATTCTGCTCTGTTGTGTATGTTGCTTCCTTAAAGAAATCGGTGAATCCAATTTTGGCTTCTCCTAACTGCGCCACATAATTCCTGATGTCTCTCAGTAACTTGCTATGTTCTTTTCCTACCATTTCTGCTACTTCCATTGAAGTAATAGTGTTTCGTGTTAAATTACTCATTTTGATCTCCTCTATAGTCTCATTTATGCGACAAATTGACTAAAAAAAATATCATTTACTTCTTCTTTAGAAAGCTTCAATTCTTTTGATATCAAATCAGCTTCCTTAATGGTTATGGTTTGCCCATTTGCATTGATTTTTCTATATAATGTTGCCTTATCAATGCCTATTAATTCAGCAAGTTCCGAAATATTCATGCCGCATTCTACTATTTTTCCTTTTAGTTTATTCGTATTAACCACATTCTTCTCCTTTCTATTTTTCTCATATCTGCGACTACATTTACAATACCATTGCTGTTTAACTTTGTCAACACTATTTTCTCATATTTGAGATTTTTTTTGTATTTTCATTTTTAATTGTTGCAAATTTGCGAATAATATGCTATTGTATCCATACAGGAGGTATTTGATTATGAATACTGGTGATAGAATAAAGCAAAGAAGACTCGAGCTTGGTTTAACCGCTGATGAACTAGCGCAAAAAATAGGCAAATCTCGAGCAACTATTTACAGATACGAAAATGGTGATATTGAAAATATGCCAACTCCTATATTAGAGCCATTAGCCAAGGCGCTCGACACAACACCAGCCGATTTGATGGGTTGGACTTCCGCTGTAAAATTAATTTCTAATGAAATGAAACGAGTTTCTGATCAAACAAATCTTTATATACAATTATTTGAATCATATGGTTATAAGATAACTTTAAAAGCAGATACAGTAGATGTACAAACGAAAGCAGGGAAATCTTATACCTTTGATCGTAAAGTTTTTATGGGTATGATTCAGCGCTGTTATAAAGATATAACTTATAATATAGAACGATTAATTGACGAATATACTGATGTTCTTGCCGCTCATGCCCGTACAGATGTTGCTCAGACATCTGAGGGAGTTCAACATGATCTTGATATTATGAATGATGAATCTTTATGGGAGTAGAAATGAAGACAAACATATTCGTAACCGCACCTTATAATCCTGAATTTAATAAATATCTTCCTGCTCCTTTAAAGCATGATTCCATATATCAGTCAGAAGGTTTAAAAAGGCATATCGAAAAGAGACATCCTGAGTGTCTTCCATATTTATCTTTTCTGTCCTCAATTATTGAATCTCCTGACTATATTGGTGTAAATCCTAATGAAAAAGGCACAAGTTTTGAACTGGTAAAAATAATGAGTGAAAATGTGCAAATAGGCATAAAGCTTGATGTAACCGAAGACTATCTTTACGTTGCCACTTTGCACACTATTACATCCGGAAAACTACAGCATGGAATTGAGAATGGTCGGTTAAAAAAATTTGACAAATAATGAATATCTGTTTATAATGATGGCATAGAATAATAATCAAGTAGCAAAGGTCGGAAAGGCTCCCGACGCACTCGCAAGAGTACCTGAGATGATGGATACGCCGCCCATCTTGTTACTTGGATTACTATGAAGGTGTTGTCATCATGACAGCACCTTTTTTATTTGCTATTTATATCAGAAGGGAGTTTTTTATTATGATGTATCCGTTCATGACGCTTAATGATAATACTGAAATTGTTCATTCTGAAATGAAAGCTGATGGAAAGGTTAAAGTTTATATAGAAACTCCTGATGTAGAATATTGTTTTAAGCATGCAACCTGCTGGCTTCCGGACTATAAATGGGAGGATATAAAAGGCTATTCTAATCTGGAATTGGCATATTTTAAACAACTTATCCGTAATAACGCTCATCTCATTATTGAGTTTTCCAAAAAAGGAGGCGTTTTAGGTGACACAGATTCTTAGGATTGAACCTAATAATACTTATCTAAGAGGTGGTTTCAATTGACTTATGAACAGTTACTGACTGTTGCCGATCAGGAAGGACTACTGGTAAAAGAGCATTCTCTTATCAACCATGATGGTCTGATCAGTGGCAGACGGATAGCAATCCGAAGAAACATTGAGACACAGGCAGGGAAGTCCTGTGTGTTGGCTGAAGAAATCGGTCATCATTGCACCAGCTCCGGTGACATTCTGGATCAGACTGATATCATGCACCGCAAACAGGAATATCGCGCACGGTTCTATGGATATAACCTCAAAATTGGTTTATCCGGTCTGATCAGAGCCTACGAAGCTGGTTGCAGAAACATTTTTGAGATGGCTGAGTTTCTGGATGCTACGGAGGAATACCTGAGAGAAGCTATACAGTGTTACAGGTCTAAGTATGGTATATGTGTTGCTGTTGATAACTATATCATTTATTTTGAACCATTTGCAGTGATGAAGATGATTACTGCTAAATGATAAAAACAATATGAAGGAGGAATTCTTTATGAAAACATGGAAACTTGTATCAGGGATTTTGTCAATCGTATTATTTATTATGGTTGCATTTCAATCCTGCGCTGTAGGAATCGGCAACACTCTTGGTGAGACCGGAGAAGTCGGTGGTTCCGCTGGTATTATTGTTGCGATTATGCTTTTAGCGGGCGGAATTGTATCTATTGCAACACGTAAAGGCGGCAAGGGCGGCAATATTGCTCTTATTGTTCTTTTCGGCATCGGTGCGTTATTAGGCTATGGATTAGCTGGAAGTTATTCAGATTTGTACATATGGGCTACTTGGTGCTTGATCAACGCACTTTTGGCAATTGTATCACTTATAAAAAATAAATAAAAGCAATAAAAAACCGGCCCCTGCGCCAACAGGAACCGGTCCGTATCTCCGAAGAGACACTATTCAAGCAAAGATATTGTATCATCTTCGGAGCAGTCATACAACCAGAACGTTTGTGTGGCTGTTATTTTTGTACCCATTTACACATAAGCTAAAGAAGGTGATATTATGAATAATCGTACAGGAGCGTTATATATCCGCGTCTCGACAGAAGATCAAACAGAGCTCTCTCCTGACGCTCAAAAAAGGCTGCTGCTGGACTACGCAAAGAAGAATAACATCATTATCTCCAACGACTTTATCTTTTCAGAGAGTGTATCCGGCAGGCATGTGCAGAAACGTCCTGAGTTCCAGAAAATGATTGCTATCGCAAAGCAGTCTTCGCACCCTATTGATGTGATCCTGGTATGGAAGTACAGCCGGTTCGCCCGTAATCAGGAAGAATCCATTGTCTATAAGAGTATGCTCAAGAAAGACAATGTGGATGTGATCAGTGTGTCAGAGCCTCTGATCGACGGTCCTTTTGGTACGCTGATCGAGCGTATTATTGAGTGGATGGACGAATACTATTCTATCCGGTTATCCGGGGAAGTCTTACGAGGAATGAAAGAAAAGGCCTTGCAGAATGGATACCAGATGTCACCGCCTCTTGGATATGAAGCTGTAGGACATGGAAAACCTTACAAGATCAATGAAGCAGAATATGCTATTGTGTCCTATGTCATGGACTTATATGACAATCAGAATATGGATGAGACAGCCATCGCGAGAAAATGTAATGATATGGGGTACCGTACAAAGCGTGGAAAGCTTTTTGAACGCAGGAGTGTTGACCGGATCCTGAGCAATTCTTTCTACTGTGGAATAGTCCGGTGGAATGGTGTTGAATTTGAAGGGCCTCATGAAATCCGGTTGTCGAAAGAACGGTTCCTGAACCGTCAGAAGCTGATCACTGCCAGGAAGCGGCCTGTAAAAGCCCGAAGCGTATCAGCCTGTAAGCATTGGCTGTCTGGTCTGCTGAAATGCCCTGTGTGTGGTGCTACGCTCTCCTATACCGGCAATAACAAGTGCCCTTACTTCCAGTGTTGGAAATACGCCAAGGGATTTCACAAGACCTCTATTGCCCTGTCTGTTAAAAAGGCAGAGGAACTTGTACTCAGTTATTTTGATTCTGTTCTTGCAGGTGCTGAGTTCTCTTATATCCGCAAAAATCCAGCAACAAATAACAACACTGCTGCCATTGAGCAACTGCAGAGAGAATTGTCCAGGTATGATGTTAAGGAAAAGCGGATCCGGGACGCCTATGAAAGTGAGATTGATACTCTGGAAGAATACAAGGCAAACAAAGAGAGACTGGCAAACGAACGCCTGCAGGTGGAGAAAGAGTTGGAACTGCTGCTGTGCAAGCAGTCCGAGAATGCTGTTAATAAAGAAGAAGTGTTGTGTGAAATCAAAAGTGTAAATGATGTGTTGAAGAACCCTGATGTTGGATATGAAGAAAAAGGAAACCTGATCCGCACGATCGTAGACCAGATTGTATATGATAAAGAATCCGGGAAAATGTATTTTGATATTATAGTGTCGTAGTCAAAGCCCTTTTCGTTCTTTTCAAAATCCGCAAAGCCGCATAAATACTAGCTTTCTGACACTATCATAGGGTATCGTGAACTGGTCCCCCATACTGACTCATAATATACTGAGCAATTTTTGCATTGGGAGTTTTGATGTTAACAGGATACTGTAATCTTTTTTCATAATTCCACATTTACCTGCAACCTCCTTCCTGTTCCCATGGGAAAGGCTGCTGTACCCATTTCCAGGTGTCGCCGCCAGATTCGAGGGCATCATCTACGGTAAGAGGACCGTAGCACTGAGCATATTCTTTCATCAGTTTTATACGCTGTTTACAGCATTCTTCATAAAAATTCAGAGCTTTTTCGCAGGAAGGGTGAGTATCCAGATACAGTAAAATGTCATTCACTGCAAAACTTACCTCATTGATACGATTCATAAGTTTTTCCCGGGGTGTACACGAATCACGATACATCATTTCAGGACACCTCTCTTTCCGCAGAATGGTTTACAAAGCTGAGGAAAAACAGTTCCAACTTTCAGAGCATAATCCAAATCATAAGTGGTGGCAAATTTCTGATAAGGAACATACGCCATAGCTGGCTCCATCTGATCAATATGAGAATACATATTATCAGTCTGGTTATTACGGTCAGATTTATTACATCCACAGGATGAGGAAGAATTCGTCTGTTTTCGCATTCCCATCCGACAGGAACACTGCTGTCCGGACATCATTTCTTTTGCCATGCCACAGGTTGCATTATATGGTCGCCCACATGGACGGTTTATCTGATAATTATCCATGAACAAATCCTTTCAGACATAAAAGAGATTTCCTTATATTTTATGACATAAAATATAATTGGTGAACATAGAAAAAGAGCTCTCAGATCTGTAACTTCTGAAAGCTCTTTGATTTCTACATAACATATTTTTTTAATTTCTTTGACAATCCAAATGCCACTGCGATCTTTACCAGATCCGGAATGATAAAGGGAATTACACACCAGCCGAGAACTGCTGCCAGCCCTACCGGTCCGTTGGCTCTGCTGTATACCACCATGAACCATACAGTTCCAAATGCATAGCATACAACCAGTCCCAGAATCATGGAAAGAATCTGCGTAAATGCATTTTTAACAGGAAGTTTTTCCATTGCCCACATAACAAGAGCAGAAAACAGAAAACCTATGATATATCCGCCTGTGGATCCCAGAAGGATACCTACGCCTCCTGTCATTCCGGAAAATACCGGAACACCGATTGCCCCAAGAATAATAAACACCAGGACTGCAAGAGAACCTCTTTTTCCTCCCAGTACTCCTACTGCAATAAATACCCCAAAAGTCTGAAGGGTAAACGGAACGGTGGTAGGAATGGATATCCAGGAACAGATTGCCATGATCACTGCAAATACGCCAATATAAACAATATCATATGTTTTACTTCTGGTAGCTGTCATTGTACTCATTTTTCTCCTCCTCGCAGCAGCACTGTGCCACTGTCATTTCATGGCTATAAATGTACCACAGGAGATTAATAATGTCAACTTTTTCGCAGAACCGAGTTTACAATCTTTAAAATATCTTTACTGCCTGCTCCCTTCTTAATGCCGCTGTTTCCAATTATCCCCGATGAAGATGAACATCTATCTGATTATATGGAATACAGATACCATTTGCATCAAATTCTTCTTTTATTTTTTCATTCAGACGCCATCTGGTTGACCAGTATTTCTCTGTAGCTACCCACACACGAAGCCCCATAATTACGGAACTTTCTGCAAGTTCATCCACAAAAACCACCATTTCTCCCACATCGTTTCTGGTATCCGGATCCTCATAAAGAATATCTTCCAGGATCTTCTTGGCTTTGTGAATATCGGATTCATAGGAAATACCTACTTTGATCTCCAGTTTACGGTTTTCTTTGGCAGTTACATTAATGATCGTACTGTTGGACAGTGTACCATTGGGAACTACAATCTTCTTGTTATCAATACTGAGCAGTGTAGTATAACAGATCTCGATTTTTGCTACTGTCCCTTCGCATCCATTGGACTGATCCTGAATAATGTAATCTCCTACTGCAAAAGGCTTGAAAAGCAAAAGAAGCACGCCACCGGCAAGATTGGCAAGTCCACCCTGCAGTGCAAGACCCACAGTCACACCAGCAGTACCTAGAAGTGCTGCAACTGAAGACTCCTTAACACCCAGACTTATGGCAATATTAAAGATCAACAAAAGGTAAAGGACTGTTTTTCCAAGAGAACCGGCAAACTGAACCACGCCTGCATCTACATTCGCTCTTTCCAGAGAACGCTTCATGATTTTCAGAAGCCATTGAATCACTTTGCGTCCAACAAAAAAGACAATCACTGCCAGTACTACTTTGATACAGAAACCAGTAACTGCCGGAACCTGATCCACCAGATACTGTTTCAGGTTCAGAATACTCTTGATGTCACCTTTTACGTTGTCTATTCCCATATTCTGAAGACTCTGGTCTACTTTATCTACGGTTTCACTTACTGTATCCATTCTGAAATCACCTCCTGTTTATCATAACAGTGTATTACTTTTTCTCTGTAGTTTGTATTTTGCAGTATAGCATACTCTTCTTTTTCCCTACAAGTGCTTTTCCAGATCTGAATGATCACTGTATGCGCCATTTATCGTTATTCTCACTATTCAACGTATTTTCCCAGTAAAAATGATTTTGTATGTTTCAAATCATATTGCGCTGTGCTATAATAGGAAACGCTTATATATTACTTTTTATTTTGGAGGAAATCATGCATATCATAATCGTTGGGTGCGGCAAAGTTGGTCGTACTCTTGCAGAACAGCTTCAGGAAGAAGAAACTGATCTGACTTTAATTGATACCAACGCAGATAATATCGAAAATCTTACGGAAGATATCGATGCCATGGGTATCGTCGGCAATGGTGCCAGTATCAATACCCTTATGGAAGCAGGTGTCGATTCTGCTGATATTCTTATTGCAGTTACAGCTTCTGATGAACTAAATCTTCTCTGCTGTCTTATTGCACAGAAGACAGGTCACTGCCAGACTATCGCTCGTGTCCGTAATCCTATTTACAGTAAGGAAATCGGTTTTATCAAAGAACGTCTTGGTCTTTCCATGATCATCAATCCAGAACTTACTGCTGCCAGAGAAATTTCCCGGCTGCTCCGTTTTCCGGCTGCCATCAAGATCGATCCTTTTTCCAAGGGAAGAGTTGAACTTCTCAAGTTTAAGGTTCTTCCGGAATTTGGTCTGGACGGTATGTCTATATCACAGATCACAGACAAATACAAATGTGATATTCTGTTCTGTGCCATTGAGGGCAAAACTCAGCTTTCTATCCCAGGTGGTAATCATCTGATCCACAATGGTGATTTTGTATCCATCATTGCCACACCTCAGAACACTGCACAGTTTTTCAAAAAAATCGGTCTTAAGACCCATCAGGTACACAATACCCTGATCATTGGTGGAGGTACTATCTCCTATTACCTTGCCAAGGCACTGTCTGATCTCCGTATTAATGTCAAGATCATTGAACAGAACAAAGACCGCTGTGAATATTTAAGTGAAGTACTTCCAGATACTACCATTATCAATGGGGACGGTACAGATCGTTCTCTTCTCATGGAAGAAGGTCTGACAACTGTAGAATCCTTTGTTACACTAACCAATATGGACGAAGAGAATATCTTTCTTTCTCTTCTTGCCAAGAGCCTTACCCCAGCCAAGCTGGTAGCCAAAGTCAATCGGCTTCCTTATAAGGATGTGATTGACGATCTGGATATAGGAAGTGTCATTTATCCGAAATATATTACTTCTGATTCTATTCTCCGGTATGTACGTGCCATGCAGAATACCATCGGCAGCAATGTAGAAACTCTTTATCACATTCTGGACAATCAGGCAGAAGCTCTGGAATTTGTCATTCGTGACAACTCTCCTGTGGTAGGTGTTCCTCTTGCAGAACTGAATCTGAAACCTAATCTTCTTGTATGCTGCCTCACCAGACAGGGAAGTGTCCGTATCCCCAGAGGTCAGGATTCCATTCAGATCGGTGATAATGTAATTATTGTTACTACCAACAAGGGACTTCGCGATATCCGCGATATTCTTGCCTGAAAGAGGGAATTATCATGAATTTTCGGATTATTGCATATATTATCGGATGGGTTTGCAACTTCCAGGCAGCTTTTATGTTACTGCCTGCTGTTACAGCTATAATCTATTGGGAAAAAGACCTTTTTGCATTCCTGATTTCCATGATAATCTGCCTGTCAGTGGGAATCCCGCTTACACTTCGTAAACCCAAAAACAAAGTCTTTTATATCAAAGACGGATGTGTAGCCGTAGCCCTCAGTTGGATTGCCCTTTGTATTACAGGTGCACTTCCATTCTGGCTTACCAGCAGCATTCCACATCCTATTGATGCACTTTTTGAAACAGTATCAGGTTTCACCACTACAGGTGCCAGTATCCTTACAGATGTAGAAGTTCTCCCCCACTCTGTTCTTATCTGGAGAAGTTTTACACACTGGATCGGCGGTATGGGAGTTCTTGTTTTTCTACTTTCCCTTTTGCCTCTTACCGGTGGTTATCATATGAACCTTATGAAAGCAGAAAGCCCGGGACCTTCTGTCAGCAAACTGGTTCCCAAAGTACAGAGCACTGCCAAGATTCTTTATACCATCTACATCGGTATGACCCTTTTGCAGATAATACTGCTCCTGATCGGCAGAGTTCCACTTTTTGACACGCTGTGTATCTCTTTCGGTACAGCCGGTACTGGTGGATTTGGTATCAAAAATGACAGTATGGGAGGTTATAGCCACTACTGTATCATCGTCACAACTGTATTTATGATTTTATTCGGAGTTAATTTCTCTGTTTATTATCTTGCCCTTACAAAGAAATTCAAACAGGCACTGAAGTTTGAAGAGATCCGTTATTACTTTGGCATCATTGCTGCAGCTATTATTCTGATCACGATCAACACTTCACACCTGTTTACCAGTTTCGGTATTGCAATTGAACAGTCTGCATTCCAGGTTGGTTCTATTATTACCACCACCGGTTTCTCCAGTACAGACTTTAACCAGTGGCCTGCTTTTTCCAAAACGATTCTGGTACTTCTGATGTTTGTGGGAGCCTGTGCGGGCAGTACAGGTGGCGGTATCAAAGTATCTCGTTTTCTGATTCTCTGCAAAGCAGCCAAAAAAGAATTACAGCTGTACCTGCATCCCAATGCAGTAAAAAAAATCAAAATGGACAACAAGTCTATTTCACACGATGTGTTAAGATCTACCAATATTTATATCACTTTATACCTTCTGATCTTTGCTGCATCTGTATTGGTTGTTTCACTGGATAATTTCAATCTGATCACCAACTTTACTGCCGTGGCTGCAACGTTGAACAATATCGGTCCTGGTCTGGAAGTGGTAGGTCCTATGGGAAACTTCAGTTCCTTCTCTTACCTTTCCAAGTGTATTCTGATCTTTGACATGCTGGCAGGACGACTTGAGATCTTCCCTCTGCTCCTTCTTTTCTTCAAAGGAACATGGAAAAAATTCTGATCCAGTACTTTTATCCAAACAAAAAGGTCCCCTCTTTGGGGACTTTTTGTTTATCTTCGGTCACAAACAGGGATTGGGAAACTTTTATGTCCTCTTTTAATACCTTTTTCAATATCAATACTTTCCCATATATTTTTGCGAAGGTTCAATACATCTGCCCCAATGAAGAAAGAATCATCTGGTTCCATTCTTTTCTGTATACCTGCCATATCTCCATCTGCATTTTTTATGATCTTTCGTGCCAGCAGCATGCCAACACTTTTTCCTCCGATATAACCGGTTCCCACCTTTCTTGATACAATTTTTACCAGATCCCGGAAATTAAAAAAATTTCCAATCATAAGATCTGAATACCAGAATTCCAGTAATTCTGTAAGACAGTCAAATACATAAGAGACTTTATGGTCTTGCGTCTGTCCTTTCTCGCCTTGCTATGGCTTTCTGATAATCCTTATTACAGTCAATCTGCCACACTACATTATCTCCCATACGGAGCATGTCTATCGTCTTGTCAAATCCCATCATACCAGTACTGACTTTTTCATGTAATTTCATATTGCAGCCCTCCTTTTTTAGTTTTCTTGTTACTGTTCATGACCTTCACAGTAACTTGGTCAAAATGCATTCCAAATCACCTTCGGTGATGGCATTTTGCCCCGTATGTCTCGGGATTTTGCCATATTCATGGCAAAACACCTCGCGGGATATTACCTGTGAACAGTTACGTTTTTTTCACAATCTCTTCAAAAACTCATCACAGTTTCTTCACATTTATTGGTTATAGTATCATACATAGAGAGCGGAACGCTTTCTATAAATATTTTTCTTTTTCATACGCGCCGGTACGAATTCGTACCGGCCTCCTTCCATTTCAGGGAACTTTTTTCCATTTATTTGTTTTTATTATAGCAGACATATTCCAAATGCATCTAGTCGCATCCTCGCGGAGCGTTTTTTGCTTTATTGGAACACTACGGAGTAATTTCCTATAAAGTAAAAAAACACCTCATATCCTGTGACTGTCATTCCACATTCATATGAGATGTTTTTATTTTTGTTTATTTTGCAGATGTAATGCTGTCACTGATAGTCTGCCAGATATTGCTGTTCTCAAATCCTAACTTCCATTCTGCCACACCAGCAAGTCCGTATTTGGGGATCAGTTTTACTTTCTCGGCAATAGAATCAGCATCCTCCAGCCAGATCTGATAAGTAGCTCCGTCTGAAGTCTCATAAGTCGCATAATTCTGACCCACACTTCCGTCCCAGACAGCCTCTGTCCCACTGTCAGCCACATCCTGTGCTGCTTCATCCATTCCGATGGCCTCACTGGTAAGTGCTCCTCCTGCGGTCTTCCAAAGTCTTGTATAGAAAGGAATGGCAAGAATTGTTCTTTCTGCCGGTACTTCTTCCAGAGTATCCTGTACTCCCTGCTCTACCCATGGAAGAGACGCCACAGATCCTGCATCCGAACCAACATAATGTTCGTCATATCCCATAATGATCACATAATCTACTACAAGTCCCTGTTCTCTTCTGTCATAATGACTGGTAAAATCTTCCGGAACCGGATTGTCTACAGAAACCACCAGATTATTCTTATGACATTCAATAGAAAGCTCTCTTAGAAACTCAAGGAAATGAGGTCCTGCATCTTCACTGAGAGATTCAAAATCTACATTAATACCATCCAGACCTGTATTGGCAGCAGCCTGTATCAGCTGTGCAATAATGTTCTGTCTGGACGACAGCTGTGACAGAGTATCTGTAGTGCTGACATCTGCTGTAAAGTTGTCGATCAGTCCCCATACCTTCAGACCTTTCTCATGTGCCTGGCTGACGTAATCCGCTGACGAAATATCCGCAATGTTACCATTTGTATCCTGCAAATAAAACCAGGTAGGTGAAATTACGTTCATGCCACTTACGTTGGCAATGGTATCTCCAAGATAGGTATTGGCATCCTGTGTGGTTACCTGATGCCATCCAAGGTTAATGGGTTCATCCATGGAAAGATAACTGTATTCTTCTTTCTGGAAATCCCGTTCAAAATCCTGTGTTTCAGAATCTGAAATATTTTTTTTGGGAATGTAACCTACATAGCCATCAAAAGTTGCTACCTGCACCCAGTCTTCCAGTGCTTCCATGTAGATAACAGTGTCGCCTTTCTTTACGTCTGTAAGGATTGGTGACTTGATACCTCCCCTGTACCGGATACTGGTGTCTTTCTTTACAGTAACTGTGTTGATTCCGGTAAATTTGTACTGGATCACAATTCTGGAAGGTGAATCATAAACAGACACATCCAGATCTGTAAATTTCTTTATGAAATCTATACTTAAATAAACAGAACCGTCTTTCAACCACACATCTCCGTCTCCGGTTTCGACTGCAGGATATTTCTGAAGTTCAGAAGGTGTGGCGTAGAGAATCTGCTGCTCCGAACTGTCCCAGTAGTACCTCTGATTCAGATAAGTAGTTACAATATCCAGGGGAAGATATGTCTGATCACCGGATACTACAGCTCTCTCCTCCATGATATCAGTCCCCAGAACTATGATCTCTTCGTCATCCCCTGGCTGACCATAATATTCTGTCAGATCCATGCGCTCACTG
Organism: uncultured Blautia sp.; assembly: GCA_900551715.1. GTDB lineage: Bacteria > Bacillota > Clostridia > Lachnospirales > Lachnospiraceae > Blautia_A. Next base: position 30,112 of record URXG01000013.1, on the reverse strand, counting down.
GTAGGAATATATTTGCTGATAAAATGTCCTGCCAGACCAATAACCAACAGCAACAGAATCAGCACACATACGATCACCACGGGTGTATATTGTTTTTTTCGCTCTTTTTTCATTTGTTTTATCCTTTTCTCAATATCACTAAACTGACAAAGGTGCGGATTCATTATATCATACTTTAACTTTATTGTGATGTGTATTTCATGGTTTTTAAGGTTTTTATACTTTTTTCACATTTTTGTATCTGAGATCTTTCTGTGTGGTTAAGTACAAGAAGGAAAACTGCCCCGTCTTTCAGAAAGATCTCCTTTATCTTATGTATATATGAATGACCCTTTCAGATTACCGGCGATCAGACTCCCGGAATCTCTCTGACATGGTCAAAATTCACTTTGGCTATATGCCCTTTTTCATCTTCAGTGTAATCTCTCATGTAGCCTCCGTCTTCTGCGATCATACAGGCTTTCACAATATTTTTGGGAGTACTTGGTTCACCATCCAGAAACAGTTTTACTCCGTTTCTCCGGTAAGACTTCAGTTCTTCCTTCAGAGGCTTCATGGTCTTTTTGTTCCATTTTCCATGTGACATATTTTCTCTGATCCGTCCTCCTTTCTTTTCAGATGCTGTTACTGTAAATATAACAGACAGTAACAATATGGATTTAGAAAACACCGATGAAGCAAGAAAAATCTCTGTGTGTTAATTGCTGATTGATTTTAATATTGAACAGTAACGTAAAAACTGGAATTGTTTGCTGCCACAGCAGGAACGCTGCATGACATGTTATGTTCGGCATTGAAGTGTTGATAAAAGTTGATTGTATAAGTGTCTCGGGTTTGCTGTATCACAATTATACACACATCCGTTTTTCTTATTCTTCATTATACAGGTTTGTCCGTCATATGCAACCCTTTTCCGGGTAATTAATAAAATTTCCCATTTAATTTCCAAATATTTTATAATTAGTCAAATTGTATTTCTTTACAATCTCTACTTAAGTGGTATATAATATAACACAAAAGTATCCTCCCTTCATATATTAAGGCAGGAACTTCAGATAGGATGTGATAAAATGAAAATAGAAAAAATAAACGATAATCAGATTCGTTGCACTCTTACACGTGAGGATCTGGAGACACATCAGATCAACCTTCGCGAACTGGCTTATGGCTCCGAGAAAGCCAAGAAGCTTTTTCGAGATATGATGCATCAGGCACAGATACAGTTTGGATTTGAAGCAGACAATATTCCTCTGATGATTGAGGCTATTCCTGTCAATACAGACAGCATCATCCTCATTATCACCAAAGTAGAAGATCCGGAAGAACTGGATACCCGTTTTTCCAAATTTTCCCCATATAAAGACAAGGGTACTGCTGAACCGGTACAGCTGGATGGTGCAGACAGCATCATTGATATCTTCCAGAAGATCTGTGACGCAGCCAAGAATAAGGGACTTTCCACTTCCCGGCAGGCTTCTGGTCAGACAGAATCCCCTGTCAAAGAGAATTCTGAATCTGAACAGGTTCCTAATGTGAACCTGATCCGACTGTACACCTTCCGTCATCTGGATGATGTGATTGCAGCGTCTCATGGACTGAACGGCTTCTTCGGCGGCTATAACCGTCTCTATAAAGAATCTGATGACAAATACCAGCTGGTAATCCACCAGTCCGAATGTACTCCGGAAGAGTTCAATAAGATCTGTAATATTCTTTCAGAATATGGTACTGGACGTGCACTTTCTGCTGCGGGAGAGGCACACTTTGCAGAACATGCAGAACTTCTTTCTGATAATGCCCTGCAGCAGCTGATACAGCTTTAATTGCATAAAAGGACCGGCTTAATCGCCGGTCTTTTTATTTTCCTTATTCTCCAAGGAAATCATTAATCTGCTGAACCAGAACATCTACATCCATTCCATGGACCATAGCTGCTTCTTCCAGGGATTCCATCTGAGAAGATGGGCATCCAAGGCAATGCATTCCTGCTCTCATGAGAATTGGTGCAATATTAGGATCTAAATTAATAAGCTGTCCAATCAGCATGTCTTTTGTAACTTTTGCCATTGTTATTTCCTCCTTTTCATATGAAAAGACAGTTGTACTGTCTTTTACCCGATATTAGTTACCGCTTACGGTAACCGTTATTTTTCATTATAATATAAATCTGTCCAGGAATCAACGGGAGAAACATAAATATTTACGTCAGCTGCAAACGATGACAAATTTATCCAAATATTTTCTGAAAGTTAGTCATAATTTACTATAATTCACGTAAATAATAATCTTTGTTTGTAAATTTATACTTGTAATCTTCACTCATATATATTAGAATAGCTTTATGGAACCTATACAGGTACTAACGAATAGTAAAAGGAGGATACTATCATGGCATACGTTATTTCTGACGAATGTGTAAGCTGCGGAACATGTGCAGCAGAATGCCCGAACGAGGCTATTTCTGAGGGAGCAGAGCATTTCGAAATCGATGCTGACGCTTGCGTAGACTGCGGAACATGTGCTGACGTCTGTCCTACAGAAGCAATCAGCCCAGCTGAATAATTTAATAGTGTACATGAGAGAAGCTGCAACCATATGGCTGCAGCTTCTTTTTTATTCTGATATTTCTCCTATCTGTTTTTTCTGTGCTTCTTTCCTTGTTTTCCCTCTGCCTGTGCAGCCGCTGCTTCCCGTCTTGCCATCTGTTGTCTGCGTATTGCCAGATCCAGGGAGCGACATCTCTCTTCGTCCTCATTCTGGGAATTTAGTTCCTGTGCAATCAGTCTTTCCAGGATCGCCTGAAATTCCAGGATTTTTTCATCCTGAAGTTCCTCCTCTTCACAGATGGCTCCCTGCACTTCCTCAGGAACTACTTCTGATTCTGTAACAAAATCTTCCTCTTCTTCTCCTTCCAGCAGTCTGACTTTGCTGCCCTGCTCTCCCGGAGCTGTCCTGGCAATCTGCGGAATCAGATCTCTGATAGCTCTCAACTGTAATCCACGTTTCTTAAGTTCTTTTATATTCATGAAAAGCTGAATATCATATCCGGTGTAATAGCGATGTCCCAGCTCATTTCTCTGAATCCGGAGATTCAGTTCTTCCTCCCAGTAACGAAGTACATAGGACTTGATGCCAGTCATCTCCACAGCCTGTCTGACACTGTATCTTGTCTCCACAGTACACCTCCTTATGAAATTCACCCTTAATTATAAACATTGGATTTCTAAAATTCAACCAAAAGTGTTCGACTGGATTCGCCTGTATTTCACTTACTTTTTCATATTTACAAACTGCGTATATCTTGGCAGCCATACCAGCTCAATGGTTCCGATCGGACCGTTTCGCTGTTTGGCAATGATTACTTCCGCGATATCCTTCTTTTCGGTATCCTTGTGGTAATAATCATCTCGATAAAGGAACATTACCACATCGGCATCCTGCTCAATAGCCCCGGACTCTCGAAGGTCGGAAAGCATAGGCCTGTGGTCTGGTCTCTGCTCTACCGCACGACTGAGCTGTGACAATGCAATAACCGGAACATTCAGTTCTCTGGCAAGTGCCTTAAGCGAACGAGAAATATCCGAAATCTCCTGCTGTCTGGAATCAGATTTACCACTTCCACTCATCAACTGCAGGTAGTCGATCATGATAATTCCAAGATTGTGCTCCAATTTATATTTTCGGCATTTGGAACGCATCTCAGCAATACTGATACCAGGCGTATCGTCTATGATCAGGTTGGAACGTCCGATAATATCTGCTCCCTCTACCAGCTTGGTCCAGTCCTCGTCTTTCAGATTACCTGTACGCATATTCTGGGAATCCACGTGGGATTCCATTGCCAGCAGTCGATTTACCAGCTGTTCCTTGGACATTTCCAGACTGAAAATAGCAACTGTCACATTCTTACGAAATGCCATATACTGAGCAATATTCAAAACAAATGCTGTCTTACCCATAGAAGGACGGGCAGCGATCAGCACCAGGTCAGAAGGATGCATACCGGAAGTCTTGTAATCCAGATCAATAAATCCTGTCGGGATTCCTGTTACACTGCCTTTCAGTTTGGATGCCTTTTCAATGTTATTGATGGCATTCAGTACTACCTGCTGGATGGGGACATAATCCCCTCCAATACTTCTCTGAAGAATGTTAAAAAGCTTCTTCTCCGACTCTTCCAGAATCGTCTCTGTACTGTCTTTTTCCAGATAACAGGTATTGGCCACTTCTTCAGTAGTCTTGATCAGTCTGCGGAGAAGTGCCTTCTCACTGACAATATTGGCATAATATTTTACATTGGCAGAAGTAGGTACTGCTTCAATCAGTTCACGCACATACTCCATACTGCTGATATCCGGAGGAAGATCTTTTTCTTTCAGGCGGTTCTGTAAGGTGATCAGATCCACCGGCTTACCTTCGTTGCAGAGCTCTACCATTGCATCAAAAATAATTCCATACTGATTCTGATAAAAATCATCACTGGTAAGAATCTCAGAAGCAACAAGGATAGCATCTCTGTCCAGGAGCATGGAACCGATCACAGACTGTTCCGCTTCTATGCTGTGAGGAAGAATCCTCTTGATCAGTGCTTCTTCCATTTAGTTTCTTCCTCTCTTCAGGCTTCCTTAACCCATACTTTCAGAGATCCTGTAACCTTTGGATGGAGCTTGACCGGAACCTGAGTCACACCCAGATTGCGGATAGGGCTTGGCAGCTGGAGTTTCTTTTTGTCGATATCCAGACTCAGCTGTTCTTTGGCTGCTTCTGAAATTTCTTTGGCAGATACGGAACCGAATGTTCTTCCACCTTCTCCTACTTTAAGAGTAAGAATGATTTCTTTTGTTTCCAGATCTTTGGCAAAAGCCTGTGCAGCTTCCAGGTTTTCCTGCGCTACTTTTTCTGCATTGGCTTTCTGAAGTTTCAAGTCATTCAGGTTTTTGGAAGTTGCCTCCACACCAAGTTTCTTAGGAAGGATCATATTACGTGCATATCCGTCACTTACATTTACAATTTCGCCCTTTTTTCCAAGAGATTTTACGTCTTCTAACAAAATTACTTTCATTTCTTTATTTCGTCCTCCTGATATAATTCATCAATGATTTCTCTGATCATATGCTCTACTTCTTCAATAGATTCTTTGACCTGGGCTCCGGCAATATTAATGTGACCACCACCACCCAGTTTCTCCATCATTACCTGCACATTGACCTCATCAATGGCTCTGGCACTGACATAGACCTCTTTATTATAGGTAGTAAGTACAAAAGAAGCCTTTACTCCTGCAATATTCAGAAGTTCATTGGCAGCCTGTGCGCCTACTACGGTAGGGCTTTCCAGACCTTCGCTTGGGCATTTTGCAATAGCAAAACATCCTCTGTAGATCTCTGCCGTACGTACTGCCTCTGCCCTGGCCTTATAGGAATCAATATTATCACGCAGCATTTTGCGTACTCTGGTCATGTCTGCACCGGAACGCCTCAGAAAAGCTGCTGCCTCAAAAGTTCTTACTCCTGCCCGGGTGATAAAGTTGTTGGTATCGATCATGATACCTGCATAAATGCAGTCTGCTTCTATATTGCGGAGTCTCAGATCATCAGAAAAATACTGAAGAATCTCCGCCACCATCTCGCAGGTAGAAGAAGCATAGGGTTCTACATAGGAAAGTACTGCATTTTGGATCACTTCGTTGCCTCTTCTATGGTGGTCCAGCACCACAATAGTCCTGGTCATATAAAGCAGTTCTTCACATTCTGTATAGCTTGGCTTGTTGGTATCAACAACAACTACCACTGTATCATTATCTACAAGTTCCATTGCCTGATTATGGTCTATGAACATAGACGGTTCATAATCCGGATTGTTCATATATCCTGCCATCAGCGGGCGAATGGAAGTAGATGGATCATTTACCACAATATGGACCGGCTTACCAAGAGTCTTACCTGCACGATAAATGCCAATAGCAGCTCCCAGCGCATCCACATCTGTGATCTTGTGTCCCATGACTACCACACGTTCTTTGGTACTCATGAATTCTTTCAATGCCTGTGCCTTCACCCTGGCTTTTACTCTGGTGGTTTTTTCCATTTGCTGTGCTTTGCCGCCAAAATAGGTGATACTGTCACCGTTCTTAATTACCACCTGGTCACCGCCACGTCCCAATGCCATCTCAATGGCAATCCTGGAATATTCATAATTCTGAAGATAAGTGGCCGCATTCAGTCCAATACCGATACTTAAAGTTACTGTCATTTCATTACCGATATTAACTGTCTTGACTTCTTCCAGAATATGGAATTTCTGAACTTTCAGAGCCTCCAGAGAACTCTGTCTCATAATAAGGAAATATTTGTCCTTTTCCAGTTTACGCACAAGACCGTCATAATTAGAAAAATATTTCGTGATCTTACGGTCTATCAGTGCAATGAGAAGAGATCTTCTCACATCTTCTACGCTCTCCAGAGCCTCCTCATAATTGTCCAGATAAGCCAGGGCAACTACGAGTTTATTGTCCTCATTGGCCTGAATGTAATCTTTCAGTTCTGTCTCATCATAAAGATACATGGCAATCAGACTGGTAGTCTCAGGAAGATTGGCGAGAAGCCTGGATGACGCTACTGCTGCGTCCAAAACGATCCGCTGCATGGAGATACGATAAATGCGATCTCCAAACTGTGTACTTACTTCTGAAATCTCATGTTCCTCTGAAACAGGAAGTTTGTTCGTTGTGATATCAGGGAAGATCGTACTTACATTTTTCTGGTAAAACTGATCTTTGCCGGTAAGCTGGGCAAACATTTTGTTTGACCAGATCATCCGACCCTGCATGTCCATAATTGCATAGGGAAGTGCCAGTTCTTCCAGAACTCTTTTTTCCAGAAATTCATACTGACTGGCAAATGCGATCAGATCGTTGAACATCCGCGGTCTCTGATAAATCAGTAAAAAGACAGCAATCCCCACATAGAGGATAATTCCCAGTGTCACCAGTATACCCGCCTTAATACTTATCACATAAACCACTATGTTCAGCGCTATCAGCAGAATGGACAAATACAGCGGCCATCGCACCAGATGCTTCAGATGACCTTTTAATTTTAACTTTCCACTCATAACTCTTTACCATTCTTTTCTTATAGTTTTCAGGATGCTATCTTTTATTATAGCAGATTCCCGGATATTTTACCATATGAATGTTAGAAAAGCCATACTTACATAAAACTCAGGTAAATAATCCGTAAAAAAAAATTCAAGAATGCCTCTGCACTTTTGTACATTTATTGAAACACTACGGAATAATTTTCTATAAAGCAAAAAAAGGCCGCTGCCAAAATGACAGCGACCTGAGACTCTTAATTAGTCCTGAACGTATGGCATCAGGGACATATGACGTGCTCTCTTAACAGCAACAGTCAGAGCTCTCTGATGTTTTGCACAGTTTCCTGTGATTCTTCTAGGAAGGATTTTACCTCTTTCAGAAACATATTTTCTGAGTTTTGCTACATCCTTGTAATCGATTTCGTTGTTTTCTTTACCGCAGAATACACAAACTTTTTTTCTTCTGCGTCCGCCTCTTCTCTTCATCGGAGAGTCTGGTCTTTCGCCTCTATTGTAAGCCATGATGGTTTCCTCCTTGTTCTATTTTCAATTCAGTTTATAACGATTTATAGTAACTGTTCAGTACCCTCACAGTTACGATTTATACATTTTTAGTTGAATGGAAGTTCTTCATCAATTCCATCTGGAATGTTCATGAATCCATCAGCACTTGCTGATCCCGGTCCCGGCATAGATGGCGCTGGTGCTGCATTCTGCTGCGGATGAGAAGCTGCGTAGCTGTCACTGGAAGCTTTGCTTTCTGCAAATTCCTGTTCTTCAACTACAACTTCTGTAGTATACACCTTCTGACCTTCCCGGTTGGTATAGCTGCCTGTCTGGATACGTCCGGAGACAACAATACGGATTCCCTGATGAAAATATTTCTCAGCAAATTCTGCGCCACGTCCGAAAACAACACAACTGATAAAATCAGCGGTAGCTTCGCCGTCACGACGGAATCTTCTGTCAACTGCCAGTGTATATCTGGCTATCGCCAGTGCGTTTTCTCCTGCGGAATATCTTACCTCAGGATCTCTTGTTAAGCGTCCCATTAAAATTACTTTGTTCATTATATATACCTCTTTTTCTTAGTGAGTGAACGGGTTTCTTAATGGTGCTCCTAAATCCATGTATATAAGATTACGCGTCTTTACGAACGACTAAATATCTTAATACGTTGTCCATGATGCGGACATGTCTTTCTACTTCCGCCGGACACTGTGCGTCTGCTTCAAACTGAATGAAATAGTAGAAGCCTTCATGCATTTTCTGAATTTCGTAAGCTAATTTCTTCTTACCCCATTCTTCTACTTCTGTGATGTTTCCGTTGTAACGAGTGATGTAGCCTTTTGCTTTCTCAACTACTGCATCACGAACTTCGTCTTCAACTTTAGCGCTCACAACTAATGCTAATTCGTACTTATTCATGTCATCTTACCTCCTTATGGTCTTTGTGGCCCTCTGCCTGTACAGAGAGCAAGGATATGAAAATATATCACAGTTGTTTATTTTAACATGGCATTCCCCTGATGTAAAGGATTTTTTTTGTAGAATCAATTTTTTTCCATTTTTCACAATTCATACTTGTCCAGTTGGCTTTTTTATTTGTATTTTTTGTATATTTATTGTTTTATTAGTCGAAATATATTATACTATTTGCACATGCGTTTTTAAACGTGAATGGGGAGAGGAGAAAGATATGGATTCTGTATTATATGCAAACTATCTTAATATCCTGGAGCATGAACTCGTTCCTGCTCTTGGATGTACGGAGCCTATTGCGATTGCTTATGCTGCTGCAAAGGCCCGTCAGGTTCTTGGTGAATTTCCTGATTCAGTTGAAATGTTCCTGAGTGGTAATATCATCAAGAATGTAAAAGGTGTTACGGTTCCCAATTCCGGAGGATTAAAAGGTATTGATGTTGCCGCTATCCTTGGGATCGTAGGAGGTAATGCTGACAAGGCACTGGAAGTTCTGGAAGAAATCACTCCGGAACACATCGCCAGAACCAAAGAACTGGTTGAACAGAATATCTGTTCCTGTTCTCTGGTGGAGGGCGTGGACAATCTTTATATTACTGCCAGAGTTACTAAAGGTGAACACTGCGCTGAAGTCAAAATTGAGCATCAGCACACTAACATCACCTATATTGAAAAAAATGGTCAGGTTCTTCTGGATCACCCGCTGGATGCTGTTTCCAGCGCATCTGCCCCGGACAAATCTACCCTTACCGTAAAGGATATCCTGGATTTTGCAGATCAGGTACGTATGGAGGATGTACAGCCAATCCTGGACCGCCAGATCAAACTGAATTCCGCTATTGCCCAGGAGGGTCTGGACAACAACTACGGAGCACAGATTGGCAAGACTCTCATGCACGTATGGGGCAAGGGTGTTACCACCAGAGCCTGTGCCAGAGCAGCTGCCGGAAGTGATGCCAGAATGGGTGGATGTTCCCTTCCTGTCGTGATCAACTCCGGAAGCGGTAATCAGGGTATGACCGTATCACTGCCAGTCATCGTCTACGCAGAAGAATGGGAAGTCTCCCATGAGAAACTCTGCCGGTCCCTGGTAGTCAGCAATCTGATCGCCATTCACCAGAAATATTATATAGGAAGTCTTTCTGCATACTGTGGAGCTGTAAGTGCAGCCTGTGGAGCAGGTGCAGGTATTACTTATATGTATGGTGGCAATTATCAGCAGGTATCTCTGACCATCATCAATACTCTTGGTAATGTAGGCGGAATTGTCTGTGACGGTGCCAAACCTTCCTGTGCTGCCAAGATTGCCTCTTCTGTAGATGCAGCACTGATGGCTTTCCAGCTGAGTATCCAGAACAAGAGTTTTCTTCCAGGTGAAGGTATCATCAAGGGTGATGTAGAAGAAACCATCAAGAGCATGGGCTATATCGGACGTGTTGGTATGCGTTCCACAGATACAGAGATCCTTAATGTTATGATCGACAAGGTCAATGTCAATCAGGATTGCTGATAAATATTTTCTATTAAAATAAAGGAGAAAATCCATGAAAAAAAACAGTTTTTTTACAAGCCTTCCATTTAAACTTCTGGTAGGCGTTATCATAGGTATCGTTGCAGGTATCATCTTAAACAAAACTGACAGTTCTTCCCTGACTGTTGCTATTTTGAATATTGTTGTCACTGTCAAATATGTTCTCGGTCAGCTGATCAACTTCTGTGTACCGCTGATCATCATTGGTTTTATTGCACCTTCCATTACAAAGCTGGGTAACAGTGCTTCCCGTATGCTGGGAGTTGCCCTTGTGATCGCATATGCTTCTTCTATCGGTGCTGCTCTGTTTTCCACAGCTGCCGGATTTGCACTGATTCCCCATCTTTCCATCGTAACAGATGTAGAGGGACTTAAGACCCTTCCGGAAGTTGTGTTTGAGCTTTCTATCCCACAGATCATGTCCGTTATGAGTGCCCTGGTATTCTCTATTATGGTAGGTCTGGCAGCAACCTGGAACAAGACCAAACTGATCACAGGTGTGCTGGATGAGTTCCAGAAAATCGTACTTTCCATCGTCTCCAAGATCATTATTCCGATCCTGCCGTTCTTTATCGCACTTACTTTCTGCGGACTGGCTTACGAGGGATCAATCACCAAGCAGCTTCCTGTATTCCTTCAGGTTATTGTTATTGTACTGATCGGACATTTTATCTGGATGGCTCTGCTTTATTTCCTGGCAGGTGCATATTCACATGAGAATCCTATGGATGTTGTACGCCACTATGGACCTGCTTACCTGACTGCAGTAGGAACCATGTCCTCTGCTGCTACTCTTGCAGTTGCACTTCAGTGTGCTGGCAAAGCCAAACCACTTCGTAAAGATATGGTACAGTTCGGTATTCCACTTTTTGCCAACATTCATCTCTGTGGATCTGTTCTTACTGAAGTATTTTTTGTTATGACTATTTCCAAGATCCTTTATGGTTCTATTCCGGCACCTGGCACTATGATTCTTTTCTGCCTGCTGCTCGGAATCTTTGCTCTGGGGGCACCTGGTGTTCCAGGAGGAACTGTTATGGCATCTCTCGGACTGATCACCGGAGTACTTGGTTTCAACGAAACAGGTACTGCTCTCATGCTGACTATCTTTGCTCTTCAGGACAGCTTCGGTACAGCATGTAACGTTACCGGTGACGGTGCTCTTACCCTGATCCTGACAGGATATGCCAAGAGACATCATATTGAAGAACAGAATATCAGCGTAGATCTGTAAAATATACGGAGAGTTTTGTCACCTTGACAAAGCTCTCCGTTTTCTTTTATACTGACCTTAATATTATTCTGTCAGGAGGACTGAACACTATGATCTTAAAAAAAGGACATCTTGTAAACCCTGCAACCGGTACAGATGCTGTCATGGATATTCGTTTTGATAACGGTATCATCCAGGAGATCGGTACCGATCTCACGCCTTCCGTCAGTGAAAAAGTTCTGGATATTTCCGGACTGGTAGTTGCTCCCGGACTGGTAGACACTCATATTCACTTTCGTGATCCCGGTTTTACTTATAAAGAAGACCTGCATACAGGTTCCCTTGCTGCTGCCAAAGGTGGATTTACTTCTGTAATCTGTATGGCAAACACCAAACCTGTTGTAGATTCTGTCAACACCCTGAAAGATATCCTCACACGGGCCAAGGGAGAAAAAATACATATTTATCAGACTGCCTCTGTTTCCTACGGACTTAACGGGGAAAAAATGACCGACTTTGATGCCCTGGCAGCCAACGGTGCCTGCGGATTTACTGATGACGGAATCCCTCTTATGAATGCTGTATTCTGCTACAATGCCATGAAAAAAGCTGCAGAACTTCATATGCCTGTCAGTCTCCATGAAGAGGACAAAAGTTTCATTGCCAACAATGGAATCAATGCCGGCAAAGTAGCAGAAAAACTGGGAATAGAAGGTTCCCCGGCCGTCGCAGAAGAAGTCATGGTAGCTCGTGACTGCATGCTGGCACTTCGTACCGGAGCTTCTGTTGTGATCCAGCACATCAGTTCCGGCAATTCTGTAGAACTTGTCCGTACAGCCCTGAAATTGGGTGCAGACATTCATGCTGAAGCCACTCCACACCACTTTACTCTGACAGAAGAAGCAGTTCTTGACCATGGCACACTTGCCAAAATGAACCCGCCTCTTCGTACAGAAGCGGATCGTCAGGCGATTATCCGGGGACTTCAGGATGATACTATTGACCTGATTGCTACTGACCATGCTCCACACAGTGCAGAAGAGAAAGCAAAACCTCTGACAGAAGCTCCAAGTGGAATCATCGGTCTGGAAACTTCCCTTGGTCTTGGCATCACTTCTCTTGTAAAACCAGGATATCTTTCTCTTATGGATCTTCTTGCCAAAATGACCTGCAATCCTGCTGATCTTTATCAGCTTCCAGCAGGAAATATCCAGGTAAATGCTCCTGCTGATTTTGTAATCTTTAACCCGGAAGAAAAATGGACCGTCAGCGACTTTGCTTCCAAAGCTTCCAACAGTCCATTTAAAGGTACAGAGCTTTATGGAAAAATCCACTACACCATCTGTAATGGAGAAATTATCTATCGTGGATGATCATATTTCGATCCGAATGTAATATAGTAATACTTACTCCCTCTGACAGAACAATCTAGTTACTGTCAGAGGGAGTTTCTTTGTATCACATCTGATTATTTTTCATATATCTGATCAAAAACTCCGCCATCTGCAAAATGAGTTTCCTGTGCCTTGTCCCATCCTCCAAAATCATCGATTGTTACAAGATTTACATTCAGATCAAACACATCTGCATATTCTTTCAGAATCTCTTCATTGGATGGACGATAATAATTGTCTCCTGCAATCCTCTGAGCTTCATCAGAGTACAGATAATTCAGATACTCTGTGGCTACATCTCTGGTTCCTTTTCTGTCTACTACAGAATCTACAACTGCTACAGAAGGCTGCGCCAGGATGCTGACACTCGGAGTAATGATCTCATAATCATCCGGGTAATCTTTTACGGAAAGATAAGCTTCATTTTCCCATGCAATCAGTACATCTCCCTGTCCGTTTTCTACAAAGGATGTAGTTGCTCCTCTGGCTCCGGAATCCAATACCAGAACGTTCTCATAAAGTTTCTTTATAAAATCTTTGATCTTGTCCTCATCACCGCCAAATTTCTTATCTGCGTATGCCCATGCTGCCAGATAATTCCATCTTGCACCACCTGATGTTTTGGGATTTGGTGTGATCACCCCTACATCTTCTTTGATCAGATCATCCCAATCTTTGATGTCTTTTGGGTTGTCTTTCCGTACCAGAAATACAATGGTAGATGTATATGGGGAACTGTCATTTGGAAATTCATCAATCCATCCATCTTCTATAAGCCCGGCATCTTCCACTGCATTTACATCATATTCCAGTGCCAGTGTCACCACATCCGCTTCCAGTCCGTTGGCAACTTCCAGAGCCTGTTTACCTGAACCACCATGAGACTGTGTCACTTCCACGTCTTGTCCTGTCTTTTCTTTCCAGTGTTTGGCAAAAACTTTATTATACTGCTCATACAGCTCTCTTGTAGGATCGTAGGAAACATTGGTTATTTCTACCTTATCTTTTTTGGCTGCCAGAACAGGTGCCGCTGCTGCTCCATTAATTCCTAATACTGCTGCAATTCCTAATGCCAGAACTCTTTTTTTCATAATCTTTGTCCTCCTCTTTGTTATACGGTTTTGTCTGTGTTTTTGTTTGTGACACTATAAAACCATATTTTTCTGAAGAAAGAAATCCCACAAGAAGAAAACGATGTCTAAAAGCATAAAAAAAGTGTAAAATCAGTTTTTTTCAGTACCTTTTTCTTACAGTTTTTCTTTTATTTCTGTTCAATATTCTTTATTTTGTGAAAACGTTGTCCCTTTTGTTTTTCACCAAAAAAAGAACAGATAAGACAATACGAACGGCAATAGTATCCTTATCTGTTCTCATTATAGCTTTGTATTTATCGCAAATTTACTGCATTTTTGTTCTTAACATGCTGGCTGCATCTGCAAGAAGTTTCTCCATCTCTGCTTCTGAAGCACCTTTACTGATATCTCTCCATACTTTAATATCCCGGCCTACTTCTCCTCCCATTTTGATAAATGGTTCCATGACAATAGCGCCCTGGTAATTAATTTCTTTCAATGCACCTGTAATTTCATCCCAAGGCATTTTTCCCTGATCACAGGGAGGGCGACGGTTGCTTTCCCCTACATGGAAATGCGCTAATCTGCTTCCAACGGAACGGATCGCATCTGCAAAAGAATCTTCTTCGATATTCATATGATATGTATCAAGTAAAATTTTGCAGTTTGGACTTCCTACTTCATCTACATACTTTATTGCTTCTTCAGCAGTATTCACAAGAGAAGATTCGTAACGGTTTACTACTTCTACTGCAAAAGTGATTCCTCTGTCTTCTGCTGATTTCATAATTTCTTTTACTGCTGAAATACTTCTTTCCCATGATGCACTTTTATCTGTAACCCCTTCTGTAAAAGTCTTATTCCATGCAGCAATATCTACACCTGAATACATTTTTCCACCCATTTCGGACATGATCTTAAATGTATCAGTTGTAAATTTTATTCCGTTTTTTCTGATATTTTCATCTTCAGATGCCAGATCCTGATCCAGCCCCAGTCCTACAGAAAATGTCAGATCTATTTCATTGTCTCTGGCTGCTGCTGCGATTTCATCTCTCTGCTGTTTCGTCAGTGCCATCAACGGTGCAGGTGCTACTTCCAAGATATCCAGCCCCACCCTTTTTATGGTTTCAATCTGTTTGACAAAATCTGTATTCCAGTCTCTGTTGAAATATCCAAAATGAACTCCTATCTTGTTCATGTTTCACTTCCTCTCTTTTTTTGCCTTCTCTATATCTTTCAGATCATCTCAGATCTTTTCTCAGCTGACGGATCGTTGTATTTTCGTCAATGAAAACCGTCTCAATTCCCATGGCATCTCCCCAGTCACCCAACTGTTCTGACGTAAGGTCATAAGTCATAACTGTATGATGTGCTCCACCGGTCATAAGCCATGCTTCCACACCTGTCAGGAAATCTGGCTTTGGTGTCCAGAATGCAGTAGCTACTGGAAGATTTGGCATGGGACGTTCTGTTTTCTTACAGGTTACATCATTGATGATCAGTCTGAAATGATCCCCCATATCAATCAGGGAAGAAGCAATGGCATCTCCTTCTTTGGCTGTAAATACCAGTCTTGCAGGATCTTCTCTGTTCCCCAGTCCCAGTGGATTTACACGTATACTTACATCTCCATCAGCAATGGATGGGCAGATTTCCAGCATATGTGTTTCCAGAACCCCTTCTTTTCCGGGAACCAGATTATATGTATAATCTTCCATAAAAGAAGTTCCCCTGGCATCTTTTATACCTGCTGTCATAAGTTTTATCAGACGGAGAAGCGCCGCTGTCTTCCAGTCACCTTCTGCTGCAAATCCATAGCCTTTTTCCATCAGTCTCTGCATTGCAAGTCCCGGAAGCTGTTTCAGTTCACCAAGCTGTCCAAAATGTGTTACAACTGCCTGATAATTCTTTTCTTTCAGAAATCTTTCAAATCCAATTTCAATTCTTGCCTGTTCTTCTACATGTCTTCTGAATTCACCTGGATCTCTGCCTTCCAGAATAATACCGTATTTCTCGTAATATTCATCTGTCAGAGCCTTTACATCGACCTCAGATACACTTTTTACAGCTTCCGCTGCCTCTACAATGGTATAAGTATCCACCTCCCAGCCAAATTTTAACTGTGCTTCTACTTTATCACCTTCTGTATCTGCCACATTCAACATATTATCTGCAAATCTGGCCACTCTTAAGTGTCTGCTTTCCACAATTCCCACAGCTGTCCGCATCCAGTCACCAATTTTTTTCTGAACTCGCTCTGATTTCCAGTGTCCTACCACTGTCTTGTGCTCTTTTTTCATTCTGGCAAGCATATAAGCAAATTCCCGGTCGCCATGGGCGGACTGATTAATATTGATAAATCCCATGTCCAGGGTGTCATATGGAATTTCTTCATTAAACTGTGTGTGCAAATGAAGCAGTGGTTTCTTCAGATCCTGCAATCCCAGCATCCATGATTTTGCCGGAGAAAACATATGCATCCAGGCAATCACACCCGCACATTTTTCATCTGCATTAGCTTCATTAAATGTTCTGCGGATATTTTCATTGGTAAGAAGTGTTGGCTTCAGGACAATCTCGTAGGGAACCAAACCTGACCGGTTCATTTCCTCTACGATTTTCTGACTGTGTTCTGTTACAATACGGATTTCTTCGTCTCCGTAAAGATCTACAGATCCCGGACAGAACCAGAATTTATATTCATTCTGATATAACATTTTCCATCCTCCTTCTCAGGCTTTTTTCTTGGCAATAGCTTCTTTAACACGCTCTGCGATCTTTTCCGGAGTGAAACCAAATCTTCCTCTTAAATATTCCTCAGATCCTACTTCACCGAATTCATCTCTTGTGCCGATACGTTCCACGATAGTCGGGTCATTTTCACCAAGATACTCTGCAACTGCTGCTCCCAGGCCACCATAAACAGAGTGATTTTCTGCGGTAACAATGGCACCTGTCTCTTCTGCACATTTCTTTACTAATTCCTCGTCCAGAGGTTTGATAGTAAACATATCCACTACTCTTACATGGATACCTTCTTTTTCCAGAAGTTCTGCTGCCTGAAGGGAAATAGTTACCAGACGTCCGCAGGCTATGATCGTAGCATCTGTACCTTCCTTCAGTACAATTCCCTTACCTATTTCAAATTCTGATGTTTCATCATAAACTGCAATATTATCAGCAAGTGGAGTTCTGTAATAATAGATTCCCTGCATATCTACGGTTTTTCTGAGAAGTTTGTTGAACTGAACCCCGTCTACGATATCAAAAATATAGGCATTGGGAACTGTACGCATCATTGCAATATCTTCAAATGCCATATGAGTTCCGCCCCAGTAGGTCTGTTTGTATCCTGGCTCACTTCCAATAATATTTAATGTTTTTCTACCGTAAGCACCTGAAAGGAAAATCTGATCAAAAGCTCTTCTGGTAACAAACGAAGCAAAGCTGTGAATGATCGGTTTCATTCCCATTACAGACATGGCTGCTGCTGTTCCTACCATATTTCCTTCTGCAATACCGCATCGGATCACACGTTCCGGATATTTATCTCCCAGATCCCAGAGTCCTGCACCAAATGCAAACATCAGGTCTGCATCGAGGTAAATGACATCTGGATCTTTTTCCAGCATTTCACCAAGATTTTCCACAAACTGATCAGTGATCGCTTTTTTTTCATATTCGCCATTGTAGATTGTCTTTACCATTCTTTTCATCCTCCTTACAGACTGTTCTTTACTGTTTCCAGTTCAGCCAGACACTGATCAGCCAGTTCTTTATCTACAGGAATCATATGATTAAATTTCATTTTTTCAATACATTTGACACCGCTTCCTTTTACTCCGTCCAGAACCAGTACGCCAGGTTTGTCACTCTGATTTTCTCTGATCTGTCTGAAAGCATCCTGTATTGCTTCTATATCATCTCCTTTTACAGTAACTGCATACCATCCAAAAACTCTGAATTTTTCAGCGATATCGAGAAGAGAAATACACTCATCAATGGTTCCGTCAATCTGTTTTTTATTCCAGTCAACGATGCCTACCAGGTTATTCAGTTTATACTGATGTGCATACATGGCAGCCTCCCAGATCTGACCTTCCTGGATTTCACCATCTCCCATCAGGCAATAGATACGGTTTTTCATTTTTTTGATTTTTGCTGCATGTGCAAATCCGTTTGCCAGGGACAGTCCCTGTCCCAGAGAGCCTGTAGACGCATCAATTCCAGGAGTTCTGATCCTGTCACAGTGACTTGGAAGTCTAGTGCCGCCCTCACAGAGTGTAGAAAGCCAGTCTAATGGGAAATATCCTTTCAGGGCAAGTGTTGCAAAAACAGCCGGTCCTGCATGTCCTTTGGAAACTACCAGCATATCTCTGTCCGACTTCTTTGGATCTTCTGGATCAATATTTTTCAGTTCACCATTATATAAAACTGTAAGTACATCTGCGATTGACAAACAGCCTCCAATATGACCGAAGGTACGGGCTTCCAGACATTTTACTGTCTCAATTCTCACATCGGTTGCAAATTTTTTCAGTTCATTCACTGTCATGTTTGTGTCCTCCGTTCCTGACTATTTCTCAATAGAATGTACCATTTCATTGATTGCATCAATATAGAAGTTTACATCCTGTCCTACCGTTACACTGTCAAATCCCTGTTTCAGACGGGCATTGGCAACATTAAAATCTGCACAGTAGATAATTGTAAATTTACCTGCATCTTTTACAGCTTTCAGAATTCGCTCAAGAGCAGCTTTGAATTCAGGTTTGTCAAACTGTGTAGGAATTCCCATTGCCACAGACAGATCATAAGGGCCAACAAAGATTCCATCAATTCCATCAACTTTTGCAATTTCTTCAATATTTTCCAGACAGCCAACTGTTTCACACTGTGGAATCAAAAGGGTTTCACGATTGCAGGTTGCAAAATAATCATTGATATCACCTTTTGCATGTTCCAGATATCCATATCCTGCACCTCTGGCAAAAGCCACACCTCTCTGTCCTACCGGGAAGTATTTGCCATATTCAACGATTTTTCGGATTTCTTCAATAGAATGTACCTGTGGAATGATCAGTCCGCCAGCTCCGATATCCAGCATTTTTAAAATAGAGTTTCTGTTGGAGTCTTTTACTCTTACAAGAGCTGTAGTTCCATGAAGTTCAGCTCCACGAAGCATCAACATTACACTTTCCACATCAAAGGGACCATGTTCCGTATCGATCAACATATAATCCAGATCTGTAAGTGCCAGAGCTTCTGCCACACTTGCATTGCCAGCCTCAAAAAATGTTCCAACTGTTTTTTCACCCTTCATGATCTTTTCTCTTAATAAGTTTTTCATATTCTCTGTACTCCTTTCATCTTTTTGCTGTTTTATTTTATAATCCAAGTTCTTTTTTATTTACGATATTGGAAGGATTTTTTCCATTCAGGATATCAACTGCTGTAGTTGCCAGAACTTCCATCATCTGTGCTTCTGCTTCTACAGAATTGTAAGCTGCATGAGGTGAGCAGATAATGTGTCCGGTCTCAAACATCGGATGATTTGGAACTGTCACCGGTTCTCCTTCTACAACATCCAGTGCTGCTGCTTTTACCTTACCACTCTTTACTGCTTCCATAAGATCATCAATAGCTATGATCGGTCCTCTGGAAGTATTTACGATCATGACGCCATCTTTCATTTTTGCAATGTTTTCTTTGTTGATCAAATGATATGTACTGTCCATCAGCGGTGTATGCAGGGAGATCACATCAGATTCTGCAAGAAGCTGATCCAGTTCTACTTTTTCTGCTCCTGCTGCTTTTACAACTTCCCCTGGAAGAAATGGATCGTATGCCACCATGCGGAATCCAAAGCCTTTTGCAAATTCAGCTGCTCTTCTGGCAATATTCCCAAATCCTACAAATCCAAGAGTCTGTGTGGATAATCTGTGTGGCTTGAATCCTTCATTTGCCAGCCATTTTCCTTCTTTTACCAGATCATTATAGAAAACAATTTTTCTTTCCATAGCCAGAATCATCGCCACTGTGTGAGTAGCAACCTCATCCAGACAGTGTCTCGGGCTGTTGCATACTTTAATTCCACGTTCTGTCGCTGCTTTTACATCGATCACATCATATCCGATACCATATCTGAGAATAACTTTGCAGTTCTTCATGGCATCCATGACCTTTGGTGTGATCTGTCTGTAAATTACCAAAAGTGCATCTGCATCTTTACATTTTTCAATAATCTCATCTTCTGTCTGACAATCCTCCAGAATAAATTCAATTCCATTCTCCTCAAAGATTTTCTGCTGAATGGTGTAATCCAGACCGTCAGCAGAGTTCTTGTCTACTACGATTGCTTTCATAACTTCGCCTCCTGTATTTTATTTTTATATTTTGTTTTTCTTGTTCTTCAAGTTGTTCACATTGTACATTTTCTATATAAATTGAGTCAATTTTGATGCTTTATTATCTATTTTCCCTTTTCATTGTTCTTTTCAGTGTGCAATTTTCTTCTACATATTTATTATTTTGTCAGTGTTTTGTGCAAATGTTAGTGAAAAATCTTTATAAATCATGAAAAACTCATCTGATCTTTTATATTTTTACAAAAAAATTTGCCGCACATTTTACTGTACGGCAAACTTTGATCAAACTTTTGGTTTGGGGGGCACGATATTCATTTCAAAAGTCTCTGCCAGCTTATTTCATAAACAGATTTGGCAGGAATGTAGAAATTGCAGGAATATATGTAATCAGCAACAAGTCTACGATCATAACCACAATAAATGGTATGATTCCCTGTATAACTTCCGAAAGCTGTGCTTTTCCTACACGACTGGCAACAAAGAGGTTGATTCCAAGTGGCGGTGTAATAAATCCGATTGCCAGGTTTACAACCATGATGATTCCAAAATGAACCGGATTTACACCTACTGCTGTAACGATTGGAAGGAAAATCGGAGCCAAGATCATGATCGCACAGAGAGTCTCCATGAAGCATCCTACAAAAAGGAGAACTACATTGATCAGAATCAAGATTACGATCTTATTGGCATTTAATCCAACGATAAGGTCTGCAACTGCTGTAGGGATTTTTTCTACTGCAAGAACTTTAGTAAATACTGCTGCACATCCGATTACGATCATAATAGTGGATGTAGTCAGTACACCAGATCTAATCACGTTGAAAATATCGCAGATCTTGATTTCTTTATAAACAAATACTCCAACGATAAATCCGTAGGCTGCCGCTACTGCCGCTGCCTCTGTTGGTGTAAAGATACCACCATAGATTCCGCCAAGAATGATAACCGGGCAGATCAGAGCCCATTTTGCATCCCATGCAACTTTTCCTGCATTTTTCCAGGAAAATGGCTCTTCGTCACCTTTGTAACCGTGTTTCTTACAGTAGAAGTGGCAGTATACGATCAAAGTAAGACCGATCAGGATACCAGGTACAAAACCAGCCATAAATAATTCAGAAACAGACTGTCCGGTGGATACACTGTAGATAACCATAGGAATACTTGGAGGAATAATTACTCCGATACTTCCTGCTGCTGCAATAACTGCCAGTGTAAATTTCTTGTCATAACCTGCTTCCAGCATAGATGGGATTACCATTCCACCTACAGCTGCTACTGTTGCAGGACCGGAACCGGAAATTGCTGCAAAGAACATACATACTACTACAGTTACAATGGCAAGTCCACCTGTATATCTTCCAAAAAATGCTCTTGCTGTGTTCATAAGACGTTTGGAAATTCCACCGCCGCCCATGATCTCACCTGCCAAGACAAAGAAAGGAATGGACATGGTTGTAAAGGAATCTGAACTGGTAACAAGGTTCTGTACTACATATCCGGAAGTCAGGTCACCGGAAACAAGGATCGTAATCAGGGACGCAAGACCCAGAGAAATAGATACCGGAACATTCAGGATCAAAAGCACCACCAGTGAACCGAACAATACAAGACTAATCATTCATTTCCACCCCCTCTTTATAATTCTTTACTCTTAAGGCAATTGTCTGAATACATCTGATTGTTGCAAGTGCATATCCAATACATGGAGCAAGATAAATCAGCCACATTGGAACGGATAACGCCGGAGAAATCTGGCCGGATCTTACTACTTTACCAATAAGATTAAAACCAACTACTGTAACAAACATACACCATACAAGTGAAAAAATATCACCAACTATTACGATCAACGGTCTTATATTCTTTGGAAACAGTGATAATGCTGCTTCAATCTTTACATGCTTTCTCATTTTGATACCGTAAGAGATGGAAATAAATGTCATCCATACAAACAAATATCTTGCCATTTCTTCTGACCAGGATAATGAGCTCTTAAATAAATATCTCATGATTACCTGTATAACAATGATCAATGTTGCTGCACTCATCAGGATAACAGCCAGCACATCTTCTGCATGTTCATCCAAAACTTTCAGGAATTTTTTCACTGCTCAGTTCCTCCTTCCTGTGTCTCTGCCAGCACCTGATCGAATAACTCAGGATGCTCCATTTTTTCTTTTACCAATGGATAAATATCAGTTACAGCATCTCTGAACTGCTGTTTTTCATCATCTGTCAGAGTAACCAGGGTTACACCTTTATCCTGCATGTCAGTTACAGCATCTTTGTCATATTCTGCTGTTTTTTCACGCTGCACTTCTGTTCCGTATTTGCCTACCTCTTCAACAATCTTCTGTTCTTCCTCTGATAATTTATCAAAACTGTCTTTGCTCATCAGTAAAAGATATGGTGTATACACATGATTGGTTTCAATAATATACTTCTGTACTTCATAATATCTGTTATCTCTGTCTGTTACAAAAGGATTGTCCTGTCCATCTACTGTTTTTTGCTGAAGTGCTGTAAACAGTTCGGAAAATGCCATTGGTGTAGGATTAGAGCCCAGGGCTTTCCATGTTGCTATATGAACCTCACTCTCCATAACTCGTATCTTCAGACCTTTCAAATCTGCCGGTGTATGTACTTCTGAATGAGCTGTTGATAATTGCCTGAATCCATTCTCCGGAAATCCCAGAACCTTAAATCCGATATCTTCCATACCGGTTGCTATTTCCGTTCCAATTTCTCCATCCAGGATTTCCTGTGCCTGCTCTGAATCATTAAAAAGAAATGGTGCATCAAATAAATTCAGATCTTGATAAAAGTTTGCTACCGGTGTAGTAGAAACAACACACATATCTATATTTCCATACTGGACTGTTTCTGCCACCTCCCTGTCGCCTCCAAGCTGACCATCACCATAAATATCAATTGCCATCTTTCCGTCTGACAACTCTTCGATCTTTTCTGCCATAGCTTCTGCCATGTCAACCTGAGACTGATTGGTGTTGATAGAAAGTTTCAATCTTTTTACCCCATCTTTTTCTGATCCGCATCCTGTAAGCATAAATACAGGTGTCAGCATTGAGCAGGCCAAGATTGCGCACATCACTCTTTTTCTCACTTCAGTTCCTCCTTTTTATATTTCAAGTTTCTGCCGTTCGAATTAGTTAAATTGTATATCCAGAGGTTTTATTGAGTCAATTTTTGTGCTTTTTAACATATCTCCATCTTATTTTGTTCATTTATAAGTACATTTTTCATTTTTTCGCAAGTATTTTTGGTTCTGTTTTGTGCATATGTCTATTTTTTAACCATATTTTTGCATTTAACCTCAAAAAAACAGGATGATCTGTCCGATCATCCCACTTTTTCATACGATTATTCCTCCCCTCAGTCTCGACATGGTGCCATACATCCGTTGTACATCATTTTTCATTTCATCTTTTGCCATCAATGGATAATGCTCTTCCAGCATTCGATAAATTGCCTTATGGTATCTGGAACCTCTTTCCATTCCATGTTGCTGAAAGCATTCTTCGTAGGCTAGCTGGTTCAGCTGATTCCGGTACATGGCCAGTGGACATTCTATTGACTCATACATAGCCATGAGATAACGGTTTCTGGATGCTTTGATTACTGTTTCATGAAACGTCTTATCTGCGTTTTTGTAAGCTGTATGATCATGTGTTTCATCAATCTTTTCAAAACAGTTTACCAGTTTCCGTAATACTTCCAGTTCTTTTTCATTTATTCTTCTGGCTGCCAGATATGCTGCTTCTGGTTCCAGCATCATTCTCGCCTCATAGATCCACAGACACTCTTCGTACCTGATTTTTTTTACACGTAATTCTTTTCCTTTCGCCTTTTCAAGAATACCTTTTTCTGTCATTTCTGCCAGTGCCATTTTAACAGGAGATCTGGAAATATTTAATTCTTTAGCAATTTTCGACTCAATAATTTTATGTTGTGGCAGCAGATTTCCGTCTATAATTTCCCGGTAAATCTGACGATACACTAATTTACTCAACACCAAAAAAGGATTTTTATCAAGTTCCTGCTGAATCTGATCTTTTGCATTTTTACTCATTGAAAAATCTTCCACCGTTAATTCTCCCTTCATTTATTTAATCGTATTTAGTCGTTTATTCTTTTTGTTTATTATATTCATTTTTCACAACCACTTATACAGAATAGCATAATCTAACAGTTATTTTCAACAATATTTTACCAGGAAACCTTTCATATTTTTGTATAAATAAAAAAAATCCAGAGTGTTTACTTACTCTTGAAACACACTTTGTAATGAGTTTTATAGAAAAATATGTTATAATAACTGATAATACAACACACTGAACAGGAGGGAAATACCATGAAAAAAAAGCAAAGTGTCCTCACCCTTATATTCACGATCATTGCTGTATTCTTATCTGGAATTACTCTGTATCACCACCGTATCCAACATGAAATCTACCAGAAGAATTCTGATCATCTGCTTGCCACCTATGAACAGGTGAATCGGACGTTTAATCTGTTTTCCCAACGAAACTGGAATGTCTTATCTGACTGGGATGGAAATCTTCAATATTTGTCTGATTCTGATAATGTTGAACTTGCATGGCAGGAATTTGCAAACCGGAAAAATTACTGGCAGTACAGTGATTTCTATATGTTCAATGAAAATTGTGACTATCTCACTGCAGCCAACCGAAAAGGAACTGCTGACAGTATTCAGAACATTTTTGATAAAATGTTTGCATCCAGAGAACCCGTGATTGCTGATTATACTGCTAGCAGCGGTAAACATAAAGTAGTGTATGCGGTTCCTCTGAAAGAATCTTTTACACTGGACAACATCACCTATACCGGAGTAGCTGTAAGCTATGATGTAAGTACAATAGAAAACATTATCTCTGATAATGTATATGGAAGCAAAAGCAATTGCTATCTTGTAAATACAGAGGGAAATATCATTCTTTCCCTGGAACCACAGTCAACGTATCTGACAAACCAAGAAAACCTGTTTACCCATTTAAAAAACAATGCTTCTTTTTCGGAAAATACCTTTGACAATGTAAAAAAAGATCTTCAGAATGCACAAAAAGGCTGTGCTGAATTTCAAAGTAATAAAATATCCTATTATCTGGTTTATCAACCAGTAGGCCTCAATGAGTGGAGTATTCTGGGAATTGTGCAGACGGATGCCATAAATTCCTACGATGAAAAAATACTCCATTATACCATTATAATGATATCTGTATTGGCAGTTTATCTGCTTCTTATTTTACTGAAACTTGCTACTGCCAATGCAAGATTCCAAATACAGCATCAGGAATTGCTTCACCAGGCTTTAAAAGAACAAAAAGAACAGATCGATCAGTTGTTTCTGGGAATGACCAGCATTGTGGATCGATTTACACTCTGTAATCTGACAACTGGCCTTTATGAATATCATGAATACAGCGGATGTGATGAATTATATCCACCCACTGGCTCCTATCAGGACTTGATTGATTCTATAACCAAAAACTATTTTGTATTGTCCGACGCAGAAAATATAAAAATGAGTCATCTTTTAAACAAAGAGTACTTGCAAAAGGTTCTTCGCAAGGGAAACGGCAATCTGAAAATCGAATATAGCAGCAGAGCCGGAAATATTTATAAGATCATGAATGTAGTTGCTGTGGAATGGAATAAAAACGGAATTCCGGAGAAAGTTATGTTGATCGCACAGGACATCGGAAAACGACATGAATTAGAAAATCTTGCAAACACAGATGGATTGACCGGCTTATTTAATGAACGTTTCTTCAGTTCCATTCTGCGACAAAAAGAGCAAAAAAAGCTCCCATTCGTACTGTATTATCTTGATCTGGATCATTTTAAACCAGTCAATGATACTTACGGACACGATATGGGAGACAAACTCCTGAAGGAAGTGGCGAAGCGCCTTCAGGAATGCATACGCAATAATGATTACGCTTTTCGAATCGGTGGAGACGAATTTGCACTGATCATCAGTGCAAATATGACAGACCATCTTTGCGAACGGACAAAAAATCGCATTTTGCAGTCTCTCCTTCGCCCCTATGAAATTGACCAGAAAACACTTCTGATCGGGGCCAGCTGTGGTTATGCCACCTATCCCCTGGAGGCAGAAGATACTCAAAAAATCCGTATTCTCGCAGATCAGCGAATGTATACTGAAAAAGAACAAAACCATAAAAAAACAAAATATTAATTATATCTGTCTGTTATTCTGCATTATTCTCAGTAATTCTGTTTCTGGAAGAGGTTTGGAGAAGTAATAACCCTGGATCATATCAACACCCCATCCACTGATCAGCTCCACCTCTTCCTTTGTTTCCACGCCTTCAGAAACAATATGATAATTCATTTTGTGAAACGTCTCTACTATACTCTGATAAAACATCGCTCTCGTATTATCATGACATATTTCATAAAGGAGAGACCGATCAAGTTTGATGGTTGAAAATGGCAATTTCATGACCGTATTCAGATTTGCATATCCAGAACCAAAATCATCCAGACATAACCGAATGCCTGCATTCAGAAATTCCTCTACTATTATGCCCAGACTGGCATTATATTCTGTTGCAACAGTTTCTGTGATTTCAAATTGTATCCACTCATGAGGAATACCATATTTGTCCATAATACGTATAAAATGTCCGCTGCAGTCATTTCGCATCAGATCCAGAGAAGACAGATTTACTTTTACATTCAGTAATTGTTTCATCAGTCTTCCATTTTCGTTCAAAAATCTACATACACGATGAAACTGTAAATCTGTGATCTGTTCAATCATATGGTTTTTTTCTGCAATTTGGATAAATACATCCGGTGCGATCCATCCCAGCTCCGGATGATGCAGACGGCTTAAAGCCTCCAAAGTAATAAATCGATTCTCGCGTGTAGAATAAACTGGCTGATAATAAATTTCAAACAGGTCTTCGTTAATAGCCGTGTGAAGATATTGCTCGACCCGTTTGTTATACAGAAATCCGTTCATGGTCTGGCGATCATCCTGGATCACTTCTGTCAGACCGTTCTGGGTGGATAAAGATTCCAGATATTCTGCATATTCCAGAACACTGTTGCAATCACTTAACTTCTCAGCATTGATAATTCCACTTATAATTATAGGTATCGTGAGATTTTTTTCTTCTACACCCATTTTGATGTTTACATCAAACATTCGCTTTAACTGGCTAAGATAGTGCTCATATTCTTCTAGCGAACTGGCAAGAATCAGAAATCTCTTACCTGTAATACGAAAAATTTTCTTGCCGCACAGATCACTCAGTTTCTTTGCGGTAGATTGTAATATATAATCCCCACCCTCAATTCCTGCAATTTTGTTGACATGCTTCAACTGATAAAGGTATATCGTTATAATATGAAAAGATTTTCCTGCCGCGATCAGTTCATTGCCTTTCTTGGTAAGATACAAGTGATTATATAGCCCTGTAAGACTATCTGTGTTGGCGTAAGGATTATTGATTGTAATAAATAATGCCAGTATACCAAGACTCATTCCAAATCCCGTTGTCAGAAGTGGATGATACAACAGTTGGATTACCACTCCTCCAACAACTATTATAAGAATTTCCAGAAGTATTTTAACTTTTCGGGATCCCAGTTCCTCTTTCCAGATTAAAATCAAAATAAAAGCCGCCACAAAATGTCCGAGAGCACTATAATACATCAACATATACCAGGGACCCTTTATGTATCCAGCTGACAGATCAAAATAAAAAAGTTTTTCAGTAAAAGGATTGGTGAGAATTACACTAATTAGACAAAATGTCGGCACACCCGACAGCAACATCTTTTTGGTTGAGATAATTTTTTTCTCATGAAGAGTCTGAATATAACAAATCCAGGTATAAGGAAGCAAAGCCTGTAACAAATAAAAGACAGTTGTTGTTAACAATGCCATTATTCCAAACTTTCCTCTCTCGGAAGTGATGTAATAAGTACTGATAAGCTCAGCAGTCACATCCATAATTCCAAGAACTGTCCAAAAAAAGAATACCTGATTATTAAGGTTCTCTGCTCTTTTCTGGCCCCAAAAATACCAAAGAATCAACAGCAATATCACCATTGCTGCAATCAAAAAATCCATGTTATAAGTCATATCTGTCCCTCGCCGGTTTTATCGTATTTACACGTAACATGCTGTCGGCCTGCATTTTCCAATTGCTGATGGAATTAATGGTTCCATCTGCCTGTCTAAGGTAACTATAACCAAATTTCAATCGGATGTAACATTTACTGCCAGATTCTTTGTTTATTTCGTCTTTTATTAATCTAATCCATTCATCTGGCAAAATCTGAGGATTTGTCACCACAACTGCAAACTCATCACCATCAACACGATAACATTCTAATTTCTGCTCCAAAGGAGTATCTGTTGCTACCTGAACACTTCTTGCGGTACGGATAACGGCTTCATCGCCCATCTGCATTCCGTATGCATCGTTAATATTTTTAAGTCCGGCAATATCAATAAACAAAAGTAATGCATTCCTGATCAAAACAGAATCCTCCTGGATTTTTTCAAGATCCTGTTCAAATGCCTTTCGATTTTTTAATCCTGTCATTCTGTCTTCCAAAGACATTCTTTCGTAGACAATCTGTTCCAAATGAAACTGCACATCATTGAATACTTTACATAACAGCCCACAAAATAAAATTGCTATATACAGAAGAATACCAAATTGAAAAACTGCATCATACCAGTAGATAGATAATATCCAATATAATGCAAGCGCAGTCACACCGCTGAGTCCCAAAACAACAAATGCTTTAAGCGCCAGGTTCAATTCCTGGGTACGATTTCTCTGGTATTCTTTCCACAGGAGATACGTCATAGAAATAACACCTGTAAATAATAAAAGATGGGTTATAAATAACATATGTATGAAAGGAATTTTAAACACCAGATTCATACATCCCTGCAGAACAGCATTCATATAGAGGAGAAATATCCAGATTTGTGGAACCCACTGTACGCTTCTGCTCACTGTGTTCTGTACAAAATGCAGCATGGGAACTGACATAAGCATGAATGCATAAAAAGAAAGCAGAGTTCCTTTTGCACATTGTTCACCATACATTTGATAAATTCCTGAGTCAAGTATACACCAAAATCCACAGAGAATCAAAAAGAACGCAACATTAAGAAATCTTTTTTCTATAATACCACGATATCTGGTATATAAAAATATGATTACTGAAATAATGCTCAGACAGAACATTGCTAAAATTATGAAAACAGATACAACATAGTCCAATATATGTTGCCTTACGATCAAAACAAAACTTCCTATAAGAGGAGCTTGTATATATAACTGTTTGTCTTTGACATCTTTAAAAACAAAACGAAGCGATTCTTTTCCCGTGTTATCCGGAAGATTAATATCTGCCCAGATTTTTCCTTTCATCTGTTTATTTCTGTGAAATATATTATCTTGATAGTGATATAGAATCTTATCACCCATGTAAATTTCCAGATTGTCCTGGACCCCTCTGGATGAGAGAGTTTTTCCACTATCCTCAGCTGTCAGTGAATCATTATATAGGATTATCTTTCCTTCTGAATCACTCATGACAGAAGCAGGTAATTCAAGATCAATTCTTTCTCCATCTCGAACCTGATACCATCCCTGTCCAAGAGAAGTGACTATGTTACTCTCGGCTTCTGTTGTTGTATGCTGGTAGAATGCCTTCGTTAACAAGATCATAAATATCAAAATTATCATTATGAAAAACAACTCTGATTTTTTCCATTTCATCGCATCCTTCATATCTTTTTCCATCCTTCTTTTTACATAAAAAAATCCTGAGAACATATTGTTTTCAGGATTAGAGAGGTGCCACCCGGATTTGAACCGGGGATAGAGGTGTTGCAGACCTTTGCCTTA
>URXG01000012.1 GCA_900551715.1 uncultured Blautia sp. | reverse complement strand
GCTCTAGCTATCAGCATTTAAAGGCATTTAACAACTTATATGGACATTTATGAAACCTGTCTCGTAATAACGATTCCTAATTTCATTTTTATATTTTCATCCTTTCAAATCCATTCATATGTATACGCTTTTTATATACAAAAAAGCCTTGATACCTGTGAATTATATCACATCAGAGCTCTGTTGTACACTATTTGTGCAGTTATCATCAGTTATACATCAGTAAAACAACTGCCTGGCCGTCAATTACCCAGAACTTTATAGATTATATTCTTTATATAACTGCTCACGTAATAAAAGTCGGAAAACCATGATCCTCCTGCATGTGGATCATAATTTTCCGGCATTTTTTGTTATTCTATATGTGTTTGTTTAACAGTCTTTCAGGATAAATTTGTGAATAATTTCTCCTACACCATCATGATTATTATCATTCTCAGTTACATAATCTCCGTATTCCTGAATTCCAGGAAAAGCATTGCACATGACTGCACCTGTATGTGCTGCTTTCAACATTTCCACATCGTTTTCCGCATCTCCTGCTGCAACAGAATTCTCCAGTGGAATATCCAGCTGTTCACACATCCACCTGACTGCAAATCCCTTGGAAATTCCTTCCGGCACGATCTCAAGATAGGCATCGTTGGAAAAGAATCCATTTATTTTTCCAGCCATAGGCTCCAGTACTTCTTTTCGGAAACGTTCTTCTCCCGGACGGTCATCCAGGCTGATGGCAAGGATCTTGTAAGGATCCTGGGGCACCGCTTCTTCGACAGTCTTTACGACCTGATAAGGCTGCCCGGTACCGCCTACATAACGAGTCAGTTCCGGTCCTTCTTTCAGAGTCAGTACATGAGTATCCGAATAGGACTGAATATACAGGTTTCTTTTTACTGCTTCCCGGAAAATATCTCTGGCAATCTCTTTGGGGATAGTTTTTCCATAAATAGTCTTTTTATGAAAAGGATCATAGATCTGTCCTCCATTAAAAGCGATCACATAGCAGCCTTCTTTCACCAGTCCTGCTTTTTCTGCACAGGTCAGGCCACTTGCAAGAGGTCGTCCTGTGGTGACTACAATCTTGTGACCAGCTGCCAGAGCCTGATCAATAGCTTTCTGCGTTTCCGGAGTGATTTCTTTCTGGTCATTCAAAAGTGTTCCATCCAGATCTGTAAACAAAATTCTGATATCTTTTTTCATAATATTCCTCCTGATACTGTTGTCTGTTACTCTCTGGTTGATGCAAGGTACTGTCTTATTCTTTCTTCATTCAGCTTCTGTCCGATCACAATGAGAACCTCCTGTCCTGCTTCTGTTTTTCGCAGAAGAGTCTCATGATGCGTGGCGTTCAGTTCCACCCAGGTTTTATCCTCTTTCTGGCAGAAACCTTTGATACGCAGGACAGTTCCACAGGCAGGATCTTTCAGAATCTGCTCTGCTGTATGCTGCATTTCTAACTCCGCCAGTCCATGATTCATAAAATTCAGAGAATCAAATATATCGCTGGCCTCAAGACTCATTTTCCGATAGGATTCTACCACATAGCCGCTGGCCAGAATCCTCTGAAAATCTTCGTCTGTGAATTCTTCCCAGTTTTTCACAAAAATTTCGTCTTTCAATACCCGTTTACACTGAATGTCTTTCAAAGCCCTGTTCAAATGCCCAATCGTATTCTGGATTTCTTCTTCTGCGACCTCCTGGCTTCTGCTTAGAAGTACACAGCCTGCATCTGCTGCCTCAGATGCCAGTACATAATCTGCTTCTCTGGAAAGATCTGTCTGTAAAGCGGCATCTACCACTGTGATCACATTGCCGATCTGATACCATCGGTCCAGTGGTTCTTCGTAAAGGGTGTCAAAAAAATCATCTACATCAAAAACTCCTGATGGTTCAATGAGAACTCTGTCATATCCACACATCCCCATTGCAATAAGTTTGGTTTTGAATCTTCGTTTGTAACAGTCCCTGTCGCATCCCCCGGATACCATTTCAAGCTCACACTGTTCTCCTTCCAGGTCATGAAGAAGCATCATATCAACATTTATTGCACCCAGATCGTTCTCAAGAATTCCTATATTCATTCCCTGATCCATCAGATACCTGGCATATTTTTTGATGAAGGTGGTTTTGCCGGCTCCCAGAAAACCTGTAATAAGATCTACTTTTACCATTTCTGTCTCCCTGTTCTGTCTGTATTATATTTTTCTTTTTCCAGCAGCCTGCTGCTGTAATTCTTTTCTGATTTTTTCTGCAAAATCATGGCAGAACACCTGTTGGGATATTACTTATGAACAGTTTCGCAAAATTCCTGTGTCCTTCTTCTGAAAAATGTACCCCATCAAAAACTACCGGAATATCCCAGCTGCCAGTCCGGATAAAAGGAATTTTCAGAGTATCTGCAACGCTGGAATAAGCGCTGTCAAACTTTCTGGACTCTTCATAAAGTCGCTCTGTATCCACCCAGGCACCATATTCCATAACTGCCGGCACGATAAGTCCAGGTTGTACAATCCCCTTTCTTACCGCCGGCTGCTGCAGAACTTTTTCCATAAAGAACTTCATTCTGTCTGCCACATCTTCTGCTGTAAAAGTACATTCCTGAAGAAGATCATTACTGCCAAGCATGATCCACATGTTCACCCTGTTGCCTTCTGTACTGGCTTCTGCTGCCCAGTCCTGAATCTGTTCACATGCAAAGTGGATCTGGCTGGCTGTGTGGGGAATACACCTGCCACAGATTCCATGATCGCGAATGTCCCATCCTGTTTCTTTCTGAAGGATTCCTGTCCATCGGACATCCTGTGGATAACGATCTCCCATCATAGACCTTGGATCATAACCATAAGTATTGGAATCCCCATAAAACACATATATTTCAGACATAATTTCTCCTGTCGTTACTGTGAACAGTAACCCCTGTCATCTGTAAAATTTCATATTAATTACCATTAATAAAATCACGTGAATAAGTAGAATTATCCGGACTCCTATATAGAATTTGGGTTTCTGGGTCTTGTGATGAAAGGTTTTCATTCCCAGCCATGCACCAAGGCTGCCACCTATCACTGCCAGCCCCAGAAGCGTCCTTTCCGGGACACGCCACCTGCCACTCTGTGCCCGACTCTTATCCGCACCATATGTAAGAAATGTAACTACATTGATAATGCCCAGATATGCAAAGATAATTTCTGTACCAGTCATTCTTTCTGTCCTCCCGAACATAATTTCTCTTTTCTATTATAAAACATACCAGAAGATTTGCCAAGAATGAGTTGTACACAGGCAGCATGTTCTGTGGGGGAGGGAAAAATAATTATAATATTGCGAAAGTTTAAGACAGAAAATACTGAAAAAAAATGATGGGAGAGAGATTTTGTGTCGGGATGAGAGAATCGGCTTCCTGGCGAGAAAATTCTAAAATCTGACACTCCCCTGCTAAACCCATGAAAAAAGACCGAAAACTCGCTGACGCTCAGACAGTTCGGTCTTTTTCCATAACGCAGTCTCCTGCCATATAAGAATTTTTACTCACCACTCAGATATTCTCCCCCTCCGACACAAAACTCCTCCCTGTATTTAATCCTACCAGAATTCTGTCTCAAACTTTCTTCGCACTTTATTTATCTTTCCCTTCCCTCACAGGAAGTCTGCCTGAAAAAGGATAGCTGTGGAGGAGAGAAAAGGGAAGAACAGAGACCGTCAGAAGCCAAAGACTTCTGCGGTTCTCGTTCTTCCCTTTCCTTCTCCCCACAGCCACTACATCTTCCCTATATAAAGCTATTGGCAAGAAACAGCAGAATACATAAGAACAGCTCCCTGAAATGAGAGAAGAAAAACGGCGGATGTACAAACCTTTGCAGGGACTGGTGACATTACTTAGGTGTTTTACTTCTGCGTTATAACTTTTCAGGCACACATGTCTGAGCAAAGCGAGTTTGTGCCTGAAAGTTATGATTTTAGCAGACGTAAAATATCTTAGAAATGTCCAGTTCCGAAACCCGTTTGGACATCCCCGGTTTCTCTCTCATATATAGGGAGCGTAAATTTTTAATTTATTTCTGTTCTTTCAATAATTTATATATATTTTTTCCCTTCTACTTTCAATAATTGTCTCTTCTCCATATAATCAGGCATTTCTGCCTCCACCACCTTCCAGAACCTTTCGGAATGATTCATCTCTTTCCTGTGCGCCAGTTCATGAACCACCACATAATCCAGCACCTCCGGTGGCATCAGTACCAGCTTCCAGTTGAAATTCAGATTCCCTGCCCCACTGCAGCTTCCCCAGCGGGTCTTTTGTTCCCGGATGGTAATACGACCATAAGCCACCCCCATCCGGTCTGCAAAATAAGCCACTCGCTTTGGAAAAATATCTTTTGCTTTTTGAATTCCCTCTGCACGCTGTCGATCCGTAATTTCATAACGCTCTGCCTGACACTGCTTTACTTTTGACAACTGCCTGTTGATCCAGACTCCATGTTCCATTACAAAATTATCAATCCGGTACTTTGCCAGACGAAAAGATGCCCGGACTACAATCCTGCCATCTGACTTTATCTGCAGAGATATAGATTTTCGCCTGGAACGTACCAGTTCATATTCTATTTCTTCCATTATTTTTCAAAAAGGTCTACCAGATTCTGCGCATCGTCGTAACCCTGATCCTGAAGTTCCTTTACGAACCACTCATCTACACCATCTACTGCTTCCTTGAAGGAATCAATATCCATATCCGCCTTCTCAGTAATAGTCACACCATTTTTATCCTGCCAGCGTTCCATGATCTCTTTATCACCAGAACGGTTGATATAACGCTCATACTCTACTGCTTTCTGTCCACATTCATCTACAACAGCCTGCTGCTCTGCTGTCAGCCCGTCATAAATCTCCTGATTGATACAGAAGAACAGACAGTCATAAATTGCATCCCACATAGAACAATATGGCTGCACTTCCTGTACACTTGCCGCATCGATAGCCGGAAGCGGGTTTTCCTGTCCTTCTACAGTGTTCTGCTGAAGAGCTGTGTATGTTTCGGACCAGTTCATGTTGGTTGCATCTGCTCCCCATCTCTTATAACATTCCATAAGAAGATTAGAACCAGCCACACGAATCTTCAGGTTCTTCATATCATCTACAGTCTTGATTTCATGTTTGCTGTTGGTCAGCTCACGGAATCCGTTTTCTGCAATACCCATGCAGTGAAGTCCGTATTCCCCGAGGATTTCTTTCAGTTTTTCTCCTGCTGCTCCGTCAAACTTGGCGTCTGCATCGTCGTAGGAGTCATAAATAAATGGCAGAGATACTACATTGAATCTTGGGTCAAATGCAGAATAGATCAGATTGGAATGCATGGAAATCTGTACCGGGTCTCCGTTCATCAGCGCCTGGATTCCCTCGGACTGGTTTCCGTTTGTCAGCTGGTCTGTTGCATAAACATTGACTTTGACTTTTCCTCCGGTGGCTTTTTCCATCAGTTCACCGAACTTGCGTCCGCCGTCTGCCCAGGTGCTTGTCTCTGTGGTTGAGCATGCAAAGTTCCAGGTCATTTCCGGCCAGTCAAGATCACTGTAATCATCAATAGTGTTAAAAGATTCTGTCCCGTCACCGGAGTTCTCGGATCCGGAATCACCGGAATCGGAAGACTGTTCTCCTGTGTAGGAACCATTTTTTGCAAGAGCTTTCGGAAGTGCCACAGACACTGCCGGAATATAGGTAATGATCAGAAGTACAGCAACGCTGACAGCGATCATCGGCATAACTGCTTTGGAAATTTCCTGTAAGGTAACTTCCAGACCTTTCTTGATCTTGACACTGATGGCAACAAAAAGGTTGACACCTACCGGAGGTGTTACCTGTCCGATAGCCAGGTTGACAGTTGCCATTACACCAAATGCTACCACATCATATCCCAGTGCTTTACATACAGGAAGCATGATCGGTATAAAAATATACATCGCAGAGTTTGCATCAATAAAGCATCCTGCGATCAGGAAGATCACATTGACGATCAGAAGGAAAACAAACTGATTATGTGCAATGGATGCCAGCAGTTCAGAAGCTGCATTGGCAATACCAAACTTGGTACATACAAAGGAAAACAGGGAAGCACATGCAACGATCAGCATGATCCCACCAGTTGTCTTACAGGAGTCCACAAAGATATCAAAAAGATCTCTGAAAGATACTTCTCTGTAAATCACCATACCTACAAACAGACCGTATACTACAGATACAGCAGCTGCCTCTGTAGGTGTAAAAATACCGCCATAAATACCGCCCAGGATAATAACCGGCATCAGGAAGCCCCAGAAAGCATCCTTGAATGCATCCCAGCGTTCTTTACCGGAAGCCTTTTTTCTGGATGGCTGAATGTTATGTTTTTTGGCTTCAACAAGTACTACCAGTACAAGAGCCACACCCATAAGGATTCCCGGTACAATACCTGCCATAAACATATCTGCAATAGATACTCCTGTAATAGATGCATAAACTACAAATGCGATACTTGGAGGTATGACAATGGCAATGGAACTGGATGTAGCCATCAAAGCAGTGGCAAATGGTGCGGAAAATCCTCCCTGTTCCACCATAGCCGGAATCAGAACTGCTCCAAGTGCTGCTACTGTTGCAGGACCGGAACCGGAAATTGCGCCGAAGAAACAGGCAACAATGACGCATACAATGGCGATGCCACCTTTTTTGTGTCCCACACAGGTATCTACGAACTTGATCAGCCGTTTGGAGATACCGGCTTTTGCCATGATATTTCCTGACAGAACAAAGAAAGGAATTGCCAGAAGCAGGAATTTGCTGATTCCTGAATACATGTTTGTTGCAACAATGGTAAGTGATGTTCCTGAATAAAGGATTGCACATACAGATGCAAGTCCCAGGCAGATGGCAATAGGCACACCCAGAATCAGGAAAACAAAAAATGAAATAAAAAGAATTGCACTGATCATTTATTTGTCCTCCTTATCGTTCACGCAGAAATCCAGACAGTATTCAATAAAATGAAGAATCATACAGCCTGCTCCAATGGGTACAAAAGACCAGAAGATCCATTCCGGCCAGTTCAATACGAAAGTTCTCTTGCCGTTGGCAAGCTGAGTAAGAACTTTGTCCATACCATACTTAAAAAGAATTACTGAAAAAATAATACTCAGCACCGTAATCAGGATTACGGAAGGTTTTTTCAGTTTTTCAGGAAGACGGTCTGTAACCAGTGTCAGGCTGACCAGTCCGTCCTGTTCCCGGCAGGCAAGTGCTGCTGCCAGAAGTGTAATAAGCACAAATACTGCCACAACCAGCTCCTCAGTAAAGGACCAGGAGCGATGGATGACATAACGGGAAAGTACATTTCCCACTGTCAGCACAAGGATCAGAAGTGTTGCGATCACAAGAATGACCTTTTCCACTGCTGCCAGTGCATTCATGAGTTTTTTGTATGTTTTCATACTTTCTCATCCCCTCTTTTGTTTTTTGGGTAAATTGCACAAAAAAAATCCATCCCCTAAGGGACAGACCTCTCTCTGCGAAACCACCCTGTCTCTTTCCTCACCCTAACAGTCTATGAGCTGTTAAAGAATAGGATTATTTTACTGCGATTTGTCGTTGTAGTCAAGACATTTGTATGCAGTTCGCAGTATAAATATACACAAATTTTCTTTAAATGTCGTATATCCTACATGTAATATGCATAAACCCGGGTACTTCAGTCCCGGGTCATAAACATCAGAAGTGTACCGCCATCAAAAGTCACTTCTGCTTCTGTATCAGTTATTTCATTACTTACCGTAAGACCACTGTCTGACGGTGTCAGGCGATGTCCATTGAGAGGATATTTGAATCCTTTCAGCGTCAGCCCTGTCACATCTCCCCCTATGGAAAAAAAGGAGACATATTTGCCAAACTGTGTTTCTCTTTGCAGCACAGTTCCACTTTCGATCAGTCTTATGTAATTGTACTGATCTACCAGATCCATACTGGTTCCTTTATTTTTTGCCATTACCAGCAGCCCGAAGTTTGCCAGCAGATGATCGATCCTGTTGCCGGTAGCTCCAAGAACTGTGATTCTTTTTGCCCCCCGGTCCATGGCATAATTGGCTGCTGACTGAGTGTCCGAATCATCTTTTTCCGGTTTCAGTCTCAGGATCTCTGTATTCTTCAGGGAATCCAGATACTGACTTCCCCTTTCGGAAAGACTGTCAAAATCCCCTACTACCACATCCGGCATATACTCTGTCTCAGCAAGGAACTCCAGTCCCCTGTCTGCTGCA
This sequence comes from uncultured Blautia sp., assembly GCA_900551715.1. GTDB lineage: Bacteria > Bacillota > Clostridia > Lachnospirales > Lachnospiraceae > Blautia_A. Next base: position 39,679 of record URXG01000012.1, on the reverse strand, counting down.
ATGATACAGGTATCCGGTTTTATTCTCTTTTTTAAAAAAGTAAGGGCAAAATCCTTCTGGATCGTGCCCCCACTTATGATAATCACATCATTCATATGATACCTCAGTCAAGTTCCTCTCTGATCTTGTCCATGTCTTTCATGATATGTCTTACATTGGAGGCAAGATCACCTTTGAATGCATAAGAACCTGCTACAAGAAGATTGGCACCAGCTTTCATAACAGTTTCCATTGTTTCATTGTTGATGCCACCGTCTACCTGAATATCCACATCCAGATTTTCCCTGTCAATGATCTCTTTCAGTTCAACAATCTTTTCGGTGCATTCCGGTATATATTTCTGTCCACCGAATCCCGGCTGAACAGTCATAATAAGAACCATATCCACATCTTCCAGAAGATGACTGATATCATTTACCGGAGTAGCCGGCTTAATAGATACACCGACTTTTACGCCCGCATCTCTGATCAGTTCGATGGCTCTTTCCAGATCTTCACAAGCTTCTGCATGAACAGTAATAGAATCTGCTCCGCAGTCAACAAAATCCTGAATATAACGTTCCGGTGCAGAAACCATAAGATGTACATCAAAAAACATTTTGGATTCTTTACGGATAGAACGGATCACCGGCATTCCAAAAGAAATGCTTGGAACAAAATCCCCATCCATAACATCAATGTGGAGCCATTTGACTCCCTCTTTCTCCAGTGTCTGAATCTGTTCGCCCAAACGGTTAAAATCCGCAGATAAGATGGAAGGGCACAACTGATATTCCATTTAATATCTCCTTTTCTCTTTCAATTCTTCATATAAACTAAGGTAATCTTCATATCGGATACTGCTGATCTCACCTCTCTGGAGAGCAGCTTTTACTTCACAGTCTGGTTCATGGATATGTCTGCATCCCTGAAACCTGCATTTTCCTTCGTATTTACGAAATTCCGGAAAATAATCTTTCAGCTCATGTTCTTCCATACCTGTAATATACAGGGAGGAGAATCCCGGTGTATCCATAAGGAATGTATCCTCACCAACAGGGATCACCTGGGAATGGCGAGTGGTATGACGTCCCCGCTTCAGCTTCTTACTTATTTCCCCAGTCTCCATCTGCACCTCTCCCTGAAGAAGATTGGTCAGTGAAGACTTGCCAACACCAGAAGGGCCTGCCACCACCGTAGTCTTGCCCTCCAGTGCTTTACGGATCTCATCTGTTCCTTCTCCTTCCAGTGTACTGGAAAGGATTACCTGATATCCGCAGTCTTTGTATACTTCATATAATTCTCTGGCTTCTTTTTCGGATACCAGATCTTTTTTGTTAAAACAGATTACTGCCGGAACCTCTTCCTGCTCCATCATGATCAGAAAACGGTCAAGAAGCATGAAGTTGGGTCTGGGCTTATCTGCTGCAAAGATCACAAATGCCTGATCCACATTTGCCACTGCAGGACGGATCAGGGAATTCTTACGTGGAAAGATCCCTACCAGATTCCCTTCTTTTTTGTCCGTATCCAGTACTGTGATCTCCACATTATCTCCTACCAGCGGCTTCTGTTTGTCCTTACGGAAAATTCCTTTGGCCTTGCATTCATAAAGTTCTCCGTCTTCACCGTAAACATAGTAAAATCCGGCAATTCCCTTGATGATTTTTCCCTGCATGTATTACTCTGCTTTCTTAAAGGTAAGTGGGTATGTTCCCAGCTGCTGGAAGTTACCATCGATCAGCTCAGATACATATAAAGTTCCCTCACTTACTCCCGGTTCACCGGTAATATCCAGTGTATAAGGGAATTCCAGTTTCTCACCATCTACGATCTTGGATGATTTGGATTCTCCGTTTACTTCCTGGATCAGTTCCAGACGGATGGCTCCGCCCTGATATCCCTTCGGTGTATTCAATGCCTGTGTACATTTCCAAACTTCACCGTTGGCTGCCGCTTCACTCTGCTGTGCAGTATCGGCAGTGCTTTCTGTATCAGAAAAAGTATCTGCTGCTGTATCAGAGGTCTGGTCTTCTTCTGCTGCCGGAGCCTGATCTCCACTGCTTACGGTAATGGTGATCGGCTGATCCGGATCCGCTGCTGTCTCTGCCTCAATACTCTGAGCGATTACTTCACCTGCAGGCACTTCTGAATTCTGTTCTTCCTGTACCTGGATATCCAGCCATTTACCTAGAGCAGTAATCGCATCATTTTTAGTCATGCCAACAACACTTGGAACTGATGCGCTGTCGCCCCAGTCAAGTCCTCTGCTGACATTCAGTGTAACTGCATCTCCTGCACTGACACTGGTGCCTTCTTCCGGTGATACAGACATTGCATATCCAGGTTCTACCAATGGATGGCCAGTTCCGTCATCTTCACTGTATTCTTTCTGAACTGTTACAGTCAGTCCCAGATCCTCCAGTGTCTGCTGTGCATCTACACCGGTCTGTCCGGAAACACCAGGAATGGTGATCTGCTGCTGACCTTTGCTGATATAATATTTGACAGTAGTATATTTCTCTACTTTGGTTCCCTCAGGAATATCCTGAGAAGAAATCTTGCCCTTCTGCTGTGTGGAGTTCTCTTCTCCCATCATCTGTTTGCCAAGTTTGACAGCCTCCAGAAGTTCTGTTGCTTCGCTTTCTGTCTTTCCTACCAGATCCGGAACTTCAACCATGTTGTCGTCTTTCTGGGAGTCTGCTGTGCTTTCGGTGCTTTCTTTCTGTGTATCACCGTTTCCTCCGATCAGGCCGGAGGTCTGTCCTACAAAAATGATCACACAGACCAGAATTGCCGCACCAACCAACAACATCATGATAGATAACAGACGACTGGAAGATTTCTTCTTTTTCTTTTTGGAGGATTTACCTTTAGAAAAATATTCATCGTCATCTCCGTCATCATAATCTGTATCGTAAACTTCCTCTTCCAGCTGTGCTACTTCTGGTTTCTTACCTCTGTTCTTTGGAGTGTGTTTGATCTCTCCCAGTTCTTCATCGGAGATCACAACCGTTTTGGCTTCGTTATCTACAGAAGACAGCTTTACAAAGTCTCCCTGTGGATCGATCAGAGAATGCTTCAGGTCTGCGATCACTTCTTCCATTCTCTCATAACGTCTGTTTACACTCTTCTGTGTACACTTCAGGATGATCTGTTCAAGGCTGTATGGAAGGTTCTCTGCGTAGACGCTTGGGGGAACCATCTCTTCCTGAAGGTGTTTGATGGCAATGGCAACTGTAGTATCTCCGTCAAAAGGAACCCTGCCTGTAACCATCTCATATAAAGTAATACCCAGTGAATAGATATCACTCTTTTCATCGCTGTATCCACCACGTACCTGTTCCGGAGAACTGTAATGTACAGATCCCATTACATTGGAACTGATGGTATTGGAAGAAGCTGCCCTTGCAATACCAAAGTCAGTCACTTTAACTTTACCGTCTGTAGATATTATGATGTTCTGTGGCTTCACATCTCTGTGAACGATTCCATGATTATGTGCTGCCTCCAGACCCATAGATACCTGAATGGCAATACTTGTGGCTTCTTTGATGGAGAGCTTGCCCTTTTTGGAAATATATTCCTTAAGAGTAATTCCCTCGATCAGTTCCATGACAATATAGTAAACTCCCTCATCGTCACCTACATCGAATACATTGACAATATTCGGATGGGTCAGGCCTGCCGCTGCCTGCGCTTCACTGCGGAATTTGCGGATAAATGTGGTATCCTCTCTGAATTCCGGTTTCAGTACTTTTACTGCCACGTAGCGGTTCAGCTTGTGATCCTTTGCCTTGTAGACATCTGCCATTCCGCCGGTGCCTATCTTTCCTAAAATTTCATAGCGCTCTGCTATTATCATTCCCGTCTTTAACATTTTTCTACCTCATTCGTGAATGGTTCTACCAATATGACTGCAATATTATCCTTACCACCGTTCTGGTTGGCTTCTCTTAAAAGCCTTTCCCCTTTCTGTGGCAGTTCCTTCGTCTGGTCCAGTATGATCTCTTCTAGTTTACTGTCCTCTACCATATTGCTCAGACCGTCAGAACACATAAGAATCACGCTGTCCGGTTCCATCTTCAGGTCAAAAAAGTCAATATCTACGGTTCTTTCTGCTCCAAGTGCTCTTGTAATGATGTTCTTGTCCGGATGATTTCTGGCCTCTTCCGGCTTGATCTCTCCGATGCGCACCATCTCTTCTACCAGTGAATGATCCTTGGTTATCTGATGGATCTGTCCCTGGATCACATAGAGACGGCTGTCTCCTACATTGGCAACATACGCATAATGCCCTACGATAGTGGCAACTACCATGGTAGTCCCCATTCCTCTCAGGGCTTCATTCCTCTGTGCCTGTTCCAGAATCTCCGTATTAGCAGTCTCAATGGCATGACGAATCACCTTGATAGGGTTAAAATCCGCATCTTTTCGAATCTCTTCCACCAGAGTCTGAACAGCATGGGAAGACGCATAGTCTCCTGCATTATGACCGCCCATTCCATCGGCTACCACAAAAAGATTCGGAAGATTTCCCACCGGGTTTTCGGAAACGAACACATAATCCTGGTTCATCTTCCGCTTCTGCCCTACATCCGTAGCTGAATATACCCTCATGTCACTTCTCACTTTCTGTTTTTTCCATGTATCTTTTTCTTAACTGTCCACAGGCACCGTCAATATCGCTACCCATTTCCCTTCTAATAGTACCATTTATTCCACATTTTTCAAGATTTATTTTGAAATTCTCCACAGCCTGTCTGGTAGAACGAACAAAGGATCTCTCCCTTACAGGATTGACCGGAATGAGATTTACATGACAGTTCAGTCCTTTAAGACGACCTGCTAGTTCCTGTGCGTTCTCCCTACTGTCGTTGACACCTGCTACCAGAGAATATTCAAAAGTGATCCTTCTGCCTGTTTTTTCAAAATAATTACGACAGGCTTCAAGAAGTTCATCAATGGAGTATTTATTAGCTATCGGCATCAGCTCCCGGCGTTTTTCGTCGTTGGGTGCATGAAGGGAAACTGCCAGGGTCATCTGGAATTTCTCTTCTGCCAGTTCATAGATCTTTGGTACCAGTCCACAGGTAGATACTGTCAGATTTCTCTGACTGATGTGGATTCCCCCATCTTCTGTAAGAATATGGATAAACCGGAGAAGATTATCATAGTTATCCAGAGGCTCTCCTGTTCCCATAACTACTACATTTGAAACTCTCTCCCCTGTAGATTCCTGGATCCTGTAAATCTGATCCAGCATCTCAGAAGGAAGAAGATTCCTGGTAAGACCGCCAATGGTGGAAGCACAGAATCTGCATCCCATCCTGCAGCCTGCCTGGGAAGAAATACAGACTGAATTTCCATGTTTGTATTTCATAAGTACACTTTCGATCATGTTACCGTCAGAAAGACGGAACAGGTATTTTCTGGTACCATCGATCTTTGAAATCTGTACATCCAGAGTCTCCAGCACGGTAATCGGATACTCTTCCAGTTTCTGCCGGAGTCCCTTTGGAAGATTGTTCATTTCATCATAGGAAGTCACCAGATGCTCATGGAGCCAACTGTAGATCTGCTTTGCCCGGAAAGGTTTTTCACCGATCTTTGCCATAAGCTCTTTCAGTTCTTCCAGATTCATTGATTTGATATCTGTCATATTACTTTCCTTTTTAATTATTTCCTTCTGAATCTTGCAATAAAGAATCCATCGGTACCATGCACACCGGGCAGAAGCTGCAGATACCCAAGGCTGGTAGTCTCGGATCTCAGTTCTTCCGGAACAAATTCATCAATGCTTTCCAGTTTAAATGGATGGTTGTTCAGAAACCACATCATATTTTCTTCGTTTTCTTCTTTTGCTATGGTACAGGTACTGAAAATCAGTACACCTCTTGGTTTTACATATTCTGCTGCTTTGTCCAGAATATTTCGCTGGAGGATCACCAGTTCCTCTTCTTTCTGTGCTGTGGAACGGTATTTGATCTCCGGTTTCTTACCAATAACGCCATATCCTGAGCAGGGTACATCTGCCAGAACAATATCTGCTTTACATTCGGATTCCACATCAAAAACAGTGGCATCCTGGACTTTTGCCTGTACATTGATCGAACCTGCTCTGTGAATATTCTCTTCAATCAGATTTACCTTGTACTGACTTACATCCCGGGCATCTACTGTCCCAAAACCTTCCATCTTGTCACCCAGATGGAGGCTTTTGCCGCCAGGTGCTGCACACATATCAATGATATAATCCCCTTTCCGGGGATTGGCAACCTCTCCTACCAGCATGGAACTGACATCCTGTACAAGAATTTTCCCCTGGATAAAAGCATCCAGTGCAAGAATATGATTATAGTCAGAAATCCTTTTTGCGTAGGGAAGATAAGGTGCATCTTCTACGGTTACTCCCTGATTCTTAAGGCTTTCACAGGTATCCTCCACAGAATTCAGGTATGTACGACAACGTACAGTCACCGGTTTTTCCTTAAGGAAATCTGCCAGTATCTTCTCTGTAATCTCTTCTCCATAATCCTTAAGCCAGCGATTTACCAGTTCTTCCGGCATGGAATAACGGACTGAAAGATAACGAACCAGATCAGTTTCTCTGGAAGGATACTGAAGTTCATCCATCTGTCTTGCAATGGTGCGGAGTACTCCGTTTACAAAAGGTTTCAGATTATAAAATCCCTTTCGCTGTGCCAGCTTCACTGCTTCATTACATACTGCACTGTCCGGCACCCGATCCATAAACTTCAGCTGATAGACTGCACTTCTCAGGATCTCTCTGATCGGCGGCTTCATCTTATCTACGGTAACTTTCGAAAAAGAATCTATTATATAGTCAATGAAAATCCGATATTCCAGAGTTCCCTCACAGACTCTTGTGATAAATGCACGTTCCTGTTTCGGAAGAAACTGATATTTGGACAGTGCATTCCTGATGGCAATATGACTGTGTTCTCCTTCTTCGTTGATCTGAAGAAGGATTTCCAGTATCATTTCTCTTGTATTAATTCCACTAGTCATCTCTTCGTCTTCCTCCTGCAAGTATTAAAAGTCTCAGAAGCTGAAGGATGGAAGCTGCCAGTGCTGCCACATAGGTCATAGCTGCTGCAGTAAGTACCTTTCTTGCACCTTTCGTCTCATCCATTCCTAGTATTCCTGTGGACTGGAGCATTTTTAAGGCTCTGGAAGAAGCGTTAAACTCCACCGGAAGCGTAACCAGCTGAAACAGTACAGCAAGAGAAAAAAGAACAATACCTGCTGTAGTAAGAGGTCTTATCCCGGCAATCAGTCCGATCAGAAACAATGGCCAGGACAGACTGCTTCCCAGATTTGCTGCAGGAACCAGTGCACTTCTTACTTCCAGTGGTCCATAATTCAAAGCATGCTGAATAGCGTGACCACATTCATGAGCTGCCACACCTACAGCCGCCAGTGAAGTTTGTCCGTAAATATCCTGAGAAAGATTCACTGTTTTGTTTCTGGGATCATAATGATCTGTCAGGCTTCCCGGAATCGCTCTTACCTGAACATCTGTGATCCCTGCTGCCATAAGGATCCTTCTTGCTGCCTCTTCTCCTGTCAGACCAGATGCGCTGCGCACTCTCCTGTAATAAGCAAAAGTACTTTTCAGTTTGGCTGATGCAGCCAGTGACAAAAGCATTCCTATTATAAGCAGAATGTACGTAGGGTCAAAATAATATCCATAACCATATCCGTATCCCATACTATCACTCCTTATGATCCGTCAATATTGTTCCTTCTGTTACCTGGTAACCTCGAAGGAAAGCATCTGTCTCCATTCTTTTTTTTCCTTCCAGCTGTACTTCCTGAAGAACCAGGATTTTCTCACCACAGGCAACGTGAATACCTTTTTTATCCACACCCACAATGGTCCCTGGTGCTACTTTTCCACTTTCAGCGTCTTCTACAACAGCTTTCCACACTTTCAGTGTCTTATTATTAAGGTAAGTATAAGCACTTGGCCATGGGTTCATACCACGCACCAGACGTTCCAGCACTTCTGCATTTCTGGAAAAATCCAGAAGTCCCATTTTCTTTGTGATCATGGCTGCATACGGTGTGGGGCTTTCCTCCGGCTGCTTTGTATAGGTAGCAGTGCCATTCTCAATAGATGGAATGGTCTGGATCAGAAGAGAAGCTCCTGTCTCTGCCAGTCTGTCAAAAAGACTTCCACCTGTTTCATCTTCACTTAAAGTAACCACTGCCTGAGAGATCATGTCTCCTGTATCCAGCCCCATTCCCATCTTCATAATAGTAACGCCGGATTCTTTTTCTCCGTCGATCACTGCCTGCTGGATCGGTGCAGCACCTCTGTATTTCGGCAAAAGAGAAGCATGGATGTTAATGCATCCATATTTTGGCATATCCAGGATCTCTTTCGGAATGATCTGGCCAAAAGCAGCAACTACGATCATATCCGGTGCAAGATTCTTCAGTACTTCCACAAACTCAGGATCTCTCACTTTCTGTGGCTGATATACCGTGATCTCATGTTTCATTGCTTCTTCTTTCACCGGTGTTGGAAGAAGTGTCTTGCCTCTTCCCTTTGGTTTGTCCGGCTGTGTTATTACAGCAGTCACTTCATATCCGGCTTTTACAAGTGCAGCCAGAGGCGGTACTGCAAAATCCGGTGTTCCCATATAAACAATTTTCATATTTACCACTGTTCCTCTTCATCTTCGTCATAATTGGTTCTGTGAAGTTCTCCTTCTACCAGATCTGTATACATCTTTCCATCCAGATGGTCGATCTCATGGCAGAATGCTCTGGCAAGAAGTTCTGTTCCTTCATAGATCACTTCGTTCATATCTTCATCCATGGCTTTGACCTTTACATAGTTCGGTCTGGTAACCTGTCCCGCCATTCCCGGCACACTTAAGCATCCCTCGTCACCGGTCTGCTCACCGGATGTCTCCAGAATCTCAGGATTGATCAGGACGATGGGGCCATCACCTACATCGATCACTACGATACGTTTCAGGATTCCTACCTGTGGTGCTGCAAGGCCTACACCCATTGCCTCATACATGGTATCCAGCATATCGTCGATCAGGGTTACAATCTTTGGTGTTACCTCTTTTACCGGTTTGCTGATCTTACGCAGTACCGGATCTTCTTCTGTTCGGATTGTTCTCAGTGCCATAATTTTTATTCCTTTCTTTTCTCTTTTGTATCTGTATTTTGAATTTCTCTGATATTATCTACAGTTTAACTGTAATCCATCTGTATATATAATTTCCGGAATCCGGAATTTGCTTCAATATATTTTTCTGTTTTCTGTTTTATTTCCATAAGAACCTGTTCGTCCTTATGTTTCAGGTAAATAACTTTCCGGTAAATGTCATTGACCTTGCCGACTGCTGCATAGGCAGGACCAATAATATGGACTCCATATTTCCTGCTGATCCGTTCTGTAAAACGTCCCAGATATTCCATGCCCTGCTCCAGAAGTTCTTCATTCTCCCCGGAAGCAAGGATTGCCAGCATATGGGCTGCCGGTGGATAATCCATCATCATCCTGTAGGACATCTCTTCCTGATAAAAGGTCTGATAATCCTGTCTGGCTGCTGCCTGGATACTGTAATGTTCCGGATTATAGGTCTGAATGATTGCCTCTCCCGGCACTGTTCCTCTGCCGGAACGTCCCACTGCCTGGGTAAGAAGCTGGAAGGTCCTCTCGCTGCAACGAAAATCTGCTGCATTAAGAGAAAGATCTGCTGCCACTGCCCCCACCAGTGTAACCTCCGGAAAGTCATGTCCTTTCACGATCATCTGGGTTCCTACCAGAATGTCTGCCTCATGTGCTGCAAAAGATGCCAGGATCTTCTCGTAACTGCCTTTGGCACGGGTAGTGTCATAATCCATACGGAGGATTCTGGCATCTGGAAAGTTTTTGCGGAGAACCTGTTCAATCTGCTGGGTACCTGCCTTGAATCCTCCAATATAAGGAGATCCACAGGTGGGACACTGATCTACTCTGGCTCTCTCGTAGCCACAGTAATGGCATATAAGCTTTCCATTGTTATGCTCTGTCAGTGCTACATCACAGTGCGGACATTTCAGTGCAGTTCCACAGGAACGGCAGGAAACAAATCCCGCATAGCCTCTCCGGTTCAGAAACAGTATGGTCTGTTTCTTTTCTTTCAGTCTTTTATGGATGGCTTTTTTCAGTGGTCTGCTTAAGGCAGAACGGTTTCCTGCTTTCAGTTCTTCTCGAAGATCTACAATGGATACCTCCGGAAGTGGTCTGTCTGCAAATCTGGTGTTCATTTCCACCAGTGCATATTCACCGTCCTTTGCTCTGGTATAAGCTTCCAGAGATGGAGTTGCTGATCCCAGTACTACTTTTGCCCCTTCCATCCGTGCCCTCTGTACAGCCACTTCTCTTGCATGATATCTGGGACTGTTTTCACTTTTGTAAGTCTGCTCATGTTCTTCATCTATAATGATCAGTCCAAGATTACTGAAAGGTGTAAAAAGTGCAGACCTGGGACCTACCATGATCTGGATCTCCCCAAGCTTTGCCCTCTTAAACTGATCGTATCTTTCTCCTGTGGAAAGTCTGGAATTCAGTACGGAAACTTTTTCTCCAAACCATCCATAAAATCTTCTTACTGTCTGATAGGTAAGTGCGATCTCCGGAATCAGTACGATCACCTGTCTGCCCTCTTCTACCACTTTCTCGATAAGTTTCATGTATACCTGGGTCTTACCGCTTCCGGTAACTCCATGAAGGAGTACAGGTCTGGATTCGGGCTGTTCCCACTCCTGAAAGATCTTATCCAGTGCTTCCTGCTGAAATTCTGTAAGACCGGACAGTTCTTCTCTTGGAATATTTTCCACATCCACAGGAATCCTGTAGACTTCATCCTGCTGAATCCGGATCACACCCTGATCTGCCAGAGGATTCAGAACACTGGCTGTTGCTCCCAGTCTTTTGGAAGCTTCTGTGTAATCCAGCTTTTCCTCAGTAAGAAGTGCCCGAAGGAGACGGACTCTTGCACGACACCTGCCTCCTTCCAGCTTCGCAGCCAGTTCTTCTGCTTCTTTTTTGTCTATATTAAGACATATGGTTCTTTTTTCCCTGGCTTTAACCTTTTCTCTTACCGGAAGTACTGTCTTAAGGGACTGTGCCATAGTGGAGCCATAGCGTTCCCGCATCCATGCAGCCAGACTGATCAGCCGGGCTTCTGTAGTCTCCTGACTGCTCAAGAGTCCCCGGAGAGGCTTGATCTTGGATGGTTCAAACTTTGGTTCACTGCCAAGTCCGATCACATATCCCTTCCGTTCACGATTGCCGTTTCCAAAAGGGATATTCACCACCATTCCTACCTGTATTTCTTTTTCCAGTTCTTCCGGTACCAGATACTGAAAACTCCGGTCCAGTTTTTCATGAGATATATCTACAATGACATCCGCATAAATCATTGATCTGCTCTTTCTTTATCCTCCTGAAGGATTTCCTGGATCAGAACTCTCTCATCCATAGGATACTTCTTACCTTTGATCTCCTGGTAATCTTCATGTCCCTTGCCTGCCAGAACTATGATATCTCCTGGTTCTCCATGATGGATGGCATAGGCAATGGCTTCCTTGCGGTCACAGATCTCCACGTATTTGCCATTGGTTCTTCCGATTCCTGTCTTAATATCATCAATGATATCCTGAGGTTCCTCAAACCTGGGGTTATCGGAAGTGATGATGGTAAGATCTGCCATTTTTCCGGAAACTTCTCCCATTTCGTAACGACGGGATTTTGCCCTGTTCCCACCACATCCAAAAAGACAAACCAGTCTGTGTGGATGGTACTCACGAAGTGTGGTCAGAAGGCTTTCCAGAGCCATTGCATTATGCGCATAATCGATCATCAGAGTAAACTCATCTGAAACTTTGACCATTTCGATACGTCCTTTTACTCTTGCCACTTTCAGAGCTTTGATAATGTTCTCCTGGGATACCTTGAAATGACGGCAGATGGCAATGGCAGTCAGGGAATTATAAATACTGAACTTGCCCGGAATGTCGATCTCCACCGGAAAATCCATAAGCCCCTTTACATGGTAGTAGATACCAAGATATCCTCTTCCACCGGTCATATGTGCATCTTCTGCACGAAGATCTGCCTCTGGTGAAAATCCATAAGTTTCCAGCTGACAGGTATGGTCTTTGATAATCCGTTCAAAATGTTCATCGTCTCTGTTCACAATGCCAACTTTACACTGACGGAGCAGCATGGACTTACAGGAAAGATAATGGTCAAAATCTCTGTGTTCATTTGGTCCGATATGGTCCGGTTCAATATTGGTAAAAATACCGTAATCAAATACAAAACCCTGTGTTCTGTGAAGCATCAGTCCCTGGGAAGATACCTCCATAACAACACAGTCACATCCTGCTTCTACCATTCTGTGAAAATAATCCTGGATCACATAAGATTCCGGTGTGGTATTGGCAGCAGGGATCACTTCATCTCCGATAATAGCTTCAATAGTTCCAATAAGCCCTACCTTGTATCCTGCATTTTCCAGGATAGACTTCACCATATAGGTAGTGGTGGTCTTGCCTTTGGTTCCTGTAATACCAATGGTTTTAAGTTTTTCTGCCGGATGACCAAAATATGCTGCTGAAATAAAAGCCATTGCATAACGGGTATCCTTAACTTTGACTACTGTTACATCAGAAGGTGCCTTTACATCATCTTCTACTACCAGTGTTTTTGCGCCTTTGGCAATTACATCTTCCACAAACTTATGTCCATCTACCACTGCACCTTTGATGCAGATAAAAAGTGAATCTTTTTCTGCTTTACGGGAATCGTATACCACAGAACTTACTTCCTGTTCTGTACTGCCCTGACAGCAGGTATATTCCAAGTGTTCCAATAAAGATGATAATTTCATTTTTTTACTCCTTTTTACAATGCTGTTGGAGTTACTCCACAACGATACTATATCTACGAATTGTTTCATATAATGCACTCCATTATAGCATAGCACAGGTCGGAATCATTTTCAATGTTTTAGGTCTTCCCTGACGCTTCTCCCGGGCTTCGATAATTTTTTGCAAAAACTGACTGTATTTTACTTGTCATATACTGTCTTCCGACGTATAATAGAGGCATGAAACGGGGAGCTGACTGAAGTCGGCTGAGAGGAAACTGATTGGTTTCGACCCATAACCTGATTTGGATAATGCCAACGTAGGGGAATAACCGAAATGCTCTCAGGAGGTACCCTTATGGTATCTCCTTTTTCGTTGCAATTCACCAGGTGTTTCAATGTTACTGTTTGCAGAAACCTGGTCAAAATCTTTTCTGGCAACAGTAACTATTCTATTTTTTTAAGGAGGTCTAATAATGGATTCAAAAGGAACTTCAACACAGAAACTTGCCATGGCAGGAGTTCTCACTGCTGCTGCAGTAGTCGGCAGTCTCATCAGCATTCCCATTGCGGGAAGCAAATGTGCTCCTGTACAGCATATGGTCAATGTATTTGCAGCTGTTCTTCTTGGTCCCTGGTGGGGATTTGGCATCGCTTTCTGTGCCAGCCTGATCCGCAATGTTCTGGGGATTGGCAGTTTTCTCGCTTTTCCGGGAAGTATGATCGGTGCACTCTGCTGTGGTCTTATGTATCATTTCACAGGCAAACTTTCTCTTACCTGCGCTGCTGAGGCCCTGGGTACCGGTATTCTGGGTGGTCTTGCTGCCTATCCTGTTGCCAAACTTGCCATGGGACTGGCACCTGCCGGTTTTACTGTGTACATGATCCCGTTTTTTATTTCCACTTTTACAGGAAGTGTGCTGGCTTTTATCCTTCTGAGAGTTTTTGAAAAAAGCCAGATTCTGCACACTGTCAGGAGATAACTTATGATTTCTGCAGATAAGTATAACAAAAATACCACAACAAAAAATGCCGATAATAATCACAATAATATGGAAGGAATTCTTCAGTCCATAAGAAGAAAAGCGCCAAAAATACACTGTATCACCAACCCGGTAACTATGCAGGATGTGGCAAATATTCTTCTTGCAGCAGGCGGAAGTGCCATTATGGCCCGGGATCCAGAGGAAGCTTCAGAAATCACCTCCATCTGTCAGGGAACCCTTCTTAATACAGGAGTTCCTGATGAACGGATCCTTCAGTCCTGTATTCTTGCCGGAACCAGAGCCCATACCCTGAGACATTCTGTAGTACTGGATCCTGTTGGAGTGGGTGCCAGCTCTTTCCGCAGAAAAATGCTCCGGGAACTTCTGGCACAGGTATCTCCCGATGTTATCCGATGCAATCAGGAGGAGGCCTTTGTACTGAACTCTCTCCTGTCTCCTTCGGAAAAAATATCCCACCCTGCCGGTGTGGAAAGCAGTCTCTCTTTTGACCGGGAGACACTTGCTTCCCTGGCTCTCAAAACTGCCAGTCTCTACCAATGTGTGATCCTTATTTCTGGCAATGAAGACGTTGTATCAGATGGAACCCAGGTCCGTTTTCTTCAGGGCGGGGATCCCCGTATCCGTCGTATTACCGGTGGCGGCTGTATGCTTTCGGCACTCTGTGCCCTTTTTGCCTGTGCAGATGCACCACTTTTTGAAAGTATTTCTACGGCAGGACACATGTGGAAGCTTGCCTCCCTGGAGGCAGGCTTAAGAACGGATCTTCACTCCGGAGGCATCGGAAGTTTTCATGTACATCTTTTTGATACTCTGGAACGCTTAATATACGAAAGGCAGGCACTATGAAAATCACACCAGAACAACTGAAATTATATGCTGTTACAGACCGGACCTGGCTCTCTGAAGGTGAAACTCTTGTTTCCGTAACAGAAGAACTTCTGAAAGCAGGGGTTACCTGTGTACAGCTCCGGGAAAAACAGGCAGACGATGAGCAGATCCTGAAAGAAGCCATTGCTCTCCGGGAACTCTGCCATCAGTATCATGTACCTCTGATCATCAATGACAGACCGGATCTGGCTCTCAGAGCCGGGGCTGACGGAGTCCATGTAGGACTTTCCGATATGGGTATCCAGAAAGCCAGGGAAATGCTTGGAGCAGATTTTATTATCGGCGGCAGCGCACATAATCCTGAAGAAGCACTGGAAGCGCAGAAAGCCGGGGCTGACTATCTGGGATGCGGAGCAGTTTTTGGAAGTACCACCAAAACCAATGTCTCCTGCCTTCCCTTTGATACACTTTGCCAAATCTGCGAAAGTGTTCAGATACCGGTAGTAGCTATTGGTGGTATCCGTCCAGATAATGTTCATGAGCTTTCCGGCTCAGGAATTGCAGGCGTTGCTGTGATCAGCGGTCTTTATGCTGCTGCTGACAAAGCTGCGGCAGCCAGAACATTTCTTGATTTTACAGAAAGGAGCCGTGTTACTGTTCACAGGTTTCTGTAAACGTAGTGAACAGTAACGGAACTGTTTATGAAAACTGTACTTACTATCGCAGGCAGTGACTGCAGCGGCGGTGCCGGTATACAGGCTGACATCAAGACTATGATCATGAACGGAGTCTATGCCATGAGCGTTATCACTGCCCTCACTGCCCAGAATACCACAGGAGTCTTTGGCATTCAGGAGAGTCCGGTAGAATTTGTAGACCAGCAGATAGACTGTGTATTCCAGGATATTTTTCCTGATGCTGTAAAGATCGGTATGCTCTCCTCTCCGGAGATCATGCACCATGTGGCAGCCGGTTTACAGAAATACGAAGTCAGACATATTGTACTGGATCCGGTAATGGTTTCTACCAGCGGTCACAGACTTATGCAGAAAGAAGCAGAGGAAACTCTGCAGAAAGAACTTTTTCCTCTGGCAGAAGTAATCACTCCCAACATCCCGGAAGCAGAAGTCCTGACAGGGCTTAAAATCACAGATGCAGATTCCATGGAACTGGCCGCCAGAGCTATCTCCAATGAGTTTCACATATCTGTTCTTCTGAAGGGAGGACATCGGATAGAAGATGCCAATGATCTTCTCTATACAGACGGTAAGACACAATGGCTGAAAGGGGAACGTATTGACAACCCCAATACCCATGGAACAGGATGTACTCTCTCCAGTGCCATTGCTTCCAACCTTGCCAAAGGCTATGATCTTACAGATTCTGTAATCAGAGCCAAATCCTATCTTACAGATGCCCTCCGGGCAGATCTGAACCTTGGAAAAGGATCCGGACCTCTGGACCATTCCCTGGGTGACTATGCAAAGAAGTTTTTTTATTGATCTTATATAATTTTACAAACAGGAGGAATGAATTTATGACAACTTATACAACTCAGATGGACGCAGCCCGCAAAGGGATCGTAACACCACAGATCAAAACTGTTGCCGAAAAAGAACATATGCCGGTAGAAAAAATGCTGGAACTCGTGGCAGAAGGTAAAGTTGCCATCTGTGCCAACAAACATCATACCTGTCTGAACCCTGAAGGGGTGGGAAGCATGCTCCGTACCAAGATCAACGTAAACCTTGGTGTATCCAGAGACTGCAAAGACTATGACATAGAAATGCAGAAAGTCATGAAAGCAGTAGACCTTGGTGCAGAAGCTATCATGGATCTTTCCAGCCATGGAAACACTCAGCCATTCCGTCAGAAACTTACTCACGAATGCCCTGCCATGATCGGAACTGTACCTGTTTACGACAGTGTTATCCATTATCAGAGAGACCTTTCTGAGTTGACTGCACATGATTTTATTGATGTGATCCGTCTCCATGCAGAGGACGGTGTTGACTTCGTTACTCTCCACTGCGGAATCACCCGTAAGACCATTGAACAGATCAAAAAACACAAACGTAAAATGAACATCGTCAGTCGTGGTGGAAGCCTTGTTTTTGCATGGATGAGCATGACCGGAGAAGAAAACCCATTCTATGAATATTATGATGAGATCCTGGATATCTGTGAAGAGCATGACGTTACAATCTCCCTTGGAGATGCCTGCCGTCCGGGATGTCTGGCTGACGCAACAGATGTATGCCAGATCGAAGAGCTGGTTCGTCTTGGTGAACTGACCAAACGTGCATGGGATCATAATGTACAGGTTATGGTAGAAGGTCCTGGACATGTGCCGCTGGATCAGGTTGCTGCCAACATGAAAGTACAGCAGACCATCTGTATGGGTGCTCCATTCTATGTACTTGGACCTCTTGTTACTGATATTGCGCCTGGATATGACCATATTACAGCTGCTATCGGTGGTGCTGTAGCTGCCATGAACGGTGCTGCTTTCCTTTGCTATGTAACACCTGCCGAGCACCTGGCCCTGCCTAATGTAGAAGATGTAAAACAGGGTATCATTGCTTCCAAGATTGCAGCGCATGCAGCAGATATTGCCAAGGGAATCCCTCATGCCAGAGATATTGATGACAAAATGGCAGACGCCCGCAGAGTTCTTGACTGGGATGCACAGTTCGCCTGCGCCCTGGATCCCGAAACAGCCAAAGCCATCCGCGATGACCGTCTTCCGGAAGATGATCACAGCGACACCTGCAGTATGTGTGGCAAATTCTGTGCAGTCCGTAGCATGAACAAGGCTCTGGCAGGAGAACATATTGATATCTTATAATTATAAAATTTTGTTTATAATTTTTCTAATTCTTTTAGAAATAATACATACTTTACACACATTTTCCCTATATAATAGGTCTTGGATAGATGAATAACCACTCTCTATCTCCCCCCTCAAAAAAGTTAAGGAAAACCGCCTGCCAGGGCGGTTTTTTCCTGTCTGTTTCATTCTGTCTTATCTTTTTTATTGCAATTCCCCTTTTATTCTTTTATAATAAGATATAATCTTTATATTCTAAATTGAAAAGAAATGAGGAATCCACATGAGCGAAAAAACAGTTGTTGTTGCTCTCGGTCACAAAGCCCTCGGCACAACACTTCCAGAACAAAAAAATGCCACCAAAGAAGCTGCCAAAGCTATTGCAGATCTTGTTGAGGAAGGTACCCGGGTGGTCATCTCCCACAGCAACGGACCTCAGGTCGGTATGATCCATACCGCAATGAACGAATTTGGAAAAGCACATCCTGATTACACCTTTGCTCCTATGTCTGTATGTTCCGCTATGAGCCAGGGTTACATCGGTTATGACCTTCAGAACGCCATCCGTTCCGAACTCCTTGCAAGAGGCATTTACAAGCCTGTAGCCACAATCCTTACACAGGTAGTGATTGATCCCTATGATGATGCTTTCGGTGAACCGGAAAAGATCATCGGACGTACCCTCACAGCAGAAGAAGCTGAAGCAGAAGAAGACAAAGGTAATTACGTGACAGAGGTTGCTGATGGACAGTATCGTCGTATCCTTGCAGCACCAAAGCCACAGCGTATTGTAGAACTTGAAACAGTCCGGGCTCTTACCGATGCCGGACAGATCGTTATCGCAGCAGGAGGCGGCGGAATCCCTGTTATGGAGCAGGGCATCGACCTTCATGGTGCCAGTGCCATCATTGAGAAAGACCTTGCCAGTGGACTCCTTGCCGAATCCCTGAACGCAGATACGCTCCTGATCCTCACCAGCGTTGAAAAGGTCAGCCTTGATCTTGGTACCGACAAAGAAAGACCAATCGATACACTTACTGCGGAAGAAGCGGAGAAATATATCAGCGAAAACCATTTTGCCAAGGGTTCCATGCTTCCCAAGATCCAGGCAGGTATTTCCTTTATCCGTCAGGGTGAAGGCAGACGTACCATCATCACTGATATTGCACACACACGAGATGGCTACCTCGAAAAAACAGGTACCATTCTTAAATAAACACGCATCTATACGACTGTCCCGGGCAACAGCCCGGGACTTTTTTTGTGAAATCAGACTGTCATCGTAAGTGCGTGGCAGTTGTACCGTTTAATCTAATCTTTTCTTTATACTATTATTTCGTTAATATATTATTTAGGAGATTTTACTAGTTTTATATTCACAAAAGACTACGAGGTGACTAAAATGACAGAATTGAATCCGCTTGATCGGATCCAGGAGTTATGTGATGAACGAAACTGGTCCTACTATCAACTTGCAAAAGTTTCGGGTATCGCCTACTCCACATTAAGTACCATGATCAACAAACATAATATGCCTTCTCTTCCTACACTGCAAAAACTCTGTGCAGGATTCGGAATATCCATAACAGATTTCTTTGAGCCTGACAGGAGCAGTAATGGACTGACCGAAGAACAGGCACAATGTCTTGAGCTGTTTACAGCCCTCAGTCCTGAGGACAAGGCTCTTGCGATCTCATATCTGAAAGGTTTGTCAAAAACTTTATAATCTCTCAAAAGTGGCAGTCAGTATTGAATCTGACTGCTATTTCCTTTATAATGATAAGATACTACGATATGAAACGGAGCATTTTAAATGGAACTGAAAAACAGAACTTTATCAAACTTTGCCAGCCTTGTGGAGACCGGTGAATGCAAAAAATTCCGCGGGCGTCTGAAAGTAGGTGTGGACCTTGGAACTGCCAATACGGTCCTGGCTGTTGTAGATACAAACAACCGCCCCGTAGCAGGCATTTCTGCCCCTTCCCATGCTATTCAGGACGGCGTTATTGTAAATTATTATGAATCTGTCCAGCTGGTTACCAGACTGAAAGCAGAACTGGAAGAAAAACTTGGCACAGAACTTCTTTATGGAGCTGCTGCCATCCCTCCCGGAGTGTCGGAAGGCAGTATCAAAAGCATCGGCTATGTACTGGAAGGTGCCGGATTTGAAGTAACCAACATTGTAGATGAACCTACCGCTGCCGCTGCTGTACTGAAGATCACAGACGGAGCTGTTGTAGACGTAGGTGGCGGTACTACCGGTATCAGCATCCTGAAAGACGGTAAAGTAATTTATACTGATGATGAGGCTACCGGAGGCAGCCATATGACCATGACTGTAGCAGGACATTATCGAATCCCATACGAAGAAGCAGAGGTCCTCAAGACCAATCCGGATAAAGAAGAAGAGATTTTCCCTGTGATCAAGGCAACTATCGAAAAAATGGCAACCATCACTGAGAAATTTCTCACAGGATATAATGTTCCGGCGGTTTACGTAGTAGGCGGTTCTGCCAGCTTCCAGGAATTCACTACTGTCTTTGAAAAGAAGCTGAAACTTCCTGTCTACCGTCCGGTTCATCCTCTTCTTGTAACACCTCTGGGAATTGCCTATTACTGTGACCTTCCCCCTGTTACACCTAAGAAAAAATAAATAAAATCATCTTCGAATATCATATATTTATCAATCAAAAAACCCGGTCTGAGACTAAAATCTCAAAACCGGGTTTTTATTACATGGATTTTCTTTCTGCGATCTCAGCCATCTTGGCTTCATTCAGTCTGGTGTCTCCATGGACACGACTGTAGGAAAGGTACCCATTCATACGATCGATCTTGGTCAGGTTCTTGGAACCACATACAGGACACACATCCATTTCCAGCTCCTGATGTCCACAGTCATCACAGTAAGCCAGAGAAAGATTAACCCCTTCATAATATCCCAGATCCATAGCCCTGCGGATCAGTGTACGAATAGCTTCTTTGTTATAACCGATCGGATATCTTACATACTGGATCTTACCACCGTTACACAGCTCCCAGAAACGTCCTTCCAGATCCTGTTTTTCAATAGGAGTCACATCTTCTGTAACATGGCAGTGGAAGCTGTTGCTTACATACGGTCTGTCGGAAACACCTTCAATAATACCGTACATCTTACGGAACTGTTCTACCTGAAGACCACAGAGGCTCTCTGCCGGTGTACCGTAGATAGCATAGAGATAACCATCTTCCTGTTTGAACTGGTTTACCTTTTCGTTGATATATTTCAGAACTTCCAGGGCAAACTGTCCATCCTCACGAATAGATTTACCGTTATAAAGTTCCTGCAGTTCATTCAGCGCAGTAATACCAAAAGACGCAGTCATAGGTTTCAGGATCTTGCCGATTTTTTCGTTTGGTTTCAGATGTCCACCGTAAAATCCGCCTTCACAGTAAGCCAGTGGGTTGGTAGATGCTCTCATCTGCCCCAGATACTCATAAGTACGGATATGAAGGTTACGGATCATCTGCAGATAAAAATCCAGTACCTCATAAAAATCTCTGCTTTCTGCTCTTGCCTTTGCAAGGATCATCGGCAGATGGAGACTTACAGCTCCAATATTGAAACGTCCTACAAATACCGGCACATCCTTGTCATCTGCCGGATACATACCGCCTCTCTCATACCATGGGCTCAAGAATGCTCTGCATCCCATAGGACTGATAACCTTACCGTACTGCTTGTACATGCTGGCAATATAACCCTTTCCTGTCAGAGAAAGCCAGTCCGGATACATGGTCTTGGCGGAACAGTCCACGCCTGCTTCAAAAATATCTTCACACGGCTTGCCCGGACCATGAAGATTCTCATCATAAAGAAATACAATCTTCGGGAAAAGTACCGGTTTCTTGTGACCAGCCTTGCCCTGTCCGCCTTTGTGGACTTCCAGAAGAGAAACATTACACATTCTCTCAAACTGTCCTGTTCCAAGTCCCAGTGTGACTGTTACAAAAGGATAATCACCACGAGAAGAACCTACAGTGTTCAGCTTATATTCGATACCCTGCCATCCCTGGTCAAAATCTCTTCTGACTTTGTCAAGGGCATATTCGATGGCTTTTTCTTCTCTTCCACTCCAGCTTTCGTCTGCATATTTCATAAATTCCTGGATATATTTGTCGTAACTTTTCTGTGCGTAAGGTCCAAGGATCTTGTCTACTTCCGGCACAGTAAAACCACCATACTGCTGTGCTGCTGTACTGAGGATGATATCTCCCATAACATCAAATGCAGTGTCCAGAGTCTTGGGCTCATTGTACCACACATTACCCATCTCAAATCCGCCACTGAGCACTGCTCCCACATCAAAGAGACAGCAGTTCATGGTATCCAGACGTGCAGACTGGTCATGAATATAGATATATCCGTCTTTGCATGCCTGAAGTTCGTTGCGGTTCATAAAAAATTTACGGTAAAGCTCTTTATTCAGTTCATTAAAGATCAGGCTTCTCTTGGTAGCTACCAGTGCACTGTCTGTATTGGCATTGCTCTTGTCACCGATATAACGGATGGCCTGGCTTTTGGTGTAAACATCATCCATCATATGGATGAAATCAAGTTTGTAGTTTCTGTAGTCACGATAGCTCTTGGCTACAGCAGGGTTCACTCTTTCCAGAGCTCCCTCAACGATATTATGCATCTCCTGGATCTGGATTTCATTTTTGCCGAGAGAATCTGCATGTTCCTGGGCAAACTGACAGATAAAATCCTTCTCCTCCTGAGAAAATGTATAAAGGATACGGGCTGCTGATTTGTTGACAGCTGCCACAATCTTCTGAGGATTAAATTCCTCTCTGGTTCCGTCTTTTTTAATTACATAGATCATACCTTAACTCTCCTGAATCCCTGTATCTACAGGTTTTTTAAGGGGTTTAAGTCATCTGATACCCCACTTCAACATTCCCCATATCTGGTGTTGCATATCAGAGTATAGCACAACATAATGTGAAATAAAAGGGTTAATTTTAAAAATACCAGCTTAAGCTCTCTATGAGATCCGGTATCTCCGGAACCAGACTCATAAGGATGATCAGGATAATCACGATCCACAGAACACCGGAACCTTTTTTCTGTTTTTTCTGTACAGGAGTCCTGGTACTGGCAGCAGTTCGGGTATTCCTGGTGCCGGCAGAAGAGTTTGGTCTCTGCTGGCTTTTCTGTGCAGTAACTGCGGTATTCCTGACACTGCCGGCAGATTTCCCCTTCTGCTGCTCTGTCATGATCTTTTTTGCCTTCGGTGTGGCATGCTTATAATGATCACTGCGGCTTTCATTCAGATGATACAGAATTTCATCCTTACGGTAAGGCATTCCGCAGAATGTACATCTGCCGTTTACTACCGAACCGTCACATAACGGACACTTCATAGTATCCCTCCTTGTTTTCTGAACAATAAATAATACCTGCAAATTGTTTCGTACTTTGATTGTATATGTTTTTTCCGGATCTTACAAGACAAAAATTATAGCAGTTCCTGTCAAAGAAAAATTGCAATGAGAAGTTTTTCTTGCTATAATGAGTTTTGACATTGGGGTCAGACCCCAACTATGTGTAATTAGGAGGACATCTCATGGAACAAATAAAAATCCCTGCAGGTTATCAGTCGGATCTGAACCTTCATGATACCCAGGTTGCAATCAAAACCGTCAAAGACTTTTTCCAGCAGACACTTGCCCAGAAATTAAACCTGCTTCGTGTATCTGCACCTGTATTCGTATCCCCATCCTCAGGTCTCAATGACAACCTGAACGGTGTGGAACGTCCTGTAAGCTTTGATATCAAAGGTCAGGAAGAAAACGCTGAGATCGTACACTCCCTTGCCAAATGGAAACGTTATGCACTTAAGAAATACGGCTTTGCCCATGGAGAGGGCCTGTATACAGATATGATCGCTATCCGTCGTGATGAAGATCTGGACAATATTCACTCTGTTTACGTAGACCAGTGGGACTGGGAAAAAATCATCAGCAAAGAAGAACGTACCATGCAAACACTGATCAACACTGTACGTGCCATCTACAGTGTGCTCCGCAAAACAGAGAAATACATGGCTGTACAGTATGATTACATCGAAGAATTCCTGCCTAAGGAGATTGTTTTTGTCTCCACACAGGAACTGGTAGATATGTATCCTGACCTTACTCCAAAGGAAAGAGAATACAAGATCGTCAAAGAAAAAGGGGCTGTTTTCCTTATGCAGGTAGGTAAAACCCTTACCAATGGTGAGCGCCATGACGGACGCGCACCGGACTACGACGACTGGGAACTGAATGGAGATATCCTTGTGTACTATCCTGTACTGGATATTGCTCTGGAACTTTCTTCCATGGGAATTCGTGTTGATGAAGGATCCCTTGACAGACAGCTGACAGAAGCAGGCTGCAATGACCGTCGTGAACTTCCATTCCAGAAGGCAGTTCTGAACGCAGAGCTTCCATACACCATCGGAGGCGGTATCGGGCAGTCCAGAATCTGTATGTTCTTCCTCCGCAAAGCCCATATCGGCGAAGTACATGTCTCTATCTGGCCGGAAGAAGTACGCAGAGAAGCAGAAGAAAAAGGAGTAAATCTGCTGTAATATAATACATATATCTTCTGTTTATAGGTATTTTTCACCAAAATTTAATAATTCATCTTATTGACATCAGGGTACCTTCATACTATCATATCTATAGCAATTTATTATCATTGATAAGAAAGAGCGAGGTACTTATAGTGAACATTTTATTTTTTTTAACACCCAAAAGTGAAGTTGCTTATATATTTGAAGATGAAACCTTAAGACAGACTGTAGAAAAGATGGAGCACCGCAAGTTCTCATGTATCCCCCTTCTCAGCAAGGATGGGCGATACACAGGTACCATTTCCGAAGGTGACCTTCTGTGGGGCATCAAGCGTATGCATCTTACAGATATTAAGGATATGGAGGATGTTTCCATTATGGCGATTCCCCGGAGAGCTACCTACAAGCCGGTTCATGCAGATGCTGACATGGAGGATCTTCTGGATCGTGCTATTAATCAGAACTACGTTCCGGTTATTGATGATCAGGGTTACTTTATCGGTATCATCACCCGTAAGGAGATTATCAAGTACTGCTACAAAGAAATGAAAGAATTAAGTTATCTGAGAGAGAAAGCAGCACAAGCACAGGAAGCAGAGAATGACTCTTCTGAGAACTAGCTTCTCAGGACTCCACATAACACAAAAGAACCAGTTTCCCGGAATTCTACTGATATTCCAGGTACTGGTTCTTTTTTTAACTGATTTTTGTAAATTTCCTCTTTAGCAGAGGTCCTTCATCAGTCCGGGATCACCGGCACTGCATCCTGGGGAATCGGGCATACATAGCCTGACACTGTTCTCTTTTCAAATTCTTCCCTTGCTTCTCTGAGAAGTAGTGGATCAGCAAAAAGATCCATGGCAGCACCTGCCAGTACTTTTGCTGCATGCAGGGCTGCTTTATGACCGATCTCTGTCCTGTCACAGGAAACACTCTGCCAGCTGTGACCAGGGCAGCCATTAGGCCATGCAGCCACATGGATCTGTCCGACAGGTGTCAGCCAGCTTACATCTCCTACATCGGTAGAACCCGCTTTGAAGGCTTCTCCCTGATACAGAGGTGTCAGAAAACCATTCATGGCATGTCCATATTCCTTCTGCATCTTTATGACCTTTTCCTTTGCCTCCGGATCATATTCTGCTGCTACTCCTGGTACTGCACTGTGATCATAAGTGTCTGCCAGAGTGTCTGCATATTTGTTTTCTTCCTCTGTATAAGTCGGAACACCAAGTTCTTTAAAGTTTTTATAGAGAACTCTTTCCAGAGAAAAATTACTGACAGTGTCTGCAAGACCGTCAATAAATTTTCTCTCAAAAGTAGTCTCTGTCATAAGGGCTGCACCCTCTGCGATCTTGTCCACACGTTTCTGAAGCTCCACCGCCTCTGCCACATGGTTGGAACGGACCATGTAAAGGACACTTGCCCTGGGCTGAACCACGTTGGGACTGCAGCCGCCTGCATCTGTGATTGCATAATGTATCCTTGCCTTATCGCTCATATGCTCTCTCAGGAACTGTACCCCTATATTCATAAGCTCCACTGCATCCAGGGCACTTCTGCCCATTTCCGGGGCTCCTGCCGCATGAGAGGCAGTACCTGTAAATTTGTACTGTACCTGAATACAGGAATTGGAAGAACCTGTGGCAACTTCATTCACATCTTCCGGATGCCAGGTAAGAGCTGCGTCCAGATCTTTCCATACACCGTCTCTTGCCATGAAAGCCTTGGCAGCTCCGCCTTCTTCACCGGGACAGCCATAAAAAAGTACTGTTCCCTGAGTTCCTGTTTTTTCCAGATAAGCCTTAATACCAAGTACTGCACCAAATGCACCTGCCCCCAGGAGGTTATGTCCACATCCATGTCCTGTGCCTCCCGGATGAATCTCTTTACGTTCTGTTTTGCCTGCTTCCTGTGAAAGTCCTGACAGAGCATCATATTCTGCCAGAACACCAATGTAGGGGCGTCCCTGTCCATAAGATGCCTTAAAAGCAGTCTCAATTCCACTGGTACCTTTTTCCACCTGGAATCCTTCACGTTCCAGTACTTCACAGTAGAGAGCAGCTGATTTAAATTCCTGAAGGGAAAGCTCCGCATATTCCCATATTTTGTCAGCCACTTCTGTGATCAGTTCTTTTTTGTCCTCAATGGTCTGCAATGCAGACTTTTTCTCTGCTGTCATGATACAATTGCCCTTCTTTCTCATATATTTCAGTAAATTCAAGAAAAAGCAACCGGAACACTCCGGTCACTTTTTTTATAATACCTTAGATAAAAATTCCTTAAGTCGAGGATTGGTTGGATTTTCAAAAATATCTTCCGGAGTCCCCTGTTCAATCAACTGTCCGTCAGCCATAAACAGTACTCTGTTTCCTACTTCTCTGGCAAATCCCATTTCGTGTGTAACAACTACCATGGTCATTCCTTCTTCTGCCAGTTCTTTCATAACATCCAGAACTTCACCAACCATTTCCGGATCAAGTGCAGAAGTAGGTTCATCAAAAAGCATTACTTCCGGTTCCATGGCAAGAGCTCTTACAATAGCTACTCGCTGTTTCTGACCACCGGAAAGCTGGATCGGATACGCATCAGCTCTGTCTTTCAGACCGACTCTGTCCAGAAGCTCCAGCGCCTTTTTCTCTGCTTCTTCTTTGGACACACCTCTCACCTTCATTGGTGCCAGTGTCATATTTTCCAGAATGGTCTTATGTGGAAAAAGATTAAAGTGCTGGAATACCATTCCCATTTTCTGGCGAAGCTTATCAATATCCAGTTTGACAGTTTTGCCGGAAGCATCTTTGTATTTCTTTTTGGTAATATCCACACCATTAAAGATGATTTCTCCACCTGTAGGCTCCTCCAGAAGATTCAGACTCCGGAGAAATGTTGATTTACCGGAACCGGATGGTCCGATCACTACCATAACATCGCCTTTGTTGATATCTACTGTCACACCATCCAGAGCCTTGATGGCCCCTCTGTGATAATGTTTCTTAAGATCATGTACCTGGATCAGACTGTCATCTCTTGTCGCCATGGCTCATTCTCCTTTCAAAATATGCAATCAGTTTGGAAGTCGGGAAGCACAGGCAGAAATAAATCGCCGTAGCTACCAGCAGAGGCTCCAGGATAATAAATGTAGCACCTTTGACTGCGTTTACAGCAGACATGATATCCTGTACACCAATTGTATAGGTAATTGCTGATTCCTTGATGATAACAACGAATTCGTTGGCAATAGCAGGAAGAATGTTTTTCAGTGCCTGAGGAAGAATAATGTAACGAAGGTTCATTGTCTGTGAAAGTCCAAGGGAACGTGCTGCTTCTGTCTGACCCTGATCAATAGACTGGATACCTGCACGGATGATCTCACAGAGGTATGCTCCTGAGTTCATTCCCAGAGCTACAACACCCGGGAAGAAACGGTTGAATTTGATAAATCCAAACAACTGGAAAGATGGAAGATCGATCAGTCCAAACACACCATAATAAATAATAAAGATCTGTACCAGAACAGGTGTTGAACGAAGAATCTCTACATAAGCAGTTGCAAGGAAAGAAAGTGGATTAAATTTGGAAATCCACACCAGCGGTCCACCTTCCCTTAAATGTCCCTTTCCGTCTACTGCAAGAAAACGGAATGGACGAACGTTGGACATACGCATCAGCGCAAGAACCAGTGCAAGCACAAAACCGATCAGAACAGTAAATACAGACAGCAGGACGGTAACCAGAAGTCCCTGTCTGAACAGCTGTGCATAAGGGGCAATTTTACTGAAATTAGATAAATTAATAAAGCCGTCCATATAAACTCCTTTCATTGTGTAATAAATTAAATACTATTATTTAAAAAAACAGAATAAACATATAAACAGCAATAATTCCTCCCCCATAAAAAGGGGAGGAATCCGATTTTATTTCTGATATAACACAGGGTTCAGAAATTATTCTGCATCGTCAGCTTCCGGAACTGCACCGCTATCATCCAGTGTTCCTTCGTAAGTCTGTCCTGCAGCAAGCTCTGTAGCGTCTGCAATGAATTTATCCATAGAACCATCATCCAGAGCTTCGTTAATTGCTTTGTTTACAGCCTTAAGAAGAGCTTCGTTTCCTTTGGATACACCAATCGCAGAACCTTCTGAATCATATGGAACATCAAAGAGGATCTGAAGATCCGGATAGTTCTTCTGATAGCTTTCTGCTACAGCTGTTTCGATGAACGCACCGTCCATCTTACCGGTCATGAGTTCAGAAATAAGGTCTGTAACCTTCGGAAGAGAAACGATGTCTGCATCCGGAGTGTTTTTGTTTGCAAGATCAAGCTGGATAGAACCAGTCTGTGCTCCGATGGAGTAATCTTTATTATTAGCATCTTTCAGAGATTTGAACTGATCTGCTTTGTCTTTTACAGATACGAAAGACTGTCCGCCCTTATAGTACAGATCAGAGAAGTCCATAGCATCTTCACGAGCCGGATCAGGAGAAAGACCAGCCATACCAAGGTCTACGTTCTTCTGGGCAAGTTCGCTGATTACACCGTCAAAGTCCATAGGAATAACTTCCAGTTCCAGTCCCATCTTATCTGCGACGTACTGAGCCAGATCCATATCAAAACCGGACAGTGTAGGGTTTCCTTCATCATCGATAGAATAGAATTCATATGGAGCAAAGTCCGGGCTGGTTGCAACTGTAAGTTTACCTTCTGTTACTGTCTCTACCTTATCATCTGCAAATACAGTTGCTGACATGGAAAGAACCATTGCTGCACTGAGAGCAAGTGCCATAATTTTCTTAAGTTTCATATTCTTTTCCTCCTCGTTCTTCCGGGAATATTTATGCATCAATCCTGCATATTTCCTCGTATATGATTTTTATTGTATCATAAACTTCAGAAAAAACAAGCAATACTTTTAAAAGCTTTGCCCTTTATATGCCAAAACATGATATAATCTTCTCAACAAGAGCCAAAAGGAGGCAATAATTATGGGAATGAACCAGACACCAGCTTCAGAACGTGTACATATCAGCTTTTTCGGCAGACGTAACGCCGGAAAATCCAGTGTGATCAACGCTATCACCGGACAGGATCTTGCTATCGTATCCTCTGTAAAGGGAACCACCACAGACCCTGTTTACAAAACCATGGAACTTCTTCCACTGGGACCGGTAATGATCATCGACACACCAGGGATTGATGACGAAGGGGAACTTGGTGCCCTTCGTGTAAAAAAGAGCTACCAGGTCCTGAATAAAACAGACATTGCTATTCTGATCGTAGACAGCACCACAGGCAAAACTGACGCAGATTATGCACTGATCAGCAGATTTATCCACAAGAAAATCCCTTATCTGATCGTTTATAACAAAATTGATCTGCTGACAGACCAGGAAGTATATGACCTGGCTTTTTCCACCAGAAAAGAAGAAGTCTTGGTTAGTGTGGCAGCAAACATGAATATTCATGAGCTGAAAGAAAAAATTGCCTCCATGAAACCAGAAGATTCCCATAAATACCCTCTCATCGGAGATCTTATCAATCCGGAAGATCTGGTAATTCTTGTAGTTCCCATTGATAAGGCAGCCCCAAAAGGCAGGTTGATCCTTCCCCAGCAGCAAACCATTCGTGCTGTTTTGGAACGTGGTGGACTTTCACTGGTGGTACGGGATACTGAACTGAAATCTACCCTTGAGCTTTTCCGTTCACAGGGCATTAAACCAAAGCTGGTAGTTACTGACAGCCAGGCTTTTGCCAGAGTCTCCAAAGACACTCCGGAAGATATCACACTTACTTCTTTCTCTATTCTCTTTTCCCGTTACAAGGGGGAGATGGACGCACAACTTCTGGGGGTAAATGCCCTTTCCACTGTGAAGGACGGTGACCGTATCCTGATCTCTGAGGGATGTACCCATCACCGCCAGTGTGATGATATCGGCACTTATAAGCTTCCTAAATGGATCAGAGAATACACAGGTAAGGAACCTGTCTTTGAATTTACTTCCGGAACTGAATTCCCGGATGATGTTACTTCCTATAAAATGGTAATCCACTGCGGAGGCTGTATGCTGAATGAACGCGAAATGAAATACCGTATCGCCTGTTGTCAGGATCAGAATGTCCCAATTACCAATTACGGCATCGCTATCGCCCAGATGACAGGTATCCTGAAACGCAGTCTGGAGCCTTTCCCGGAAATGCAGAAACTGATTCTGTAAATAATGTATCCGGTAAAATTTCTCCTACATGGAATCGTTTTAATATGATATAATTTTTGTATTGTTTTCACAGATCTATAACAATTTTTCATTATACTGATTCAGTGAAATCAGGACATCTGTCTGAAGCAGGTGTCCTGAAACATACGGGGAGACTATAAAACAGATTATTAAGGAGGAAATTTATGAAATTCACCAAGATGCATGGTATCGGAAACGATTATGTATATGTAAACTGCTTCAAAGAAACTGTCACTGATCCGGCTGCAGTAGCCAGATTCGTCAGTGACCGTCACTTCGGCATCGGTTCTGACGGACTGATCCTGATCAAACCATCCGACATCGCTGACTGCGAGATGGATATGTACAACCTGGACGGTTCCCAGGGAGCCATGTGCGGAAACGGTATCCGCTGCGTTGCCAAATATGTTTATGACTACGGTATCGTCAACAAAACCAACATTTCTGTTGCCACCAAAAGTGGCATCAAATACCTGGATCTGACTCTTGGCAAAGACGGTAAGGTTGCCCTGGTAAAAGTAAACATGGGATCTCCCATTCTTACTGCCAGACAGATCCCTGTAGTTTCCACTTCCGAACAGGTCATCAACAAACCTCTGGATGTAAACGGAACTACATACAATATTACCGCTGTTTCTATGGGCAATCCTCATGCCATCGTCTATATGGATGAGCTGGATACTCTTGAAATTGAGAAGATCGGGCCACAGTTCGAGAATCATATCGCTTTTCCGGACAGAATCAATACTGAATTTGTCAAAGTCATTGACCGCCACACCCTCCAGATGCGTGTATGGGAACGTGGTTCCGGTGAAACCCTTGCCTGCGGTACAGGTGCCTGTGCTGTTGCAGTAGCTTCCACACTGAACGGACTGGTAGAAGAAGACACTCCTGTCACAGTGAAGCTTCTTGGTGGAGATCTCCAGATTCTCTGGAACCGCCAGGAAAATCTGGTATACATGACCGGTCCGGCTACCACAGTGTTCGATGGAGAGATTGACCTTTCTTTCCTTAATAAATAATGTAAACATTCAAGACCCCGAAACAATAACGCAGGGATGTATTATTGTTTCGGGGTCTTATACCAATTTCAGTTGTATTGATTTTGTTTCATTTTTTCATAAGCTTCATCTGTTTCTTCCAGAGATGCCTGCAGATTATTTATTGAATTTTCTTCTGTTTGTCCATTTTTCAGAAATGTCTTATTTTTCAATTCCTGATATATTCTTTCTTTTAATTTTTCTCCATATGTTTCATCTGACCATCTGACAGACAAAGTCCATTTGTCGTCAGCGAAAGATCTTCGTATGTTGACAATAGGATATTCTTGATATTCGCTTACACAAAATCTGATAAGAGAATAATCACTTTCCTCCAGTTTACATGTATTCCACAGATTCACAATACGGTCTACAGCACTGTCCACGTAGTTTTCCTGTGTGTCCATATGAAGTATGATATAGAGATCTCTTTCTCCTTTATAATAGGAATCCTTCTCTTCTTTTAATTCCACATAGGAATCTTTATACTCGGCTGTCTTCTGTATCTTTTTAAACTCTTTGTTATTTTGTTCCCATGCAGTTCTGCATTCACTTCTCTGAAATACCTGCTTGCCCTTCTCATTGTACTGAACTTTAACCAGTTTAAAATCATCATTCAGATTATATCTGTCTGACATATTTGCAAAAAGTTTTGCCAGCGAATCCATCGCTTTTGTGAAATATCCTGTTTCTCCCAGATTAGTCTCCCGGAAAAAGAATTGATATTTTTTTCTGTCTGGCTCCACAGAATCCAGATCTGTTTTCTCTGCTGTGGGCATTTCTGTAAGTGCTGCTTTCCCAACACAATATTTTAATGGTCCATAAAGATACACATATCCATTGGATTTCATTACTGACTCTGCAAAATCCTTCATATCTTCTTCTGAACATTCCAACGAAACCTTCCAGTTTCTGTTGTCACCATCTGCATGTTCCGTAGAAAGCTGTATGCCAGAAGCAAAAAGAGAATATCCCCATACATTCTGAATACTGATCTGTTCCTGTCTCCCCAGGATATCCGCAACCATATCTGACATATCTTTCTGCCTTACCTTCACTGCAAGCCGATCATAATCTCCCTCAATATTTCCAAGTGCATAAGATATTCCCAGAGATTCCAGCCTTTGCGCCAGATCACCAATATTATGATAATAATCTCCCTTATCAGCTTTTGTTTTTGAGCCGGTCAGTTCTGTACGGTCATACTCCAGAATCACAGATGGATCTGAAATTTCTGATCCATCCACCCATTTTTTCAGGACAGATGTTGTTTTTTTCTCCCAGTTTATTTCACCAATCTGTGATGTCATCTGAAAAGCAGTATCAAAAGTCTCTTCTTTCCAGAGATTTTTCGCCATTTCAAAATAAGAATTTTCCAGAATTCCAATTGTATGCCAGTCATCTTGTTCACCTGACACTTCTATATGTGAATCATAGTCTGTTTCTTCACCGTCAAGGCAGACCAGAGGATAATATTTTTCTTCTGTATCATCCGTTTCCTTATTAATCTGTTCCTGAAGACTTCCAAGCTTCTTCTTCAGCTGTTCCGCTGCTTCGTCCGAAACAGTAACCTTCAACATTTTATTTACTGTTTCACCGGTTGACCAGCTCTCACTGTCTTCTGTATCCACCTCTTCCACTTTCAGAATGTCCTTATTTTCAAGAGTTACATACTGTTCCGATGCTAATGCAAACCATTTTACACTTCCGTTTCCAACAGCAACAGTCAGTTTCATTGGACGACTGAGATATTCTTTCAGCAAAGCTTCGTTATCTATTTTTTTACAGGCTTTTTCCGGCATAATAATTCTTATAACGCCATCATCATCTTTTATCAGATATTTATTGGTGCCTACCAGATCCTTTACTCTTTTTTCTAGGATTTCCAGGGATTTCTGATATTCTTTTCTGTTTACATCTTCTCCTGGCTCCAGAAGGATCGTTTCTGTCTTAATTCCCCAGAAACGGATTTTCTCTTCAAATTTCAGATACAGCCCGAATAATACTGTACAGATCAATATTGCTGATAAAATCCCCCCTGCTATCCAGTACCGTTTTTTCTTTGTTTTTTTATTTTCTTTTTCTCTCCACTGCTCCAGCTTTTTGCTCAGATCTCCCAGAGAATCTCTCTGTGGTTCCTCTTCCCCATTGATTTTCAGGCCCTCATCAATAATCTTACAAAAATCTGCATCACAGGAAAGATTTGCTTCTTTCAGAGGTGTCATCTCGTCAAACAGAAGCCGAATTGCTTTATCTGGTGGTTTTTGTCCCGTCAGTCCCTGATACATCAACTCACAGATCTGATATGCATAATCTGTATATCCGGGAATTACCCTGTCTGTCTCCGGAAACAGATACAGACTCCCATCTTCCTGAAGGTATAAGGTCTCTGCTTCCACAGGAATATCCTTCATACCTGCCTCTTCCAGTTTCTCAAGTGTTTTCAGCAGGGGATAAAACATATGATCCAGAACTTTTTCTGACAGCTTTTTTTCTGATGAAAGAACTTTTTTCAGACATTGCCCCCTGGGATATTCCATAATGACGTAGGATTTCTCACCTGCTGAAAACTGATCACATACCTGAAACAGATTCGTAAATTCCGAAAAATCGCTGAGTCTTCTGGCCCTGGAAAGAATTTTATCTGTGTAGTCAGTGCTCTTTGACATTTCCTGAATCAGAAAAGATTCTTCTATCTGTTGATGCCATCCCTCATAAATTGTTATTTTCTCATTTGCTTTAATTATTTTTTTTATTTCATAACGTTCATCAAGAATTGATCCTACTGATATCTTTTCACCATAAGTCAATATTATACCACCACCAGTTCTGATTTTTCACAAAAGAATCTTCTGTCCTGTATTCTTTTAATGGTTCGCTCTTTTCCAGCAATTCTGCCATTTTGTTCTCTTCTTCATCACCTTCGCCAGATCTGTAAAACATAAATTCCCAGTTTTGGACTTCCGTACCAGAAAAGTTGTCAGAGCGTCTGAACCTGACACCGCTGCCACGATTTTTATATCCGGGATATATTACTATATCATCATATATTTTCAAGTCGGCTTTTTCTGTTTCTAACAATTGTTCTATATCTGAAACAACTCTGGCCCCATAGCTTTTGTTTATATCATATCTTAATGTAATATTCAGCTGATTGCTTGTGCCTCTGTCTTCACTTACTTCTGCATTTTTGTTAAATTTGTGAAGTCCTTTTTTTATGTTTTCCAGTTCTTCTGACACTGGCATATACTGTTCGTTTTCCTGTTGAGGTTCTGCATCTACAATACCGTTCTTTGAACTGTACTGTGATCTTGCATGAATATAGCTTTCGTACCCAGCCAGGCGGCTCTGTTCCATTGCCGTTATGATCATCTGTAATAAAGGAACATCGCTTTGAGTAAATGCTTTGGCATTCCGATAACAATTGTTCCGGAAAACAATATTTTCCGGAATTTCTCCTGATTCCAGTTCTGCCCATGCAATCCTGTATCCTTCCACAGTCAGATAAAGTCTGTGATCTTCTGAATCCTGCACTGTTTTAAACAGCGGTTTTAATTCTTCTTTTTTGCTTTCTGATAAGGACAGACTCAGAACAACTGAATAATTTCCGTCTTCTTCCTGTAATTTCAGCTCGCCTGTGGTATAAAATATATCCTCTTTCTGACTTATATCTTCTGATTCCAATGCAACACTTACTGAGCCCGTAAGCATTTTTTCGAGAAATGGATTCATATCTTTCTGAGCTGTTTTTATCAAAATTCTGCCTGTATCATCCGGTGCTGTCCCTACTGCATAGGGAATTTTCAGGGTATCCATTCTGGTCTTGATATCATATAAAAGTTCACTCCACGCCCCAGCACCGGACATTGCTTCATTATTCCAGTACATTATGGAAGTGGTTCTGTAATCCATTGTCACAGCCGGCTGCTGAATTTCGTCTTCTTTGCATTGATATTTCCCCCAGATGCCACTTTCTTCCTCCCAGTCTGCCTGTATTTCATAGGAAATCTCAAAAGGATCACTTAACCTTTCGGTTTTCCACAGTGCTTTCCAGCCTCTGGAATCTTTATTTACTCTACAATAGTAAGTGGTCCAGTCTCCATTCATGTCTGTGCACAGCAATCGCTTTGATCGATATTCCGTTCCCGGATCTGTCACCAGCATAATATAACTGTCTTTCTCTCCTGCTATATCCTGAAGGTCATTCCTGATTCTCTCTGCTGCCTCGTCTGTGATTTTTACTTCTACATATGCTTCCAGACCATCACTGGAATAGATATCCTCTGGTGTTCTGTCTTCTACCGGAATTTCTCCTTCCTTTTTTTTGGCAGAAATGACCTCGTCCTGCCCTAATTTGGAAGCTCTTGCTTTATAACCGTCTCCAGATATTGCTATAATGTTAAGTTCCAGAGGCTGTGCTACAGCCAGTCTCATTGTTTCAAATACATCCTGGTCAATATTTTCTGCTTCATATGATGCCAGTGTCGTGGTAATTTCCAGTCCATCTTCTTTCTCCCTGAGAATATATCCGTCCTCTCCCCAGAGATAATCCAGCCTTTTTTTGATGATCTTTACATTTTTCTTGTAATCTTTCGTGCTCATATCATCATAAGGTGTCAGAAGAACTGTCTCTGTTTTCTCTCCATGGAATTTAAAATATGCCAGATGATCCTGGTAATATCTCCAACCTCCATATCCCCCTGCTGCCAGTACGCAGGCTGCAATACTTGCTGCCAGAAAAATCTTGCCCTTTTTGTTACCACCGGTATTTTTTTTCTTCGGATATAAAATTGGTTTCAGCTCTGTCAGAAGCTCTTCCAGATTCTGATATCGTTTTTCTCTTTCTATATTAAGACCTTTTTTCAGAATTTTTTCCAGTTTCGGATCAATAGCGATTCCCATCTGGGAAGGCATCAGAAGTTCGTCCTTCATCTTTCGGATAGAAGAACGTATAGGTTTCTGTCCTGTAATTCCACAGTACAATACGGCACATAACGCATAAATATCCGTCCATGGTCCCTGCTCATGACCAGAGTACTGTTCCGGCGGTGCATATCCTTCTTTCAGCTCAATGGTATAAGTCCGGTCATCCATATAATCTCTGGCAGAACCAAAATCGATCAGTTTAATTCCGGCTGCCCCATCCGGATTATCTGTAAATTTGATATTATCTGGGCTGATGTCTCTGTGAACCACTCCTGATTTATGTATTTTTTCAAGAGTTACCATCAGTGGGTAAAGGAGTTGAAATAACCGTCCTGCCTCAATCCGTCCTTTTCGGTCAAAGTATTCCTGAAGACTGATCCCACCGATATATTCCATAACAATATAGGCAGTGTTATTCTGTTCAAAGTAATTCCGGATATGTACAACTCCCGGCTCAGAAGAATAATCTCTGAGTCTCCTGGCTTCCCTGAGAAATCGTTCCTTCGCTTTCTGAAAAGGCACCTGCATCTCTCCGTCTGTCAGAACGATGTCCTTATTTATTCTGCCCATATAGTTCCGATTATAGAACTCCTTTATGGCAACTCGTCCATTGGTATTCTCATTAATCGCTTCATAAGTAATACCAAATCCTCCACATCCCAGAACCCGGATGATCCGGTATCTTCCATCCAGAATCGTCCCCTCCGGGAGATAATACTCCATAACTGTTACTGTTTTGTTTTCCATACGTCCCCTCTTCTGCAACCTGTCCATTTTCTATAACTACGATTTTATCACAGTCTCTGACAGTGTTCAAATGGTGTGTACTACTTATACAATCCATATCCTGCTTTTATAATTTGTAACTATTCAGTAGGTAATATCCCGCGAGGTGTTTTGGCATGTTTTTTGCCAAAATCCCGAGACATACAAGGCAAAATGCCATCACCGAAGGTGATTTGGAATGCATTTTGACTCGTAACTGTGAGGGTACTGAACAGTTACCTTAATTTTATCATATTTATTTTTCGTATTTGTTTTTATAATTGAAAAAACCTGGCTGCACGATACAGTCAGGTTTTTTATTCAGACAATCCCCATCAATCTTTGGAAATGTCATCAATTCTCTTAAGTTCTTCCTCTGTAAATGGTGTACAGTGGATTGCTTTGATATTATCCAGAATCTGCTGGGGTTTAGATGCACCGATCAGTACACTTGTGACTTCCTTCTGGTGAAGAAGCCAGCCCAGTGCCATTTCAGAAAGTTTCTCACCTCTCTGTGCCGCCATTTCATTCAGCTTACGGATCTGATCCATTCTGTGCTCTGTAAGAATATTGGCTTTCAGGAATCTGCCATCTGTACGGATACGACTGTCCTCGGGAATTCCGTTAAGATAACGATCTGTCAGCTGCCCCTGTGCAAGAGGGCTGAAAGTAATAAGACCTTTCTTCAGTCTGCCTGTTGTTTCCTTCAGACCATTTTCTTCTACCGTTCTGTCAAAAATAGAATAGCGGTTCTGATTGATCACAAACGGGCACTTTAAATCTTTCAGTATGGCAGCTGCCTTCTCCAGTCTCTCGCCATTATAGTTGGAAAGTCCTACATATAATGCCTTACCACTCTGTACGGCTGTCGCCAATGCTCCCATAGTCTCTTCCAGAGGAGTATCCGGGTCCATTCTGTGATGATAAAAAATATCTACATATTCCAGTCCCATACGTTTCAGACTCTGATCAAGACTTGCCAGAAGATATTTGCGGCTTCCCCAGTTTCCGTAAGGTCCCTCCCACATATCATATCCGGCTTTGGTGGTAATGATCAGCTCATCACGATAATTATGAAGTTCTTCTTTCAGGATTTTGCCAAAATTACGCTCAGCACTGCCGTATTCCGGACCGTAGTTATTAGCAAGATCGAACTGTGTAATTCCGTTATCAAAAGCAGTAAAACACAACTGTTTCATATTCTGGAAATTAGCTGTGTCTCCAAAATTATGCCACAGTCCCAGAGAAACTTTCGGCAACATCAGTCCGCTTTCTCCACAACGGTTATATTCCATTGTCTGGTATCTTTCTTTTGATGCAGTATACATATGCAAAAACCTCCTGTTTTTATATGAAAAAACAGCCACAACAGGTTCCTGTCAGACGATCTGTTATGACTGCTTTGTTGTTATTTATTCCTATATTTCTGATTTCTGAAATAATTGCCTGCTTATTTCTGATTAAGAGAAATATTTCTCCTTAATGATCTCTACAGGCATTTCTTCTCCTGTCCAGAGCTTAAAGGATGCAGCTCCCTGATACAGAAGCATGTACATACCGTTTCCGGTCTTGCAGCCTGCCTCTCTGGCCTCACGAAGAAGTCTGGTCTCCTGCGGATTATAGATTACATCAAACACAAAGAGATCTTTGTGGAACATGGATGTATCTGTAATGATGGTATTATCTGTCTTTGGTGCCATTCCTACGGAAGTACCGTTTACAAGAATTGTACTGTCTGCAATAGATGCACGAAGGACTTCCGGATCGGAGAAATCATGAAGTGTAACTTTGCAGTCTGTACGTTCATTAAGTTTGGCAACGATGTTTTCTGCTCTTTCAAAGAAGGCATCTCTTACGTTAAATACATTGATCTCAGCAACTCCATCCAGTGCAGCCTGTACAAGGATTGCTGTTGCAGCTCCACCAGCTCCCAGAAGAGTCATTTTCTTTCCAATGATATCCACACCGTCTTCTTTTACTGCGCGCATAAATCCCACACCGTCTGTAGTGTACGCTGTCAGTACCCCATTATCATTAACAATGGTATTACATGCTCCGGAAATCTCAGATGCAGGTGATACCTTGTCTGCCAGTTTACACATGATGTTCTTTCCTGGCATGGTAATATTCCAGCCTCTGGCGCCTATGGTGCGAAGCCCCTGCACTGCTTCCGGCATCTTATCTTCCGGTACATCAAAAGCCAAATAGCTATAGTCCAGTCCCAGCTGATCACATGCTTCGTTGTGCATTTCCGGAGAAACACTGTGTGCAACCGGGCTTCCTAATAAACACAATAATCCTGTGTGTCCTGTTATATGTTTTGACATAATCCCATTTCCTTCCTGTGATACGTTATAGATGTGGTTATTATACACGATTTAAAGTGATAAAGCAAGGCTGTGTTTTATCATGTTTCGTCAAGTGCCAAAAAGCCTTTAAAATAAAAACATCAAGAATTGACAAAAAGGCCAAAGAAACGCCCGGTACATTAATTTGCACCGGGTATTTTTAGTTTGCGCGCCATGGGCGCGCTCTAACGGGTGAAAGTCCCGAACAC
>URXG01000011.1 GCA_900551715.1 uncultured Blautia sp. | reverse complement strand
AACAGCACCACAAGCATAACCTTCGCCAAGCCATGCAGCGATATCTGTGTGATCATAATCCAGTGCTTTCAGTTTCTGAACGTTTACCAGAACAACCGGAACATCAAGATCACGAATTGCAGGAAGCATATTGTAAGATGTAGCATAAGTCAGCATCTGAAGGAATACAAGGTCAACATCAGCTGCACGGAATTTGTCTCCTGCTTCCATTGACTGTTCTTTGGTTGTTACCATTCCTCCGTCGATGATCTCTACTGTATCAGGAATTGTTTTTTTGAATGCCTCATACTGTGCCTCAAACTCAGGTACCAGTGATGCGAACTGAGGCAGATATGCTCCTAAAGCAATAGAAAATATGCCGACTTTTGCTTTTGTGTTTACTAACATAATTAAACCTCCATTATAATATTGATTATAATTTATTTATAAACTTATTTATAAATCTTAATACCAAAGGACTCATGAATGGTTGTACGAGCCTCTTCGATGGATTTGAATTCCTGTGCTTTCAGCATCTGTGCGGTAATGTTACCGATTGCAGTTGCTTCTCCGGGACCTGCATGAACTTCTTTTCCTGTTGCTTTGGCTGTAAGTTCGTTCAGGTATCCTGCATTGGAACCACCACCAACTACATGAATACGACTGTAGGTTCTTCCTGTACTCTCTTCCAGTTCTTTTGCTGTTCTTGCATAGCATTCAGCAAGGCTGGTGTAGATAACAGTTGCGATCTCTCCCATAGTTTCCGGAACCTTCTGTCCTGTTCTGCGGCAGTAATCTTTTACTTCCTCAGTCATGTTCTCAGGAGAAAGGAAACACTCATCGTTGGCATCTACTCTGGATGGAAAATCCTTTGCTTCTTCTGCCATGGAGCAGATCTCAGCAAAACTGTATTTGTCATTTACTTCATGACGTACAGACTGGATCATCCACAGTCCCATGATGTTCTTCAGATAACGGAAACGTCCTGCATAACCGCCTTCATTTGTGAAGTTCAGTTCGCAACTCTTCGGTGAACAGTCAGGAGTCTTTCTTTCGATTCCCATCAGTGACCATGTTCCAGAGCTGATGTAGATAAAGTCATCATCATTGGCCGGTACTGCAAGTACTGCAGATCCTGTGTCATGTGTTGCAGGTGCAACAACTTCTACGTCAAACCCAACTTCTTTCTGAAGTTCTTCTGTCAGATGTCCTACACTTGTGCCAGGCATGATCAGCTTCTGGAAGATTCTTCTTGGGTATCCCAGTCTGTCAATAATCTCATAATCCCAGTCTTTTGTTTCTGCATTTACCAGCTGACCTGTAGTAGCTTCTGTGTATTCACAGGTCTTCTGTCCGGTAAGAAGATAATGGAAGTAGTCTGGTACATGAAGAAGTGTCTCTGCCTGCTCCAGATATTCCGGATGTTTTTTCTTAACTGCCATCAGCTGATATACAGTGTTGAAGATTGCCTTCTGGATACCGGTTCTCTCATAAAGTTCTTCCAGAGAAATGATCTTATATACTTCTTCATCCATACCATCAGTACGATGATCACGATATCCAACGGTGTTTCCAAGTACTTTGTCATCTTTATCAAGAAGTACAAAGTCAACCCCCCATGTATCTACGCCCATGCTTACCGGGATCTTGCCGATCTCTTTACATTTCTTAAGACCAATTACGATTTCTTTAAAAATACGGTCAAACTCCCAACAGAGTTCGCCATCCTTTTTGACCATACCGTTCTCAAAACGATGAATCTCTTCAAGTTCCATCCTGCCATTTTCCATGTGACCAAGAATAAGACGTCCACTGGATGCTCCCATATCAACTGCTGCATAATATGTTGCCATTATAAATTCCTCCTAAATATGTAAGATCAATTACAGGGCACCTGTTTGTGTAAAGTGCTGTATTTACGTATTTTCCTTCATATTTGATGATATTATATTACCATCAAATCCTGTTATAGTTAAGAACCCTGTTTGCCCAAAAAAGTGTCCTTAGTTGCAAAAGTTATTTCATTACAAAACCCCCAGGGCAATGCCCTGGGGGTTCACACCCGTAAGATTTCTTCAAAAAATTGTGTTCGTATTAGTCGTACAGGTTTGGAGCGATCTCTTCGTCTGTCATGTTTGTAGAATCATACCAGTAACCATCTGTAGGAACATCTTCAATTTCCTGTCCGTTAGCTGCTGCTGTCAGAGCGTAGATTGCATAGTATCCCATCATCAGAGGAGACTGTGTAACTGCTCCAAGGAATGTTCCGTCTTCTACAGCTGCTTTGATGATAGAACCAGCGTCGAAACCAACACCGATAACGTCACCGTTTGCTGCGTCAGAACCAAGAACGTTCAGGTTTGCGTTAGCTGCAAGAACACCTTCTGCTGCTGTCTGGTTGGAACCGAAGATAGCGATGCAGTTTTCTTTGGAAAGGATAGCCTGAGCTTCGTTAGAGCAAAGCTCTACAGTTGTCTGTGCCGGAACTGCAACCTGGATAACAACATCTGCGTCAGCTTCTTTAGCATCTGCACCTTTTGCTGCGTTTACATAGAATTCGTTACCAGCTACTGCTACTGTTTTGCCGTCAGCCTGAAGGAGTTCGATCATTTTGTCGATGAATCCGCCACCACGCTGCTGGATGTTCTGAGCTGTTGCATCCTGGTTAACTTCACCGATGACAACCTGTCCGTCTGCATTAGCTACTACATCTTTGATTGCATCATACATATGTGTTGCAGCTTCTGCACCAGCCTGTGCGTTGTCTGTGCAGACTTCACATACTACAGATCCTTCTGGAGCATCTGCAATACCTGTATCAAATGTTACAACCGGGATTCCTTTATCTTTGCATTCCTGCAGAGCATCAAGTACGGAAGATGTATCACAAGCTGCAATACCGATTCCTTTCGGGCCAGCTGCGATAGCTGTGTTGATCATGTTAACCTGGTCAGCGATATCGGACTCACTGTTTGGTCCCTGAGGTGTGTAAGTAACACCAAGTTCTTCAGCAGCTTTCTTCATACCTTCCTGAGCTGCATCCCAGTATGTAGACTGGAAAGATTTAACCATCATCGGGAATTCGTATGCTTCGTTTGCTTTCAGATCTTTGAACTGATCCGGAAGATCAGCTGCCATAACTGTTGATGCAGACATTCCTGCTACCATTGCTGCACAGATACCTAATGCTACTACTTTCTTGAAATTCATAACTTACTTCCTCCTTAATAAATTATATAGTTTTTTGTTTTATGATGATACGTCAGTAGGAAATGCTCTGGCGTTCCACATACATATTTGAACTTTTATTACATTGCTGCTTTTTTCTTTTCTTTGACAATATCGATCAGGACTGCGATGATAAGAACCAGACCTGTGATGATCTGCTGCCAGTTTGCCTGCAGGCCAACATATGGAAGACCTGTTTTCAGAAGCATGATGACAAAGATACCAACAAAAGTGCCAATTACTGATCCATAACCACCAGTAGCTGCAACACCACCAACGAATACACCACCGATAGCGTCCATTTCAAGTCCTGCACCGGTACCAGGCTGTACAGTAGGTGTAACTGCTGCGTAAGCAATAGCTGCAAGTCCTACAAAGAGACCGCATACTACATATACCATTACATGGTAGAATTTTACATTGATTCCGGAAAGAGCTGCTGCTTCTTTATTGGAACCGATTGCGATTGTGTAACGTCCGAATTTTGTATGATTCAGCACGAACTCCATCAGGAGAACCAGAAGGATCATCCACAGGAAACCGATCGGATAACGAGAAGCACTTCTTCCTGTACCAACTGTAATCTTGAAAATTGTGTGGAACCATCCACCGTCCTGTGTAAGTCCCGGCCATGGTGTTGCACTGCAGAGAGAACCAGCACCACGTGTGATCATACATGTACAAAGAGTTGCAAGGAATGGTGGCAGATTCATGATACCGATCAGTACACCATTCAGGGCACCAACAGCAAGACCAAGTACCAGGCACAGCACCATAGCTGCTGCTACCGGCCAACCATGGCTTCTTACCATGGTTCCTGCGATCAGTGCGTAACAT
Source organism: uncultured Blautia sp. (assembly GCA_900551715.1). Taxonomy (GTDB): domain Bacteria; phylum Bacillota; class Clostridia; order Lachnospirales; family Lachnospiraceae; genus Blautia_A. The sequence goes on along the minus strand of URXG01000011.1, from coordinate 46,642 downwards.
ACCATACCAGTTCCGATTGACAGGTCTACACCGCCGGTGATAAGCGGGAATGTAACACCGATTGCCATCAGAAGGTCATAGTAAGAAAAATCCAACATACTCAGGATTGTTGTATACTGTCTGAACTCCTTACTCATAATGGAGAAGATTGCAGACAGTGCAATGATAACAAGTAAAACAATAAATCTCTGATCACTTATAATACTTTTTTTCTTCTTAGTCATGACTGTCCTCCCCTTAATCAATATTCCTTGTAGCCTTATCCATGATGCGCTCCTGTGTTGCTTCGGAAATATCAATATCTCCTGTCACTTTACCTTCGCACATGATGACGATACGGTCACTCATTCGGAGAATCTCTGTCATTTCAGAAGAAATCATGATGATGGATTTACCTTCTGCTGCCAGTTTACTCATTAACTTGTAAATTTCGTTCTTGGCACCAACATCGATACCTCTGGTAGGCTCATCGAAGATCAGGATGTCACTGTCTCTTGTCAGCCATTTTGCGATAACGACTTTCTGCTGGTTACCACCGGAAAGATTAACTACCAACTGGTCACCACTTGGTGTCTTGGTAGCAAGTTCCTTGATATATTTCTCGGAAACCTGTTTTTCTTTTGCTTTGTTGATAAGCAGACCATTACAGAACTGTTCCATAGTAGCCAGTGTAGTGTTTTCGTTAACAGACTTCTGAACAACTACACCATATCTTCTTCTGTCCTCTGACAGATAACCGATACCATATTTAACAGCATCCTGTGGGCTGTTGATAGTTACCTCACGAAGCTGTCCACTCTGTTTGTCCATAATAGAGATCTTACCACTCTGTTTCGGGTCAGCTCCAAAAAGTGCTCTGGCTGTCTCAGTACGTCCTGCACCCATCAGACCGGAGAAACCAAGAATCTCACCTTTACGAAGTTCAAAGCTTACATCCTGTACCATCTTGCCTGCATTCAGATGCTCTACTTTCAGAACTACCGGTGCATCCTGTGCAACCATGCTGTGATCCTTCGGGTCCTCGTAAATAACACGACCAACCATCATGTTGATGATGTCTTCTTTTGTACTGTCTTTGGTGATCAGGGTTCCTACATAGCCACCATCTCGCATGACAGTAACTCTGTCGGTGATCACTTTGATCTCATCCATACGGTGAGAGATATATACGATACCAAGATTTTTCTCACGAAGATCTCTGATGATTACGAACAGGTCAGCGATTTCTTTCTCTGTCAGAGCTGCTGACGGCTCATCAAAAATGATGATCTCTGCTTTGTGGGAAATAGCTTTTGCGATTTCACACATCTGCTGTTTACCAACAGTAAGATTGCTCATTTTTTCTTTTGGGTCAATATCAATATTCAGATCCTGGAATAATTTTCTGGAATCTTCGATCATTTTTTTATCATCTACACGAATACCTTTTTTTGGTTCACGTCCAATAAAGATATTCTGTGCAACGGTCAGGTCTCCGACCATGTTTAATTCCTGATGCACGATTACAACACCAGCATCCTGCGCTTCACGAGTATTGTGAAAAGCGATCTCTTTACCTTTATACTGAATGGAACCGGAATCTTTCTGATAAATACCGGTAAGAACTTTCATCAGAGTGGACTTTCCGGCACCGTTCTCTCCCATAAGTGCATGTACTTCGCCGCGTCTTACTTCAAAGTTAACGTGATCCAGGGCATGAACTCCAGGAAAGGACTTGTCGATCCCCTCCATTTTTAAAATAACGTCACCCATTGTTTCATCCTCCCTTTCGATCAGTTCTTTCTGCGACGTGCAGAAACATCGGCGTAAACGGCTACGATTACGATGATACCTGTGATGATCATCTGCTGTCCTTTACCAAGGCCAAATGCCATGATACCCTGCTGAAGAAGAGAGATGATAAATACACCAATTACTGTACCACCGATGGAAGCAAGACCTCCGACCATGGATGTACCACCCATTACACATCCGGCAATTGCTTCGTTGTTATACTGATCGCCATATCCTGGCTGAACGGTTGTATAGGTAGCTACGAAGAACAGTGCTGCGATTCCTACCAGAAAGCCACAGATTATGTATGCAAGCATGTTCCATTTCTTTGTATCTACACCGGAAAGACGAACTGCTTCTGTGTTGGATCCAAGGCAGAGGATATAACGTCCTGGTTTTGTGTTGTAAAGAACGATACCACAGATCACTGCCATTACCAGGAAGATCACGAGACCTACAGGGAATCCTTTGTAAGATACGATGTTACGGAACCAGCCGTTTGCAGGATCACTTGCCAGTGGCCAGCTTACAGACTGAGTCTTTGTGAATACGGATGCAATACCTTTGGCGATATTCATGGAAGCCATGGATACGATGAATGCCGGAACAGATAAGTAAGATACCAGCCATCCATTAAAGACACCAAATGCAAGACCGATCAGTACACAGATCACCATTGCTGCTGCACATGGAACCTTGTAGCTTGTCATGCAGTAACCGGAAACCAGTGCACAGCAGAACATTACAGGTCCGATGGAGAAATCGATTCCTCCGGTAGCGATTACGAATGTAACGCCCAATGACAGGAAGCCCAGGAAGTATACATAATTCAAAGTGGACTTGATACTGTCACCAACCGGGAATTTCGTTCCCAGAACTACTTTAAAAACTGCGAACATGATAATCAGGATACATACAAGAAGGATCCTGTTCAAGCCGAGCTTTTTAATGATTGGATTTTGTTTCAGCTTTTCCAATTTTTTGCCCTCCTTAAAAAAGTTTTACACACATCTGCGTTTTCTATATAATACCGTCAAATCTGCTGAAATGCAATAGAATATCTTCCAAAAAAAGGTTAAATATTTACGGTTCGTACATAAATATTTAACCTTCTTTAGATATTTTTTACTATTTGTTGTCAGGAAAGCTTCAGCGTATTAAATGGAAAAAGCAATTTTTCGATCTCACTGGAATACATATTTTCGGGAGTTACCAGCTGACATCCGGAATTCACATCCTTCTGATAGCTTTTGCCCCGCAACATACGGACGGTTTCTTTTACACCAAGATATCCCATCTTAAACGCCTTCTGTACCACCAGGCCTTTGAACACTCCGTTCTCCATAAGCTGTACGGCTTCCTGAGAACTGTCCACACCAACTACTACAACTCGGTCTTTGGCTCCGGATGCCTTTACAGCTCTGGCAGCACCTACAGAAGAATATTCATTCATTCCTGCGATCATCTTAAGATCAGGATATTTTTCCATAAGTTCTATGGTCAGCTGTCTGGACAGCTCATATCTGGAATTACAGTATACCACTTCCACAATATTATCTGCCAGGTCTCCCAGCCCTTTGCGGAATCCTTCTTCACGTTCCACAGCTGTTGATACCCCTTTTACGTGGGATACAATAGCAATCTGATCCTCCGGTCCCAGAAGAGAAGCTGCGAATTTGCCCAGCAGCTCTCCTGCCTCCAGGTTATCCGTGGCAACGGTAAGATCCTGCAGTGGTTCATCAACATAAGAATCAATAAAGCTGATTTTTATTTTTTTCTCTTTTGCTTCTTTCAGAAGTTCATCAGACTCAGTGAAACTGGAAGGTGAAAAAAGGATAGCATCCGGTTTTTCCTTTATGGATTCTTTCAGAAGCTGATTCTGTCCTTCCACATCATTCTCTTCAGCCGGTGCCTTGATTTCAATATCTGCATTATATTCCTTTGCAGCCATTTTGGCTCCCAGGATCAATGCTTTCCAGAAATCATTGGTTCCATCTACAACCTTTGGGATATAAATAAGAGAAAGCTTTCTTTCTTCTATTACTTTCTGTCTGTACCAGCATCCTCCCATGATTCCTGCTGCAACACAGAAGACCAGACAGATACTCAGCCATTTTCTGTATTTTTTCATAACTGTTCCTCCTGTCTGCCTGGAATAGTAATGGTAGCAATGGTTCCTTTTCCTTTTTCACTCTGATAAGTGATTCCATAGGCTTCTCCATAATATAACTGCAGACGCTTCTGCACATTATAAACGCCCACGCCATTGGAATGATAATTTACTTTGTGTCTGTCATAAATATGTGCCAGGGTCTCCTGATCCATGCCTACACCGTCATCAATTACCTGCAAAACTACATTTCCGTCTTTCATAAAACCTTTTACAATGAGAAGACCTTTGCTTTCTTTGTATTTCAGACCATGATAAATAGCATTTTCGATGACAGGCTGCAGTACCAGCTTGATCAGCGGAATATGAAGGATCTCCGGTTCCACATCAATCTGATATTCCATTTTGTCTTTGTAACGCATCTTCTGAATAGTCAGATATCCTCTGGCATATTCTACTTCGTTGGCAATAGGAACTACTTCATCTTCATTGCTGATACTCTGGCGGAGAAGTCTGGCAAGTGATGCAGTCATAAGTACTACTTCTTCGTATTTCTTACCTTCTGCCATCCATATAATGGAATCCAAGGTATTATACAGGAAATGAGGATTGATCTGAGACTGAAGTGCTTTCAGCTCGCTTTTTCTTTTTTCTTCCTGTTCATGGACATTCTGTGCCATCAGATCCTGTATCCTGTGTGTCATTACATCAAAGGACTTTGTAAGACTGCCGATTTCATTTCTGGAATCCAGCACTACATCGGAAACACTGAAATCTCCTTCCTGAACTTTTTTCATGGAAGCGGTAAGTTTCTGAATAGGAAGAGTAATGCTTCTTGCCATAAATCTGGAAAAAAGAAGTGCTACGATCACCAGCACAATGGCTGTCAGCACATAGATGCTCTGTGCCTGCCGGCTTTTGCTCAACAGTTCCCTTACATTGGTACAGTCCACTACGGTCCATCCTGTTTTTTCTGATCTGGAAATGGAATACAGTTTACTGTTATTTCCTGTTCCGGTGAGAACTGTATCAGAATCTGACTTCATGATCAGGTCGATTTTTTCTGTCTGAAGTTCATTGTACAGCTGCTGCTGCTGAGGATGATAAACAATATTTCCTGCTGCATCCAGAATAAAAGCATATCCCTTATTTCCTACGGTACTCTGGTCACAGAGACTGCTGATGGCACTGTAATTCAGATCAATAAAAAACACGCCCTGTCTCTGACCGTTTCCATGAAGATTCCGGATGCCCCTGCTGAGAGTGATCACCCAAGGTCTCTCTCCGCTGATGATATGCTGTACATGAGAAGAGGTAAGTATCGGTCCATCTGTACTTTCCAGTGCATCTGTATACCAGTCCTGAGTCGTAAGGTCCAGATCCGGATTCACAGATTTGCTTCCATCATTGATCAGTCTTCTTCCACCAGGGCCAATGATTCCCAGATTGCGGATGTCACTTCGGCTGTCCAGGATGGTTCCAAACTGGCTGAGAAGTCGTCCCCGTGCTTCTGTATCTATCCCTTCGTCAAAAAGATACGACTGCACATCCTCGTTGCTGGTGATCAGATAAGAAATATTTTCCATGTAATCTATATAGGAATCAATGTTCTGATTCATCTGCCGGATAATAGTCTGGCTGTATTCAGAAGAATTTTCAAAAATAGAAGTATTGGTAAAACGCATGGACACGCCGGTAACGATCACAACTGCACAGAGGACCAGAATAGCTACCGTAGTAAAAATAACACTCTGGATACTTTTGAACTTCCCTACGATCAGAGCAGAAAGACTGTTTTTTTTCATTTACGTTTCTCCCTTGCATATTCTGTAGGTGTACATCCAGTAGCTTTTTTGAAAGAGATTCCAAAATAATGAGGATCTGCAAATCCCACCTTCTCTGCAATCTCATAGTTTTTGAGAGTAGTTTTTTCCAGAAGTTCTTTGGCCTTATCCATTCTGGTACGGATGAGAACTTCTGTAAAAGTCTCTCCTGTTTCTTCTTTAAATATGGTACTGAAGTAACTGGTACTGATATTCAGATAAGAACAGATGCTGTTCAGGCTGAGATCCGGGTCCATATAATTTTTCTGTATATAATCCAATGCCAGTCTTGCCTGACGTTTGCTGCTGGAAGTATTCAGATCTGAAAGCGTATCCGCAATCTTTAACACATGTTCTCTTACAATATCACTGGCTTTCCGGAAAGATTTCTGGTGTGTGACCTTACGCAGAAGTTCTTCTCTTCCTTTTTTGATCTTGTCCATATCTGCGGAAACATCCTCACAGGCAGCATCTACTGTTCGGATCACCTGCTGAAGATACATGCATGCCCGGCTCTTGTCTGCCAGTGACTGACGGATCTTGTTCTCGATATTGTCCAGTTCTTTTGTGATTTCTGCTTTCGTACCTGTTTTGATTGTTTCTTTTAGATCCTGCAGTGGTTTTTCCAGAAAAATATCCTGAACCGGGTGCTGTTCTTCCATATCAATAAGAAGATTTCCTCCCAGAAGATACCGGTACTGAAGTGCCTGTTCTGCCTGACTGTGGGAAATCAGAAGTTCTTCCGGCTGCTTTACCCAGCTTCCAATTCCCATGGAAACTTCTATTCCCATAAGTTCTTTTATTTTTTCCTGGATCTCCTGACAGATTTCCCTGGTCTTTCTGGTAAAATTATGGTTCCATTTTTCCTGAAAGAGAATGCTGACCCGGTTTCCACTTTCCTGGTAGGCAATTCCGGCATCTTCTCTGGTAACGATTTCGTCACTGACATTAAAAAGCACAAATGCCATCAGTGCACTTTCCTGCTGTTTCTCCATATCAATCTGATACATGCCGGAATAAATATCCATATCAAACACTGCCACGCGATATCTCACAGCAGAAAGATCAATCCCCATATCTTCCAGCCGGTGGATACTCTTTTGTACATCGGTGGTACAGTTTACAAGTGCTTCAATGGTACTGGAACGGATCATCTGGGCATTTTCTCTGTAATTTTCCGATGTTCTGGTGAGATTTTCCATTTTCTTTTTTTCTTTACGGATCTGATCTACTTTCAGTTTCATTTTTTCAATCACATTACGGATGTCCATGGATGTGACCGGTTTCAGAAGATATTCACTGACATTATACTGGATTGCTCTCTTTGCATATTCAAATTCCCCAAATCCACTGAATATCACGATCACAATATCCGGATAATTGTCGTGAAGAAAATGGCTTCCATTCCGTCCATATAAGGCATCAGAATATCTGTAAGCACAATGTCTACAGGATGTGTCTTTACAAATTCTACTGCCTGTTTGCCGTTTTCGCAGTCCCCCACCAGTTCACAGTCCATAGATGCCCAGTCAACGTTCTCTTTGATGGCTTCTCTTACAAGAATCTCATCATCTACAAGTAATATACGATACATATGTGTATGCTTCCCCCATTTTTATTTCCGCATATCCTATAAAAAACTCGTTAGCATTTTATTTTATCATGAAATAAAAATATTTTGAAGTAGTCACTTAAAAAACAGCTCAGATTTTCTGATAAGTTTTCAGAATTTCATTATACAGAAAATCTGATGGTTTCAGTCCGCAGATTTCCTGAAGAATTTCTTCCGGTGTATGGGTTCCTTTTATCTTCAGCCATTCGTCTCCTTTATCATATTTCAGGGCTGCTGCTGCTGTTTCGATCAGTACATCCGGCAAAATACCTTTTTCAAAGATCAGCTTCATTGGACCTATGATCCGTTCTCCTGCTTTCAGTTTACGCTGTGGTTCTCTGGCATTACGGTCAATGGTATCCACAATGGTCTGACTGGTAAACTTGGATCTGGAAAGAGCTGCAAATTCTGCCTGATCTGCCGGGTCATATCCATAAACTTCGCAGAGAACGCTGTTGGTCATTTCGTAATTCCGGTCCAGTTTCTCAAGGATTTCCGGATCTCTGCCTGCTTCCCGGTAATCAGTATAACCTTTCAGGAATCCCAGATATGCCAGGACACAGCTGGCTGCATTGTAGGTATAGAGTTTTCTTGTGAGAAAATCCCCGAACTCTTTCATCGGGCGGATTCCCCTGATATCACTGTTGAATCCCGGAAGAAGGTCTCCGTTGCACTGAAGATAAGGATAATTTTCGGAATTGATGTCCAGGCCTTCTTTCTCACTTTCTATGGTTGTGCAGAACACAGTGGATTCACTGACAGAAACATCAAAACCAGATCCAATGGCCTCTTTCAGAACTTCTGCAGGTCTGGAAGAATTTTCACAGGTAATGATATCGTAATGTCTGTCCGGTGTCAGTCTGGCTGCCAGTGCTTCTCCGACTTCTTTCAGATTGGAGCCGCCTACAGACACAAGGATCAATGACACATCTCCAAACTCTGCCTCTTCCCATGTACAGCAGCTGTACTTTTGGATAACAAAATCTTCTCGTTCTCCTCCAAAGAAATGGATCTTAAATTCCTTTTTCTCCTGAAGTTCTTTTACCAGTGTTTCATTTTTATCCACAAAACAGATTTCTTTCTCAGACTCTTTCAGAAGTCTTGCCAGATATCCTCTGCCGGTTTTGCCGGCTCCTATGATCACGATCTTACTCATTTTTCAGCCATCCCCATTCTTTGATCTTTTTGATTTTTTCTTTGATCAGTATCCCCAGTTCTCCTTCTGGTTCAATGCCGCATATTTTTTCAAGTACTGCATCAATGCCTTCTTCCTTTACTACTTTTTCCAAAGCTACTGCACTGGAATCTTCCGGATTCCTGTAATAAATAGCACAGGCAATGGCTGTACAGAGATTTTCCGGTCTGATACCGCAGGAAAGCACCATTCTGGCAGAACCTACCAGACGGTCATCTTTTCCCAGTTTTCTCTGGGGATCTCTGGCATTTCTTTCAATGGAATCCACAATGGTATAATCCTGGAGTTTGTTAAGAGATGTTTTTGCAAAAGCCATCTGCTCTTCCAGTGAGATACCATGTTTCATAGAAAGTGCCTTTCCGGTTTCCTGATATACACCATGCAGGATCTTCAGTATCCGTTCATCGTGTGCTGCCTCTGCAAGGACTTTGTATCCAAGAAGTGCTCCTACAAAAGATGTGGTGCCATTGGCAGCATTATACGTGTAAAATTTTCTTTCCAGGAAACCGGCAAATCCGGTAAGATGTTCCATATATTTGATATCAGGAAGAGAGCCTTTCACTCTGACTGCATCCACAGGCAGATGCCAGTAATTCTGTACATTTACGATCAGTGGATCTTTTTTCAGAAGTTCCCTCGGTGCTTCTATGCCGGATCTCATAATGACAGACTCTGTAAATCCAACATAGTTGTCCAGATATTCCCTTGCTTCCGGTGCGATTCCTGCTTCTACACCTTCTTTCAGGATTCTGGCAGGCTCTTTCCAGTTTTCGCAGGTTACAAAATTCAGATAGCCGCCTTTTTCTGCTTTCTTCTCAATGCCTTTGATATAGAAGGGGACGATCTCCTGAAGATTTTTGCCACCCACTGCATCAAAAACCACATCTGCCTCTGCGATTGCTTCTGTGATTTCTTTTTCCTGGCTGAATTTCAGGGCTTTTGCATTTTTTACCACATAATTTTTTTCCGGTGCTCCCAGGATGTTGATGGTGTACTGCTCTCTTTCATTAATCAGATCTGCCAGTGCATCTGCTTTTTCCACAAATACAAAATCGATGTCTGAAAGACTCAAAAGATGGGCGATAAAACCTCTTGCTATTTTTCCTGCTCCAAAAATCACACAACTCATTGTTCTGTCCTCCTGAATAATTCAAAATCTTTTTTCAGATCTGTGTAAATTTTCTTGTATAATGCAAATCTTTCTCTTAATCTGGGGTTCCTCTGTGGCTGTACAGGTGGGTCGTAACTGCAAAGTGCTTCCACTGCATTCTCCATATCCGGATACCAGTCTTCTCCCACTGCACCGATCATGCAGGCTCCATAAGCGGAAGTATCTTCTTCTCTTGCCTGCACAAAAGGAAGTCCAAAAAGATCCGCCTTCAGCTGCATCAGATCCCTGTTTCCGGCTGCACCTCCTGCACAGATTACCTGACTGACAGTCTTATATGGAAGCTTCTCCATAATGTGCCAGGTAGAAAAAGCTACTCCTTCCATAATTGCATAAGCCATATCTTCTCTGGTGGTGTCTGCCTGAATTCCAAAGAAAACACCTCTGGCATTCATATCGTAGATGGGTGCCCGTTCTCCATTAACATAGGGAAGAAACAGAGGCAGATTCTTTTTGTTCCGGTAAGTTTCGTAATTTACCTGGGCAAGGTTCAGTTCCCGAAGTCCCAGATCCAGGGATGCACCACTGGAAGCAGTAACTCCATATGCCACGCAGCCGTTAAAATAAGGTGAAGCAATCACTGTCTGGTCTCTGAGCAGTTCTTCGGTGATCATTCCCAGATGTTCGCTGGTTCCGGTCACATCAAAGCAGTCTCCCGGTGCTTTGATTCCCATTCCAAGAAGAGAAGCATAATAATCATTACAGCCTGTATAAACAGGAGTCCCTTCCTTCAGTCCACACTGTACTGCCGCCTCTTTCTTTAAAGTCCCGGCCCTGGTAAAAGGTGTCACCAGCTCCGGCAATGCTTCTCCGGAAATGTGAAGATATTCCATGAACTTCTGACTGTAGGTGCCTTTTTGCTGGTGGGCAAGTCCTCTGTAGGAACAGGGGTCACTGACATAACTGCCGGTAAGATACTGGCAGATCACTTCTTTGGGCTGGCAGATTTTTTGCAGTGGGTGGTCTATCTGTTTCTGTATAAAACTGATCCTTGGTATGGGATAGGAAAGAAGGGATGGATGAACCATAGAGATTTCTTCCAGGAATTCTTCTACTGTAAATTCTTTAAGAAGGCTCTCCAGTTCTTTTTCGCCTCCCGGATCCCTCCATGAAAAGATTCTGTTCTCTGTTACATAAGTTCCTACCTGGGAAGAAAGTGCAATGGCGGTGATCTCCTGCCCCTCCAGTTCTTTAAAAGCACTCTGGATTCCATAAAGCCATTCCTGTACGGTATTTTCTCTGTAGCGGTATCTGGCTTTTGCCACACTTCCTTCTTTGTTTATGCAGAGAATTTTTACTGCGGAGGTACCCAGGTCAATGCCCGCGATCATGGACGGAACTCCATCTTGACAAACCCTCTGGGACGCATTCGCACTGTGGAAATTCCTTTTTCAAATTCTTCCAGAGAAATGGTTTCGGAAACAAAATCTTCAATATCAACCACACCGGATGCCATCAGATCAACTGCCATCTGGTGCATGTTCCAGTTGTTTCCTGCTCCGATCACATGGAGATTGTTGATGTGGATATCATCCATACAGATCTGCATGGTTTTGCCTCTTCCGTAACCTTCCAGAACTACAGTGCCGCCTTTTTTGCAGAGTTTCAGTGCCATCTGGATACATTCTTCCATTCCAGTGGCATCGATGATCACATCTGTTCCATCTGGATGGATCTTCTTCATTTCTTCCATCAGATTCTGTTCTTTTGTTGCAATAAAATGATCTGCACCTTTTTTTCTGGCAAGTTCTTCTCTGCCTCTGCCACAAGCACAGACTACGATATCCCGAAGTCCCATTGCTTTTGCCACTACAAGAGTACAGAGACCGATGGAACCAGCTCCCATGATCAGGCAGGTATCGCCCAGTTTGGCATGAGATTTTTTCATGGTTCCAAGGGCTACGCCCAGAGGTTCTACCAAAGCTGCCTGTGCAAAAGAAACCTGTTCCGGAAGCTGACAGAGTCCGTAAGCTGGTACTACTACATATTCTGCATAAGCTCCGTCCATTTTGAATCCGATTTCTTTAAAGGATTTGCAGTAGCGCCATTCTCCGCTTCTGCAGGCAGGGCAGGTAAGGCACACTACATCATTGCTGCCTGTAACCCGCTGTCCAAGCCACTTCCCATCTACCCCTTCTCCCAGTTCCTCTACAATGCCACTCCATTCATGTCCGGGGATGAGTGGGTATTTTGCTGCGATATTGCCATCCAGTACTTCCAGATCTGTGGCACAGATGGCTGCCGCTTTTACTTTTACCCGTACAAATCCCCTGGGTGTCTGTGGAACCGGCATTTCTTTTAACACCATGGTTCCTGGTTTTTCGATCACGACTGCTTTCATTTTATTCTCCTTTCTGCTGCGATCCATGCTGCACCTGCTGCTGCTCTTTTTTCGTCATAACGGAAGATCCTGGTATCTTTTGGCAGAAGTTTCAGGAGTTCTTCTTTTAGTTCATCCCAGATTCCCTGCTCTGCTGTAAGAAATTTACCACAGAGCAAAATAGTAGATACATCAAAAAGCAATGCACTGTTGGCAATAGTCAGTGCCAGTGCTTCTGTTGCTTCTTGCAGAAGCTGTCTGCCTCTTTCTGTGTTTCTCAGCTCTGTCAGGGGTGTTTCTGCGTTCTTTTCTATTCCGGCAATGGAAGCGATCTGATCCAGGGTTTTTATTTTCCCTGTTTCTGTTCTCAGCAGCATCCTGCCGATTTCCAGCATTCCGGGACCTTTGATAAAATCTCCGTTTTTGAATACAGAAAGACCGATACCATAATCTATACGGCAGAGCAGTACATCTTCTCCGAACATGGATACATTGGATGCTACCAGGCAGTCCGGATCATGTGCCAGATAGGCGGGTATTTTGTATCTTTCTTCAAAAATATCACAAAGTGGTACATTCTCCCAGTCCGGACATTCTTTCAGATAAAGGGATACTCTTTTCTTTTCATCTACTGCACTCTGCATGGAAATACCGGTCGCAAGAATCTTCCGTTCTTTGTATTTCTCAAAAAGCTGGTCCGTAAGCTGAAAAGTATTCGCCAGAAGTTTCTTTCGGGCAGAGCAGTCTGCAGACATGGAAATCTGTTCCAGTATTTCATTTTTCATGTTCTGGATCACAGCTGTAATTCCACTGCTGTTGATATCTACACCCAGAAGCAGGTTTTCTTCTCCGTTGATCTGAAGGCATGTGGGCTTTCGTCCTGGTCCCGGGCTGGTATCCTTCACTTCTATGATCAGGTTCTGGCTGAGTAATCTGGTAACGATCTGGGATACACCGCCCCAGCTGAAACCTGTCAAATCCTGAAGTTTCCTTCTGGTAAGGGATTCCTCTTCCCGGATGATCTTCAATACTTCATTGAGATTCATCTCCCGCATGTGAAGCTGATTGATGACTTTGTTGTCCATATATGTCTGTCCTCGTATCGATTTGTGTTAGCTTGTTCTTATTTTGTCTTCATCTTTCATTGACATTTATATCACGCAGTGATAGAATTGTCAATATAGAATTCGCGATGTTCTGAAATGGGAGGTTTTTATGAATTCGTTAAAGGAAAAAATGTTGGAAACGGAGCTTACAGATCAGCAGCTGGGGATTTTTTATCTTGGACAGGTGGGATTTCTTCTGAAATACAGAAAGTGTTATTTCCTGATCGATGGATATTTAAGTGATTATGTGGACCGTAACTGTAGTCAACTGGTAAAGTGGGTCCGTCGTTATCCTGCTCCCCTTAAGGGTGAGGATCTGGATTTTGTAGATTATGTATTCTGTACCCATGGTCATTATGACCATGCAGACCCGGATACGCTTTCTGCTATTGGAAGGGTCAATAAGAAAGCCAGGTTCATTGTTCCGAATTCTGTTGTCACTACTGTAGAAAGTTATGGGATTCCATCTGAAAGGATCATGGGTGTACCAACGGATAAGATGTTTTCTTTAGGGGAAGATGTGTCTTTCTATGCTGTTCCTTCTGCACATGAAGAGCTTCATCCTGATGGAAATGGGGGATATGAAGAAGTGGGCTACCGACTGGTATTTGGGGATATTTCTCTTTATCATTCCGGAGACTGCTGTATCTATGATGGGCTTACAGACTGGGTTCGTAATACGGATATTATGATGCTTCCTGTGAATGGACGAGATTATTATCGTCGTTACAGAGATGATATTATCGGATGTTTTGACAGCGTGGAGGCTCTTACTCTTGCCAGAGACGCAGGAACTGATCTACTGATTCCCACGCATTTTGATCTTTATGATGTAAATGCAGTGAATCCGGCATGGTTTGTGGATGCACAGCAGAAAATAAATCCCCGGCAGAAGTACCATATCTTTATGCCTGGGGAGTTGTATATATATTGTAAATAGGGTAATGAAGTTTTTCAGGAGGGGACAGCAGGAACAAGTTTTGTACTTGTCCCTGCCATCTTCTTGTCTTTTATCTTTATTTTACGATAAATCCGTCTTCATCCCAGAGATCATGCCAGTCTTTTGCACCTTCCCACAGGAATACCTGTCCTTTTACCAGACGGTTTCCTCTTTCCAATGTGCCGATCTTTGCCATCTCTTCTTCTGTCAGTGGATCTTCTGTTACACATTTCAGGTTGCTTGCGTAATTATGCACAGAGAATGGAATGGAAATTTCACCTCTCTGATGGGCCCATTTCAGGGAGATCAGTGCCGGATGTACACCATGTGCTTTGGCGATTTCCTGCATTTCCGGTGTCTGCATATCAGCTACATCCTCCGGGCAGATATCTCTTTCCGGTCTTCTTGGTGACCCAAGCGGCATATACCCTACAGGCTGGATGTTGTGAGCTACCAGGTAGTCAAACTGCTCCTGCTGCTGGAAACAAGGATGAAGTTCCAGTTCACAGGCTGCAGGTTTGATCTTCATCAAAGGAAGAACTGCTTCCAGTTTCGGAATGGTCATATTGGAAATACCGATGTAATGAATCTTGCCTTTTTCTACCAGAGCTTCACACTGACGGTAGGTATCCATAAATTCTTCCACACTGAATGGTCTGGAATCCGGATTTCTGGAATCTACATCGCAAAATGGTGCATGATAGTTGGGAAATGGCCAGTGGATAAAATACAGATCCACATAGTCACACTGAAGATCCTGGATGCTCTTATCACATGCTTCTTCCACTTTTCTGTGCATGTCGTTCCATACTTTGGTCATAATGAAAAGTTCTTTTCTCTCAACAACACCTTCTTCAAAGGCTTCTTTGAAAACCTTACCGATCTGGTCTTCATTTCCATAACAGGCTGCACAGTCAAACATACGATAACCGCTGCGGATAGCTCCGCCTACAGCTGCGGAAACATCTTCCGGGCTTACTCTGTCAGAACCAAATGTTCCCATACCCATACATGGAACTTCTTCCCCTGACGGAAGTGTTACTTTCGGCACGGTTGCCGGATTAATAAATTCTGCCATTATACTTTCCTCCTGAATTTTGATTATATAGTTTTTGTTTTCTTGTATTTTCTCAACTTTAAAGTTTTTCTATTTCAATCTGCGGAAGAAGTTTCTTCATATCTTCCATTATGAAAAATCCTGTTTCTTCTCTCATGGCTGCTGCTGCTGAGATGGCACTGGCTCTCCGCAGAGTTTCCGGAAGAGAAAGCCCCTCGCTTAATCCAAGTGCAAAACCTGCGATCATGGAGTCTCCACAGCCTACTGTATTTACAGCATCGATTTTCGGTACTTTTGCCCGGAAGATACCTTCTTCTCCGACTGCCAGAGAGCCGTCAGCTCCAAGAGAAACTGCTACGATCTCCACACCGTCTGCATGGATACTCTTTGCCGCCTCAATAATATCGTTGATGTCATCACAATGCTTGCCTGTCAGCATACGGATCTCATCAATATTTGGTTTGATCAGAGTTGGCGTTGCCTTAATTCCCATTTCCAGGAGCTTGCCACTGGTATCCAGAATCACCGGTTTACCTGCTTCTTTTACGATCTTAATCAGCTTCTGATAAGCAGTTCCGTCCAGTCCTTTTGGCACACTGCCGGACATGGCAACTACATCTGCATCTTTTACCAGTTCTCTGAATTTCTCTTCAAATCCCCGGAAATCTTTTTCTGTAAGAGTAAAGCCCGGCTCTAGGAATTCTGTCTGTACATGATTGACTTCATCCCAGATATTGATACAGGAACGGCTTTCTGCATTTACATGATAAAAAGCACTTTTGATTCCAAACGGTTTCAGGGCATCTTCGATATAATTACCTGCATGACCACCCACAAATCCGGTAGCCACTACTTCTGCTCCGTATATGGAGGCAGGTTTGGACACATTCAGTCCTTTGCCTCCCGGAACATAGGAACATTCCCGTACCCGGTTTACTTCTCCTGCTTTAAAATCATCTACTACATACCGCTTGTCAATAGCGGCATTTAATGTAACTGTCAGTATCATCTTCAGTCTTCCTCATTTGATAAAAGAATCTTTCCTTTTACAAGTCCCGGTGTCTTGAACAGCTGGAATGCTTCCTGTGCCTGACTCATTGGGATTTTTTTGTAGATGAATCCCGGATCAAATTTCAGCTGACCTGTTGCAAAATAATGTGCAGTCAGATCCCATTCGCGTCCCGGATATGGAGCACTGTAGGACATCCAGGAACCTGTCAGTTTGAATTCTTTACGGTTCATGTTTTCCCACTGCTTTGGTGTAAAAACAAGGTTCTCATGAGGAGTTCCGATAAAGCATACATGGGCTTTGTTTGCAGCCAGTTCAAATGCCATATGCATGGTTGGAACCTGTCCTGCTGTCTCGAATACGAAACCGTAGCCTTTGCCATCGGTAATAGCCATGGCTTTTTCCATGTAACCTTCTTCTTTTGTGTTAACAACTTCATCTGCACCAAGACGTTTTGCCAGAGCAAGACGTTCATCACTGATATCAAACACTACAACTTTTTTGGAGCCGAAGATCCTGGCCCACTGCATGGTATACATTCCTACTGTACCACCACCCAGAATAGCTACACATTCACCGCCATGGTAATCATTCTGGAAAAGTCCATGAATAGCAACTGTTGCAGGCTCAAACATGGCACCCTGCTCATAAGATACATTCTTACCAAAAGGAACTGCATTCTGTTCCGGAACTACTACATAATCTGCATTGGCTCCCTGCTGTCTGGAACCGATAAAGCTGTAATGTTTACAGAGGGAGAAGTTGCCCTGCTGGCAGTCGTCACATTTCATACATGGAAGAAGCGGTGCCGCAGTAACTCTGTCTCCAACTTTTACTTTGGTTACACCTTCGCCAACTTCTGCTACGTCACCGGAAAATTCATGTCCCAGAACGATTGGGTAAAAATGTACTCCGTTGTTCAGAACACGAGGAATATCGGAACCGCAGATTCCGGAATATCTTACTTTGATCTTAACTGTGCCTTTGGTTACTTTTGGTTCTTCGATTTCCTGATACTGTACGTCTTCATTTGCTACTACTACTGCAGCTTTCATAATGTGTGTTTCTCCTTTCACTAAAGGAGGGAAAATGTCGAGGGCCATTGCGCTGCCCTCATGCACTCTCTCGCTTCTTTATATAAAATAATCTGTAACTGGGTTTATATGTTCTCGACTGGATATTCAAATGTAAAGGTTGTCCTGTATGGGGACACTCTACCGGTTTATCTGGCAGTCATCATGTGTTCCAGGGATTTGTAAAGTTCCAGATAAGTCATGTAGGTCTTATCATAAACGTCTTTATTGGATAAGTTGGGTTCGTGGCGGCGTGTTTCTTTTACGGTAAGGGACACTGCCTCGTCGTAATCTTTATACATGCCACATCCCACTCCTGCCAGGATCGCCGCACCAAGGGTGGTGGCTGTATCGGAAGCAGGTACCACAATAGGTTTGCCTGTGATGTCGGATTTGATCTGAGTCCAGAGAAGGGAATTGGCGGAACCGCCCATGGCTCTCAGGACTTCCACTTTGGCTCCGGCTTCTTCTGCAATCTCCAGATTGTGTCTGACGGAAAGTGCCACACCTTCCATGCAGGCTCTTACCATATGACCTTTGGTCTTGGAGAAATCCAGACCGTAGAATACGCCTTTGGCATATGGATTCCAGATTGGTGAACGCTCACCGGACATATAAGGAAGGAATACAAGTCCGTCACTTCCCGGAGCTGTTTTTTCTGCAATCTCATTCAACTGATTCAGAGAAGAAATCCCTGTCTGTTCTTTCATAAGGCGTTCATAGTCTGCAAATTCTCGTTCGAACCATCTCATAACGCCTCCGCCTCCGGTAGTACCTCCCTGAAGAAGCCACTGTCCCGGAACTACATGGTAGCTTAAGATCAGTCTGGGATCTGCTTTGTACTCGTCCATGCAGATACTCATGCCACCTGCCTGACCGCCCTGTTCCTGTGTCTCACCAGGATGGATCACACCTGCACCAAGAGTTCCACAGGCTGCATCCAGACCACCTGCCACTACTGGTGTTCCTTCTGCAAGTCCTGATTCCTCTGCTGCCCTGCCGGTAACAGTTCCTACGATATGGTCACAGGAACAGATCTCTTCCGGGAGAAAATCTTCCGGGATTCCCAGGAGGCGACACATTTCTGAATCCCATCTGCCGGTTCGCATATCAAAGCAGTGAAGACCATATCCCTGAGAAACATCCTGGGTAATGGCATCTGTCAGCTTAAATGCAATGTAACTGTTGGACTGAAGAATCTTGTAAATATTTTTGTATACTTCCGGAAGCTTCTCTTTGTACCAGAGAATTTTTGCAGTTGTATAAGATGGCTGAAGAGAATTACCTGCCACCTGAAAAATCCTGTCACTACCGATTTCTTTGTTCAAACGGTCACAGATGGACTGTGCTCTGGTGTCCATCCAGATAGGTGTGTTGGTAAGCACTTTTCCTTCTCTGTCTATGGCAATGGCAGACCAGCTCTGTCCGTCAATGCCAATACCTTTGATCTCCTCCGGTGAAATGCCGGATTCTTTCAGAACCTGACGGATGGCACTGCATACTGCACTCCACCATTCCTCAGGATTCTGTTCAGCCCAGCCTTCATGGGGATAATATACCGGGTAATCTCCGTTGGCAGCTGCTTTTACCTGTCCCTCTTTGTTAAAAAGAGCGACTTTGCAGGCACTTGTTCCTATGTCGATACCCAGAAGATATGATTTTATCATATTAATTTCCTCCCAATACTGCCACTGATCTGCCCTGTATCATCTCAGTACATAATTTTTCACTGACAGGTTTCTTTTCTTTCTCTTCCTGGTTAAGTCTGTCCAGAATGATCTCTGCTACCTCATGTGCGATCTTTTCGGTAGGTTGAGATACAATGGTCAGCTTCGGATTACAGGCTCTTGCAAACTGCAGATTGTCGAACCCGATCACAGAAAGCTGATCCGGAATCCGGATTCCCAGTTCATTGACTCCGATAATGGCACCCATGGTCATCTCATAGTTGGTCACAAAAACGGCAGTCATGTCTGGATTGTTCTGAACCAGTTTTTCCAGTTCTCTCACACCGCCCTGAATGGTATAATCCCCATGACTGATCAGTGAATCTCTTACAGGGATCCCTGCTTTAAACAGAGCTTTCTTATATCCTTCAAGACGCTCCTGTGCGGTAAAAACATCATTCGGACCACCAATGATCCCGATGTTCTTATGTCCATTCTGCAAAAAAATATCCACTGCATCTTCTGCTGCTTTCTGGTTATCTACCAGTACGCTGTCACACTCCACACCCTGGATGCTTCTGTCGATAAGTACAATTGGCTTTCCTGTTTTCTGAAATTTCTTAAGATGATTTCCCTCTCCGTCTACAGGCATGTTGATGATTCCGTCTACCCGCTTCCGGATGAGAAATTCTACTGCTTCTTTTTCCAGTTTTTTGTCTGTCCGACAGTCACAGACTATCGTTGCATATCCATGGCTGCGGAGAATGTCTTCCATCTCGGTAATGATTTCTGCACAGAATGTATTATTCAACTCCGGGATCACTACACCAATGGTTTTGGTTGCATTGGTCTTGAGCCCTCTTGCAACTTCGTTGACTTCATAATGGAGTTCTTCAATGGCTGCCTCTATCTTTATTCTGTTTTTTTCCCTGACGTTTCCTCCATTAAAATAAGAAGAAATCGTCGCCAGCCCCAGCCCTGTGTGTCGGGCAATGTCTTTCATTGTAGCTGCCATCTCTGATCACCTCTTTATTACACAGTCTCCCTGCAAGCAGGTTCCTGTGGAGTCAGTCTCTTTACGCTGTTTATTCGTTACTGTTTATTCTGCTTTACCGTCGCATCCACAGACTTTCATTCTTGCCATAACAAGTTCTTTCACTGCCTGGATTCCCACTTTGCCGTATGCTTTCGGGTCGATGGTATCTGGTTTCTCCTCCAGAAGTTCTTTTACTGCTTTTGTGTATGCTGCGCGAAGCTCTGTTGCAAAGTTTACTTTGCAGATTCCACGTTTTACGCAATCGCTTACGTCCTCATCACTTAAGCCGGAAGCTCCATGAAGTACCAGCGGGATATCTACAACTTCACGGATCTCGCTGAGTCTTTCTTTGTCCAGAACCGGAGTTCCTACATAGAAGCCATGTGCTGTTCCGATAGCAACCGCCAGGGAAGTAACACCTGTACGTTCCACAAACTCCCTTGCTTCCTGCGGATCTGTGTTGGTATCTGCTTCTGCTTCCAGATCGTCTTCTTTACCGCCAACTTTACCAAGTTCTGCCTCACATGGGATGTTCAGCGCGTTGGCTACATCTGCTACTCTTTTTGTTTCTGCGATATTTCCTTCAAAGTCAAGTTTGGAACCGTCGATCATTACAGAAGTATATCCTGCATGGATCGCCTGCATAGCCAGCTCAAAGCTGCTGCCATGGTCCAGGTGAAGGCATACCGGAACGGATGCTTTTGCAGCTTCTGCTGCAACGATAGCAGCGTAAGTCTCCACTGTTCCGTATTTAATAGTGGATGGTGTAGTCTGGATCATAACCGGTGCTTTCAGTTCTTCAGCTGCCTGGATGATTGCTTTCACCATTTCCATATTTTCTGCATTGAATGCGCCTACTGCGTATCCACCTTCCTGAGCTTTTGACAGCATTTCCCCTGATGTAACAAGTGGCATAATTTTTTCCTCCTCATCATTGATACATGATCTTAAGTGAATGATTTTTCAGAAACCGAAACGTTTCCGTTTGAGCTCATCATACTTCATTTCCCAGTTTCTGTCAACTATAAAATATATTTCGTATTTATTTTCAGCACAGTGTAAAATTTTAAACTTTTTATCGAAAAATTTCACCTTGTCAGATGGAGGAAATACCGTTACATTAGTATTAGTGTTATGATTGTCTGGACAGGGACAATTATTTAAATAACTCAATATCGTAAAACAATGGAGGTATTTTCAAATGTTAAAAGGTATTCCTGAAATTTTATCACCAGAATTATTAAAGGTATTATGTGAAATGGGTCACAGTGACCGTCTGGTTATCGCAGATGGTAACTTCCCTGTAGAATCTATGGGTAAGAATGCCATCACTATCCGTTGTGACGGACATGGTGTTCCGGAAATTCTGGAAGCTATTCTGAAGGTTTTCCCACTGGATACTTATGTGGAACATCCGGTGAACCTGATGGAAGTTATGAAGGGTGATAATGTAGAGACACCAATCTGGGATACATATAAAGAGATCATCCGTAAGTATGATGACAGAGGGGACGCTGTAGTTGGAAACATAGAGCGTTTCAAATTCTATGATGAAGCCAAGACAGCTTACTGTATCATCTCCACCAGTGAAAAAGCTCTGTATGCAAATGTTATGCTGCAGAAAGGTGTTGTTATCAACGACTGATCCATTTTAGTCATTTTTATGCCATCTTTTAAATTTTATAAGTTCTAACACATATTCAGCCCCGGAAGCCTTGTCTTTCGGGGTATTTTCGATACTGTAACAGACTCCCTTGCGGGCTCCCTGCATTGTGTGATAAAATAAAAAAAATATATTATTTAATGCACAATACAGGAGTACTTATGATGCACATCAAAAAACCTCCGTCCAGATCCTGCCTGGCTCTGTTACTTGCGGCTGCCCTTACAGTCGGCAGTTTTTCCATGGTCTCTGCTGAAGATATTTCTTCCCGGGAGATCACAGAACCAGAGGCAGGTGTTTCATCCAATACAGATACAACACTGGATAATGATACAGAAAGTTCAGGGCTACTCTCTGACCCTTCTGACCAGGTACCTGCTGATTTTGATAATACAGAAGATGACAGTTCCTCAGATATAACGAACACCTCCGGTGAGACCGTTTCTTCTGACAGAAATACGAATAATACAACTACCTCAGATGACAGCGGAGCCACCGACAGCTTCTCCTCCGGAGATACAGGTTCTGTGACTTCATCTATAAGTTCCGGAGACAATACTGATGAGGAACCGGATTACATTCTGGGACGCCCTATGACACAGGCAGAATACGAGGCACAGCTTGCTCCCATGCAGAACCTTACTGCTTTTGCACCGGAAGACGATATTTACAGTGCCACAGATGACACTGCTGCTGCAGGAGCTTCTATGGGACGGAGCACCGGCTATCCTGCCACCTACGATTCCAGGACACAGAATCTGGTCACTTCTGTCAAGAATCAGCTGAACACCAATAACTGCTGGGCCTTCAGCCTTGCCTCCAACATAGAGACAGACCTTCTCTGGCAAAACCTGGGATCCTGGGATCTTTCCGAAGAACATCTGGCATACTTCTGGGCCAACCGCCAAAATGACCCTCTGGGAAATACCGCCGATGACCAGATCATCCGTACCCCTTCTTCCAGCAATAACAAGGGCTACCACGAAAGCGGCAACGGATGGGTGGCTTCCTTCTTTCTCAGTACCTGGTCCGGAATGACTACTGAAGAAAAAGTTCCTTTTTCCACTACACAGCAGACTTATGACAACAGCCTGGCCTATGATACTTCTGTATACATGAAAGACGCTGTCTTTGCCAATTACAGCGTGGACCGCATGAAAGAACTTCTTACGGAATACCATTCCGTTTCCGCCATGATCTATATGGACGGTAGCGGTACCTTTTATAATGCATCCACAGCTGCCTCCTGCTACCCCTTCGCCAATCTGGTAAACCACGCAGTTACGGTAGTGGGATGGGACGATACCTACTCCAAAGACAACTTCGCTGAAAGTTCCTGCGTTACCGATGACGGAGCCTGGATCGTCAAAAACAGCTACGGTCCATCCTGGGGAGATAATGGATATTTTTATCTATCCTACGAAGACCTTTCCATTCGGAACCTTCTGTGCAACACTGCTACTACAGATCCGGAGTATCCCAATAACTACTTTTATGACGGAGCTGCCACCGCCAGCTTTACACAGCCCCTCAAGAAGGGCTACACCATCGGTAATATTTTTTCTGCCAAAGCAGGGGGTGCCAGAAACGAAGAACTGGGCGAGATTGTTCTTGCCTCCAAAAACGACGGAGCAGAATACCAGATACAGGTATACACAGACATCAAAGACACCTCAGATCCTACCAGCGGAACAGCTGCCTACAGTGTTCCCTTAAGTTACACCCAGCAGCATGCCGGTATTGAAACTGTCACCCTTGACACTCCGATACTGATCCGGTCTGGTTCCAGATATTCTGTTGTTCTTACCGTCGAAAGTTCCAGCATCAGCTACTATCTGGAGAAATCCACTACCAAGTCCAGCTGGTTCAGGGCAGTTGCAGGCATCAGCCCGGAACAGAGCTTTATTTCCGTAGGAAACGGATGGAATGACATGAAGACCGTCAACAACTCCTGCTTTTCCATTAAAGCTCACACAAAGACCGTAGACACACCCATGCCTACACCTACCCCTACTCCTTCCCCGGGTTCCGAAACGGATGTGATCATTGATCCGGAACCTGTAACTTACCGGATCACTTACAACAACAATACCACCCAGAAGACAACAAATATGCCTTCCTCTCAGAAAGCTGTTTCAGGCTCTTCTGTCACTGTTCAGAAAGCACCGGTACTTCGGTCCAGATTCTTTTACGGATGGAACACCAAAGCCGACGGAACCGGTACTTCCTACTCACCAGGTCAGAAGATCCAGCTTCGCAAAAACACGACACTTTATGCACAATGGAGAACTACTTATACCTCCTCTGACAAACTACGCTACAAAGTAAACGGCAAGTATACTGTTACCTGCACAGGAACCACTGTAACCAATATTAAATCTATAAACATTCCTGCCACTGTCAAATACCGGGGTATCACCTACAAAGTTACCGCTGTTTCTGGCAAAGCCTTCCGGAACAGATACCAGCTTGCCAGTCTGTCCCTTGGCAAAAATATCACCACCATCGGTGCGTCTGCTTTTGACCAGTGTAAGAAATTGAAAAATATCACTCTTTCCACCGGAATCACCAAAATCGGTTCCAATGCCTTCCGGAACATCCGTAAAGGCTGTATTGTCCGCATTCCAAAGAAGAAATATACCACATACAGAAAACTTCTTCAGAAATATCTTTCCCGTATGACCATAAAGCGATATTAGATCAGATACAACAAAAGGTATTCCCGGATTTGTCTCCCGGGAATACCTTTTGTTTTGCATTAGTTTTCAATTAAATCCACAGCCGTTTCTGCCAGAGTGCTTTCCCTCATACCAGTCTGATCAGTCCAGTTCAAAGAGCTGTCTTTGTTTCAGATCTATATAAGACCAGGTAGTACTTTCTGTTGGTGCTCCATAAAGATAAACAGTACTGGACACTTTGACATAAAGCCTGCATTCTTTTTTGTATCTATTGCCGGATGTGCGAAGATATTTCTCAATCTCCGGCATGGTAAATCCATAGGCATTGTTCTGGTTCAGTACAAACTGATTTCCGGACAAGGAAATGGTCTCTCCTGTTCCATATTCTGTAAGAGTTCCGATAGCTCCGGTTACATTGGTAAGTTTACGTGTACCGCTGCTGGTGGCAGTTGGTGTGCCGTTTTCATCATCAATATAAAACTCAACAGTCATCTTCTGTTTACTTAAGTCCTCATCACTTAAATCAGCACTTACCATATTGTAGTCTTTGACATTGATGTAAAAATCCATGTCTTTTTCCAGCGTGTTGCCTTCATTCTGCGTCCATTTGGACTGATCTGTCATGTAATATCTGGCAGACTCTGTAGCTGCTGCCGGATTCAGTTCCTTTACAAAATTAATCTCCGGCTGAACAGCAGTAACATTGGCTGCTGCCACGATACTGTTGATAAAAAGCTGTACTTCGTCTTCATTATTACCAACTGTGGAATGACCACTTCCTGTGTAGATCACATTACCCTTGCTGTAATAATAATAATTGTTTCGTACATCATTGGGTGAATCTGCATAACTGTTGCCACCAAGACAGTACCATACTACCACATCGGTCTCTCCGTCACTTCTTCCGTTGATATCGTAATCCTGTTCCAGAGCCAGCTGATAATACTGACCATGGGTAGTGGAAATATTAATGGAACCATCATCTGTTGCCTTATTTGCACCAACCTTGTAAGGATACTGCGTTATGGCACCATCATTTACCTTAACTGCCGTATTTGTCTGTGCATGATCACCGAGACTTCTGCCCTCCAGTATTTTATAGGTATATCCTTGAGTCTGAGCATAACTCTCACTTCTTGTGGCATCACCTGTCTTATATGCCACATCACCGGCCAGCCTCATAAGCTCCGAAAAACTTACTTCTGAGCTGTTCAGCTCATGTCCTTGTTTCAGAAGCTGTGAAACGGTCTGATCTGCTGAAATTGATTCTGTGGAGGTGATTCCATATCGGTCCATTCCCACTACAGAACGTAGAATATTATTCAGCGAAATTCCCCATTCCTCGTTACCTACTCTGTTCAGATATCCGTCCCTGGGTACACTATAATAGTTTTTGCCTTCAATGGGATAAGATGACACTGCAATTCTAGGATAGGTTGCACTGTATTTATAATACTGATAGGACGTGGTATCATGGGAAAAGATAACACTTTTGCCTGATTTGATAAAGGCCAGGATTGCATCCACCTGCCCCCTGTTATTGGGGATGTTCTGATACACATCATCAAATCCGATGATCAGCATCTGTTTTGTGTCAAGTTTCGCCTTCACATCTGCAAGCTCTGCAAAATTTTTTACCGTAATTTCTTCAATATTGATATCGAAATCCTTAACATCCTTCTTTAACCTTTCTTTCAGGCTGCTGTCATTTGCCAGTCTCCATTTTCCCCCCTTATCCGGGATGATCTGAAGGACATTGATCGTCTGTTTCTGGCCATTTACATTATTCTGTTTTGCATAACCTGTCTGTGAAGTATGAATATAGGTATTTTCGTTACTGGTGAGAACCAGTTTCCAGGTGATCAGCTTGTAATAGTCTGAAGGGATTTTTCGGATCACGGTATACTGCTGTCCGATCTTCAGCTGATATCTCTGATCATCTTTTCCATAGGACACAGGTGAAAGAACTTTTCCTGAAGAATCGGTGATGGTCATGTATTTATCCTGGGTTTCCTTGGATGAGAATACGCCGTCAAAATTCAGATCAATATACAGTTCACAGTCATAGGTACTGGATGCCGGTGCCGCATCAGAGTCATTCTCCACTGTAAACACATATTTCAGTTCGCTATTGATATTTCCGGTGTTTTCTCCATCTCCCGGATCATTGGCTCTTTCCGGTTCCGGCGGTCTTCCATTTTCTGCAAAATCTATGACAGGTTTTGCCAGATTGACAAAGAAAGAACTCAGCTTGCCATTGCCTGCCTCCGTCATTGTAACAGTATTCTCATATTTCAGGGCTTCTGAGAGAAATTCGTAATAATAAGATGCTGCATCCACTTTACCTGTATTGACTTTTCGGTCACTTCCGGAGCCTGTGACCAGACTGTCTCCCAGAACCAACGGGTATCCACTTTTTACAAAATCTTTCAGTTTCTCACATTCCTGTCTGGTCATGTCATTACCTGATCCTCTGAAATATCCCCCTCCGTTTTCACTGTAAGTGTTTGTGGGAGCAAAACGCCTCTGATATCCATCGGCTGGGACAAAACTGCTGTCCCACTCATTATCCAGCTGTCCCAGAAGTCGTGCCAGACTGAAATAATAGCCAAAACCGCTTAATGCAGAAACCTGTGCTCCTACATGAGCATAAAGAAAATTTCCGGAGCCATTGAGAAACTTATTTCTGTTAGCTGTGTCATCTCCCAGATAGATCAGGTCGTATTCCGAAGCAATATCGTCGGTATGTCCTACAAACTCCGCCGCTGTCATAGTATCCATGGTAACATTTCTATAGATGACCCCAAACTGGGCACAGGATGCAAATTTATTTTTATCACCGGCAAGAGATGCATTGGTGGTTCCACATATAAACTTCACTTTTTTAACCCCTTCCACCACCTGATCAAAGGAATAGGCTTTTTTATCCTGTGAGTACTTAGAGATCAGACCAGTGCTTCCGGAGACAGACCGGATCAGCTGATCATTTTCATCATACAATTCTACTGTGTACTGGTCCACCACCCCATTCGGACTCCCATTTGGTCTTGGCTGATAAAAGAATCCTGATATGTCTGTCGCTTCTCCCAAGGTGACCATGATCCAGTGATGATTAGGGTCCTTTGAATTTATATGGGCCTGCTTATCTGTAACAGATGAGTCAAAGTAATTATTTTTTGAGTTTACTGGCCCATAAGCACTGTGCCAGTAGGTGCTGGCATTTCCGTCTGTAAGATTTCCAGCCACACCTTCGTTGTTATAACAGCACACCTCTACTTTTTGTATCAGAGAATTCTCTGATTTCCCATCATCCAGCCAGGCATTGATCTTGTTGCGGTCTATTTGGGAATTACTTTTGGCCGGTTCGATCTCCAGCACTTTCACATCTGATTTTTTCTTCAGATAACGTCGATATTTATAATTGATAATATACTCTATGGCTTTTGCCTGAGAAATTTCTTTATCCAGTGGATCCAGTTTCCTGTCTTCTCCATCCTGCACGTCGGAATCATCTTTGGATCCTAAAGCTCTGTATTTATTTTCACTCTCAATGTAGGAAAGAATCTCCTCAAATCCTGCTGCCCCCTCAGATGGTTTGTAGCTGTCACTGTCTGCATTGTCATTAAAGTTGGTATGGAACTGAGTGTTTACAAGTGTAGACTGATCTGCTGTTCCGGATACCTGTAGATTTTTGAAAAAGTAAACATAAGTATTTACATAATGTCCGTCATCGTCTGCCTTTGTAAAGGAATTCAGCGTTCCAAGAGCAGTCTCTGCCACATTCACATTGTTGATGATACAGGGAACGGAAGACTGACTGATAGCTGAAGCTGCTGCTTCTGACAGTTTTCCATTCACATAGATCAGGTCATAGCTTTCCATAAGGGTCTGAAGATTCTCCGCTTCTGCACCGGCTGCATCGGTATCCTCTGCGGTAACCTCATCCAGATCTGTATCTTCATCTGTAACTTCTGCCTCATCAGAATCTGTATCAACGTCCTCAGATCCTGCATCAGAAATCTCAGTCTCACTGTCAGCACCGGTATCTTTCGATGATAAATCATCTGTCTGATCTGCCACAGCGTTCTCTTCACTGCTCACATCCCCTACTGAAGGAGTATCTTCAGAATCTGCGGGAATCGCATAAATCTCCTGCTTTGGATCAAGGGAACTTCTGGTATCTACCTGAATATCAAAATTCTCAAACTGACCGTCTGCGTCATCTGCAGATGCCTTTGGTGTCAGATGGAATACATATTTTTTGAACCAGTCGTTGTTGGTATATCCACCCTGATAAAACATATGGTTTACCTGAACGATCCGCTTCGTATCTCCTCCCGGCACAAAATCATAGCTTCCGGTTCCCGGTGTAAGACTGTACTCTGCATCTGAAATATAATGGGTAGCAGTCTCCCCTTCTGCCACAGGAAGATATGGATCCTGGCCCTGTGGATAGGAAGCAAAATACCATCCTGTATATTTATAATCTGAAGGCGTCCCGCCATCCCCTGTGGAAGTACAGCAGAAATATACTTTTGTAACTCTGAAATAATAATCATACTGGATCTCATCAGGGATCTTTTTCAGGTCTTCATAGGCCACCGGCTGACGTCCGGTTACTACAGTCAGAGGATATTTGGTAAGATTGCCACTATCATCTGCTTTCCAGTACCAGTACTGGTCACTTTCCAGGGTAATATCCCCTGCCTGCCTTGTTTCATCCTGATGTTTCGGATCTGTAATATCCACTGCTTTCTCTTTCACGTATTCCAGATCACCGACCAAAGTATATTTAAAATAAGGATATTCATTAATACTTTCACTGAGATAAATATAAGGATCTGCCTGGGTTCCTGCTGCCTTATCATTTTTCATTTCTCCCAGAATCCCACTGGTGGTATCTGCATCTGTTGAGGTCTGTGTATCCACCTCATTCTCTGTCTGATCAGAAAGATCTTCATTTCTGTTTTCCCCAGAAAAATCATCTGTCTGCATATCAGTACCACCATCAGAAACACTGTCGGAAAAAGCGTCTGCTCCGGGATTATCTGTATTGTCTGTATCCGTTGTATCTGCAGAAACATCTGCTCCCACAGCCTCATCGGCACTTTCATCTCCGAATCTGCCATCTTCTGTAGACAGATTTCCAGCTCCTGTAAACTCATTGTCAGAACTTACCTGATTTTCTCCTGTTGCATCTTCTCCGGAAAAGTCGTCCCCACCACTATCATCTGTATCAGAAGAAACGACAGTCTCTCCTGAAGAAATATCAGCTGCTTCACTGCCGGAACCAAAAGGCGTTTCTTCGTCAGGATCTCTTTTTGCCGCTTCATCCGGCTGATCCGCCAGCAGCACTGCCTTTGTCAGATCTGTTGATGGATTCTGACCAGGAAATGTATAAGTGCCCTGTAAAATATTATCTACAATCTCTTTGGTAAGGTCCTCATAGACATTTTCGTAATATCCATATCGCTGGTTTTCGTAATCATATTCCGGAAGGATATCAAACTTTCCTCCGTCAGCATCCAGTGCCTTATTTACCTTCTGATTACTTACAGAAGTAAATTCCAGCTGATAAGCCCCTCTGGAACTGTCACCATCCCCTTCGGAAAAATAAAAATTCTCGATGTTTTCCCGGAAAGTATCTGCATTCGCTCCATCATCTGTCCTGTCATTACGGATGGGATAATAGGTCTGTTCTTCTTTGGTATAGTCTCCGGTACCCTCGGTATTTTCCTGATAAGAACCTTCTGCCTGGATGGTATCTGTACGGGAATTTCCTTCGGTATCTGTAAAATCAATCCGCTTCCAGTCAGAAGCATTGTCCCCGGATTCCAGGAAATATTTTTCCTGATAATCAGTGACACTTAATGGGCTGGTTTCTTCGTCTCCTGTGCTACACTCTGCCACATTACGAATTCCTGTAGAAGCATCTGGGTCAACCTGTCCATTTTCGTCCAACCGAATATTCATGGCAAATTCCCGGCGTTTGCCCTGAGGCAGAAGTTTCAGACCTTCCTCAAGAGTGTTAAAGTGGATTGTTTTTGTCTCATTATTATCGTCTGTATACTGCCATGTATAAAGTTTGATATAGGGCTCCTGACCGGAAACATAATATCCGATTTCTGCCCTGTCGCTACTGTCTGTAAGTTCCAGTATCTTAAAAGGTTTCTGTCCGGAATTCTCATTGATGATCGTCTCTATGCCCGGCATCATTTCTGAAGATGCCTTTACTAAAAGACTGGTCTGTATCAATGTTCCGATTCCCAACACACCTGCCACTGTCACAGCGGCACCGGATACCAGAAGCTTCTTATGTCTGATCCTCATTCAGGATTCCTCCTATACATAACTTCCAAACTTATTTTATCTCTACTGCATTTCTCAGGTGCACCGTACAGGAAGCAGAGTCTTCTTTGCCTCTGTTGTTTACAGTTGCCTGAAATTCTACGGTTCTGTTTTTTTCCGTATGCTTCATATCAATAGAAAAATCCACCACATTTTCTGCTATGGCAGATCTTGCAACATCTTTGTACACTTCTTTTGTACCAATGGTAACTCTTGTATGATATATCTTTTTCTCTGACGGAATCCATTCCAGTGTATCTGTATATCCGGAACTGTCATATCGGTTTACAACAGTAAGAACCACAGCCCCGTTTTCCCCTGTGGAAAGAGAAATACTGTCATCTGCATTCATGATAATATTTTCCACATCATCCATCAGCTCCTGAAGATCCATCTGACTTTTTGTCCTGCCGGACATCCCTCTGTAAAAATTTGCACCTGTGGAAACTATCGAAAGGACTACCACTGAAACAATACCAATGATCGCTACTGTAATGACCATTTCTATCAGCGTAAGACCCTGGTTATTCTGCCTGTGTTTTTTCCAAAATTTTTTCATAGGCCCTTTCCTTTACTTTTTATCATATTTCCCGGTATCTTTGTGAAGGGTGATCACCCTGGTTTTTCCACCGCCCTTTACAGTAATGGAATCGCAGTATGCACCGGTTCTTGTAAGAGGAATATCTTTTCCCTGCTCCAGAAGTCCCAGAATATCTTTCTCACTGAAAGTTCCTGTCTGAATGGGCAGGAAACTTCCGGTTGCCCGGTCATAAGTCAGAATAAGAGAGTGAACACTGCCTTC
The DNA here is from genome assembly GCA_900551715.1 of uncultured Blautia sp. Taxonomy (GTDB): domain Bacteria; phylum Bacillota; class Clostridia; order Lachnospirales; family Lachnospiraceae; genus Blautia_A. The sequence goes on along the minus strand of URXG01000011.1, from coordinate 15,262 downwards.
CCACAGATTATATGTGGCACCGGTGCTGTCTGCATAACTGATCCTGGTGCCTGCAGGAGCGATCTTTTCTCTATCTTCCTCTGATACATGGGATTTTTCGCCACTTTTGCCACGATCCAGATAATAACTGATAAAATATCCCTGGTCTGTATATTCCAGCTTCATCTCTCCTACCAGCCGGTTCATGGCTTCGGTGTGGGTTTTGTCCAGAGCTGTACAGATGGAATCTGCTGCTCTCTGTACCCGAAATCCCAGAATGGAATTCACAGAAGGTACCAGAATCCCCAGAAGGATGGCAAGAATACTGATGACTACTACCAGTTCCACCAGGGTAAAACCTTTATTCTTTTTTTCAGCTGTGGTTCTGTCTCTGTCTTTCACTATTCTTTTCTCCAGTTTTCGTAACTTACATAGTCTGCCAGGTTATAGGAATCAGAAATAAGTCCGGAATCTTTGTCTTCCTCTGTGGAGGATGTATTACCAAGTACATATTTTTCTCCCTCCCAGAAGAACTGTTTCGGCGAAATATCCTGCCCGTTTCCTACTGCACTCTGGAACACTTTGGCTGCTTCCAGCGGAGAAGATTCCAGGGTTGCTCCCGGTTTCAGGGTAATGGTTCCCTTTGCCATGATGATTCCCCTGAACTCTACGTCTTTTTCGATCTCCACATCTCCGGTACAGATCACCAGACGGAGTCTGGCTGCCAGATCTCTGTCGATCACCAGTTTTGAATTTTTGCCATTTACCGTAACAGTTCTGCCGGTTTTGTCTGTATAGGTACTGCTGCTTCCATTGTGATACATAATAGCAGTCAGCCCGCCATCCTCTGAAGAGGAAGTAAACTGATACTTCAGATCTCCGGGATCGTTTTGCTGAAGGTACTGTACCATACCTTTTTCATTTACAAGATTGTCAAAAACGCCTCTTGAACTGTCTGTCTCATCATGTGCCTGACCATCCTCGTCCTTTACCTCTGTTTTCAGAAGATCCACGCTGGTGATCATCTTGCGGTTCAGTGCATACCAGCTGTTCTGATAATTGGTCTGCTCCTGAAGAAATTTCTGATCTGCATCAGCATCTGTAGCATTTTCCAGAGAGCCTTCCGCCTTCTCTCCATCGTAGGAAAGTACATTTCCGCCAGTTACATAACGAAGATAATTCTGACTGTCGTTTACAGTAATTCCTGCATCCGGTCCGAAATAGAAGGACAGGTATTTATTCATATTCTGTCGTACGGTGTCATTGCTGAAATAATACTGGTTCATAAATGCTGCTGCCTTGCTGTCATCTGTAAAATTCAGATAAAAATACACATAACCTCCATCAGCAGAAGAATTATCGTTATAAAACACTTTCTGTACCGGATTCTCAGGATCTACACCGATCTGGCTGAGAGAGTTGCCACCCCACAGCTCTACCGGTGTGTCCATATTTACCATGGCACTGCCTTCTCCCAGATTTGAATTCAGATAATCTGTATAGGACATGGGATTGGATGCTGCCACTGTAGAGTTCTGCAGATTCAGAAGTTCTGCCGGAAGAAGGTACGCCAGCTGTGTACCTTTCACTGTCAGGCTCTCTCCTGTCATGATGTCTGATGCATTGTTCTGAGTCATACTCTTTACGCCGGTACCGGAAATATAGTTCTTACCTGCCACCATCATCTTACGGATGCCGGAAAGATCCATGGTAGTATTTTTGCCATTGATCACAATGGCACTGCTCAGTGCAGAGTCTGCCCAGTCTTTGTAAAGTCCCTCTCCGTTGTTCCAATTTCTGCTGTTTTCTGCTCTGGCAGATTCTGGAGAACCATAGCCATAATATTCTCCACTGACAGTCACCTTACTTCCGCTACCTTTTTCCACAGTAAGGTCATCGGAAAGATAAGTTGTCCCCTGAAGGTTCACTTCTGCGGAGGAAAGTCTTACTCCCTGTGCCCACAGGTTTACACCTGCTTCACTGGTAAAAGAAGCTCCGTTTTCTACATAAACTTCTCCTGCACTGACTACTTTATCACCGGAAGTGATATCCAGAGACCCTTTGGATCTCAGAAGGATACCTGTGCGGTTATTTCCGTTGGAAGGCTGGTCTGTATTTTTCAAAAGTCCGGCATAGATACTGCCTGTGATGGTGTTCTTTTTACCTGTTTCCCCTTCACAGATAATACCATGGTCTGCCACTACGATCATATTCATAAGGTCAGGCAGGGTAGAGGGAGTAGGAAACTTGATCTTCGGAATCTCCAGACAGATATCTGTCTCTATCACAGATGCCAGTCCCTGCGGGTCCACATAGATCACTTTCAGGTTCCTTAGAAGAATTCCATCCTCATCTTTTATTTTCAATACCGGTTTCTTGCCGGATGGGTTGGTAACGATCAGAGATTCTGTTTTTTCATTAAAATCACTGCTATCATTAAGATCCACATAATTCCGTACATAATCCAGATCATAGGTTCCCTGGTTATAAGTCTCATTCCATTCTGTATCTGCTTTTCTCAGACAATTTTTCATATCTTGAAGAAATTCTTTCTCAAAAGCCTGCTGCCGCAGCTCATCCAGAGTTGTATCAGAACTGTCACTTACTTTATTGTAATCCTCCAGAACCTTGATATAAGCTCTGGACATGGAATTTCCTACATCCTGCTGAAGTCCTGTGCAGATTTCTTCCAGTGCACGTTCTGCTGTATAAAAACTGTCCTTGCCTTTCCTGTCAGAAACTTTCATATTGAAGTTGCTCAGTGCCATATATAATACAAGCAGAGCCAGGGTTCCGACAAATGCCACAGAAATGATCACTGTAAGTACGGAAAAACCTTTATTTAATTTTTCTCTCAGATTATCCTTCATATTCTGCTTTTGTCTCATTGTTCTTTTGCTCCATCCAGAGTGCAGATCAGGTCACTTTCCGGGAAATTTTTCTCTGCTGCACCAGCTTTGTAAATACTGACCTTCACCTTATAGATACGGTCAGTGGCTTTTCTGTCATCCAGTCCGTTATAACTTAATACCTTCTTCGCACTGGAGCCGGTAACTCTCTTATTATCCACTCCTGCAGTGCTTACTGCCTGATAGGTCAGTTTCATCTGGTTGATCCTTGATCTTTCCTGAATCCTGTCTGGATCACTGATGTTGTAGTCCAGATTTGTTCTGAGTGCTGTCTGGGCTCTGTACAGTCCCGGGTTGGTGTTCCAGTTGACCTTTCCAAGGGCATCCGGGCACTCTCTCACTGTCAGGGACATACGGTAGTTGTTTTCCTGCGCTAAAGTGGGCACACTGACTGTCTCTGTATCATCAGAACCATCTGTTCCTTCATCCCGCTGTTTGGTTACATACAGATTTACCGGAAAATTGCCGGTATTCTCAAATACAATCTCATCCAGAGGGTTTACAGAACTGGTGGAATTGTAGTTGGGATAATAAAATACATAAATGCTTTTCAGTTTCTCTCCTGTCTCTGAACTGTAGAAAGGTGTATAGGCACTTTCATAGGTACAGGATTCTGTAGATCCGGTGCCACTGTGTTTTGGACAAAGATCCATTCTTCCGTAGACAGGGTCTGTGTCACTGACATAATCATAGGCATTCAGGGTATACTTGGCTTCTGCCTTGATAGTACCACTGGATTCCTCTACTCTTACATAAAGAGTACGTTTGGTATGTTTGTATACTTCATCCGGATCCAGGGCGGCCGGTTCCTCATCTTTTTTTTCTGCGGCCAACTGCTGAGCCTGCTGATGTTGAGCTTTTACCAGCTCATTCATGGCATTGTCATCCCAGTTTTTTGGCATGATCAGGAACGCATTGGTCTTGGTATCCAGTTTGGTGATATTCGGCGACAGATAATCATTTTTTTCGGTGTCCGGAGCTGAACTGGAAGACTTCTTATAACCGGAATCTTTGCTTCCATCAAACTCTGCCAGTACATCGTAATTTTCTTTTTCCCCTTTTACGTTGGTCATCTCAAAATAATATCTGGACTCGTTCTTACCGCTGGTTCTGGCATTGAACTTGTAGGTTCTTCCGTTATCTTCCGAGATCACAGAAGCTGTTACCAGAGAAGTATCTGAATCTGAAGGACGGTACTTACGGACATTCTTGTACCGGTCTCCGTCTTTGATGATCTCCTGGATTTCCATTTCTCCGCTGTCATAACGTTCTTTCTGAGAAGCTATGGAACTTAACCGGAGTCCTTTTGTATCTGCATCTACAGGATAGTTAAAAGCTGTGGAAAGCTCTGCAAAATCTTTTGACTTGATATCTTCCATTACGTTCTGTGCCAGATCTGTGGCACTCATATACAAAGCTGATGTCCGATTAATCCTTCCTGACAGGACAAATCCCTGAAGAAGAACAAGGGCAGCAACAGAAAAAATGCTGACAGCAACGATCACTTCCAGCAATGTAAGACCTGCATTCTTTTTGGTTTTCCACATTTTTTCCATTTTGAGGATGTCCTCCTTTTTTTTCCGGGTAAAAAGATACCTGCGGATTGTTCTCCAAAAACACAGATAGAGGGGCCTTTGTTTTCTCCCCCCTAAGTCTGTATTCCTTTATGACTGACCATTATCTCCGTTGTCGGTCTCTGCTCCGCCGGACTGGTCTTCTGTATTCTCTTCTGTCTGTTCAGCTGAATCTCCGTCAGCCTGCTGGTTACTGTCAGATGCTCCTGCATCTGCTGAAGCCTTTGCAGCATCAATGGTACCAAACAAGTCCTTTCTACCCAGAGCCACTGACCCCGCATCCGGCTCTGTATAGGTACTGCCGGTACCTGTCATGGAAAACATATTCACAGTAATGGTTCCGATAAGATTGCCTGTAGATGCGTCAAAAGAAGCATCCACACTGTCCAGAGTCATCCTTCCGCTGCGAGAAGCAAGATAATCTACGGCGTCTTTCAGACTGTCGTAAGTTCCGCTGAACTGCAGTGTGTCCAGTCGCCGGAAAAGCACCGTCAGGTCTGTCAGACCTGACGCGTCACTGACAGCTGCCTCTGTGGCATCTGCAAGTGCTTCCTCTGCCTTTGTATCTGTCCCTTCGATCTCATCGATCTGTTCCTGAGTCTGCTCATTGGCTTTCTCTGACAGAGTCTGGTCAACCAGCTCGCCGATCTCTTCTTCGGTACTTCCGTCCAGAGAAGCAATAAAATTCCTGGTACTGATACCGATATTGGAAACTTCCATATCCAGGGCATTTTCCATATCTCTGGCAAGAAGAATTCCGTCTTCTTCCTTCACATCTGCCGGAAACTGCGCCACATAATCACTGACTTCCTGGTTATATTTACTGGTTTCTTCCACATAAAACTCTTTATTCTTCGCCATCTCCAGAAGTTCGTTCAGACGAGTTTCCAGAGGTGCACTTGCTGTTTCTATTTCTTCTGCCTTACTCATCTGAGGTCTGTATCCGAAGAAATATCCTGCTGCAAAAACAGCTACTCCGGAAAACATCAGCAGAATTTTTTTATCTCGGGTAGAAATGCTCATTTCTGTTGTGCCTCCTTATTCTGATTCTTCCAGATCCAGTCCTGCCGGTTCACTGTAAGTACAGGATACCGTCATGGCTACGTTGCCGTTCTCATCTTCGTCAAGCCCTGTGGTGGTAACTGTAGCCAGGCTCTCAAAGGTACGAAGCTGGATCAGCACTGTGGCAGCCTCTGACTTGCCGGAAGTACGCAGTGTAAATGTCACACCTGTTCCGGTGGAAGTGAAAGATTCTACTGTCATGTCCGAAGGCATCTTCTGTTCCATTTCCTCAAGAAAATCCCGGAGATTTTCGTTGGGAGTGTTGGTTTTGGCATACATATTTTCATAATTGCCATAATTATCTTTTGCCGCCATATAGGCATCATAAATATCCTGGACAGAACTTTCTTCTGTGATACGTTCATTGAGATGATCGTATATATGCTGCTGATAAATACGGTTGACAATGCCGGCTCCTGCCAGTGCCACACCTGCGATCACTCCCACTGCACAGATCAGGATGGCACCGGAAAGAGAGTCTTTTTCTTCTTTCTTTCTGCGGCTTGTTTTTTCCAGAAGATTTACACCGGAACGGGCAGGTGCGATCACCGCTGTATAAAGGTACAACCCTTCATGTTTCGGAAAATCCGGATAGATGCATCCTGCCAGTGCGTAAACGATCTCTACTCTCTGTCCGATTTCGTTGGCAAGCAGAATATTCAGTCCCCGGACACCTGCTCCCAGACCACAGAGATTAATGGAAGTAAAATTTACATCTGTATTTCTGGAAATATAATAATCAATGATACGGGAAATATTGCCGATCATATACCGGAAGCTCTCGGTAACTTCGTTTTTGGCTGTAACCAACAGCTCGTCCTCTTCTCCCGCAGGCCGTACACCATCCAGGGAATCGTAGATACAGAGTCTGTCATTGAGCACATCCAGCGCATCCTGTTCATCCAGATCTTCCCCAAACTGAGGAAAAGCCTGTACTGCTTCCACTGCACTGTCAATACCATAGTTGATGTTTCGCTGTAAAGCCAGCTCACCATTACGGATAATACTGATGCTGGTGCTGCTCATCTCAGTCTTGATCAGCATATGTACACCTTCACCGTAGTTTTCCTTTACAGCAGAATAAATGCTGTCACCTGTATAGGTGATACCGGTGATATTTAAGTTCGCCGCTTCTGCAAACTCTCTGAGAGCTGTAGAAATGGCTGTCGGTGCTGCATAAACCATCAGGTGATACTGTTTCAGCTCTTCGTTATTCTTATCCCTGGTGGTTTCTATATCAATAATGTTATAGGAAATTACATAGTTAGAAATATCAATCGGAAAATACTCTGTGGCGTTTTCCTGGATCATAGCCTGGATCTGGCTCTTCTTGATCAGAGGGATCCTGACTTCCCTGCTGGCGATCCTGGATGATCCTGCTGCAAAAAATACCTTTTTGGTACGGATCTTCTTTTCTTCCAGAAGTGTTTTCAACATGGAACCCAAGGTCTTTGTGTCCCGGACCTGTCCGTCATCTACGGCTCCTCTGGGAACCGGCAATGAAAAACACTGATACAGCCTGGTTCCTCTGCTGTCTGTCTCCGCTACCCTGAGGCGGGCAGTTTCTATTTCTATGTTTAATATTTTCGCCATTTCAGGTTTCTCCTCCATATTGTATAGGATCACTGTGTTTATATTTTCACAGTAACCGGTATCTGCGGCAATGCTGTTCAGTCACAAAAATATAACTTTCCGGGAGAACTGAAATGTTTTGTATTGTTCAGTTACTCCGGTTACTCCGGAAAATTATATTTTTATAACTGAGGTCAGTCAGTTATAAACTTATAAGACAGTAACCGTTCCGTGTCCTCACAGTTACTGTAAGTACAAAAAATCTGATATCAGATTCCCAGAAGGGACAGATACCAGTTTATCCATGTATTTCCCCATAAAGCTGCCAGAAACACTCCTGCGGAAAGATAGGGACCCATGGCAAGTACATGCTCTGCATGACTTACTTTCATACGGATCACATGGATCACAGAACCCAGAATGCATCCCAGCAAAAAAGCAAGAAGAATCTGTTTCCAGCCAAGGATCAGCCCACAAGCTGCCATCAGCTTCACATCTCCTCCTCCTATGGCTCTTCCGCCACTGACAAGAAAAAGCAGTTCCAGAAAACCACTGACACACACCGCACCGATCACATGGGAAAGCAGATTATTTCGGTCAAGTACAGTGGCTGCGATTCCAAGACACAGAAGAAATACATTGATCTCAAAAGGGATTTCGTAGGTACGCCAGTCAATGACACTCAAGGTCAGCAGTGCTGAAACCATCAGGCAGTAGATAAGGCTGACCCAGGTCAGTCCATTGACTGTACAAACCACCAGATAAAGAACTCCGTTGAGAGCCTCGATAATGGGATACTGTACAGAAATCTTTGATTTACAGTTACGACATTTTCCACCCAGCACCAGCCAGCTGAATACCGGAACCATGTCATACCACCTCAGCTTCCTCCCACAGGTCATACAGTGGGAGGGGGCTGTAATGATGGATTCATGTAAAGGAATCCGGTAAATGCATACATTCAGGAAACTGCCAATGGAGATCCCGAATATAAAAATGACTATGTAAGGAATGGATTCCAGGAAAAGAAGCATAGGGGATTCCTTTCGTTTGAATATTCAAACACTAAATGGTACGAATTATTTTGTGGCAGTTGCACCAATATAGTCTGCAAAATCTGTCGGTCCATATGTTACAGTAACTTTACCCTCAGCATCAATATTAATCGTTGCTGTAGGATCACCACTATTGTTCCATTTAGCAGATTTCTTTTTCATTTTTGTGTAATCAGGACAAAACTCTGCTAATGCTTTTTTTACAGTCTCATTTTCAGCGGTTACACCATCTGTCTTGAGTTCAATAGTTGCACCTGTAACAGTAGGAACTTCATTAGCTGCATCTGCTGCATATGTCTGAACCGCTTTTACCATTTCATCAAGGTTAGAAGCATCTGCTGCTTTTCTGGATTTCTCTACATATTTAGTATACTGTGGAGCAAGAAGTCCAACCACGATTGCCAGGATTGCGATTACGATTACAAGTTCTACCAGTGTAAAACCTTTGTTGTTTTTCTTTTTGTTAAGAAGTTTGAACATTTTGATACATCTCCTTTGTTTTTCTCTTTCCCTTCAACGGGACACATGTAATAAATTGCTTTGATACCTGTGGATCATTTCATGCTACGCACGCTTACAATCCGGTATCTAGTACAGTGAATATTAAGTTTCACTGTACTGGTATATACGATGAACACAGGTCCCCATGCCCCCTGTGCAACATCCAAATTTCATCCGGGACCTTTTAACGCGGTTCCCACTCGCGGGATATTACAGCAAATCCAGTCCTTCATACATGGTTCCAATCGGCATGATCACTGCGATTACCAGTGTACCTACGATCAGTGCCATGAATACAATGATCAGTGGTTCCATGGCTGCCAGTACGCTCTGGGTGGTGATCTCCACTTCTTCGTCGTAATAATCGGCCAGCTTGGTAAGCATATCTTCCATGTTACCGGTATCCTCACCGATGCTGGTCATATGATACACCATCGGTGGAAATATACCACTGGTCTCCAGGGGCTCAGAAAGGGGAATACCTTTCATTACTTCTTCTCTGGCTTTCATCAGGGCGTTTTTGTAATGAATATTCTTAACGATCTTTGCTACTGTTTCCAGACAGTCGATGGTAGGAACACCTGCTGCCATCAGTGTGCTCATGGTTCTTGAAAACTGTGCACAAGTGGATTTGACATTTAATTTCCCGAGAAGCGGGATTTTCATTTTGATCAGGTCGATCTTCAATCGTCCCTGATCGGTACGGTAAATTGCCTGATAAGCCAGGATCACTGCCACGATCACTGCAAGGATCACATACCAGTGACCGGCGGTCCATTTGCTGAGGTTCATAACTCCCATGGTGAGAGCAGGCATCTCCACATCCAGATCTGCAAACATATCTATAAAGATCGGAATAACGAAAAGCAGCATTACTGCAATTACGCCGATAACTGCAAAGATCAGGATGATCGGGTAGATGGTTGCTTTACGGATAGTGGCTTTCAGTTTGGCTTCTTTTTCAAAGTGGACTGCCATACGTGCAAAGGAAGTATCCAGACTGCCGGAGGACTCACCAGCTTCCACCATATGTACCATGATATCAGGGAAGATATCCTTCTCTGCTGCCATGGAATCTGCCAGGGTATTTCCTTTTTCTACGTTGGCCAGTACGTTTGCCACAGCCTGTTTCAGATATTTGTTTTCAGTCTGCTCAGTCAGCATCTGAAGGGCTTCCTTCATTGGCACACCTGCCTGGGTAATACTGACGAACTGTCTGCAGAATACGCTTAAATCTCTGGGTTTGACTTTCTTGCCTATGGAAAAGTCGATCTCTTTGTTGAGAACTCCCTGTTCTCTGATGGATACCGGGATCAGTCCGTCATTTTTCAGCTGCCGGACAACTTCCTCTCTGTTTTCCGCATCCATTCTGCCACGTTTTTCTTTGCCTCTACTGTCAACGGCAACATAGGAATAACCGGGCATGATCTACTTCCTTTCTATATTTCAAAGTTAACTTTCTTATTCATGGATACCGGATCCTGTGCATAGGTTACTACCGCCTCTGCACTGATCTGTCCCCTCATGAACAGGTCATAAAGGGCATCATCCATAGTGATCATTCCACTTCTGCGGCTGGTCTGCATGACAGAAGGAATCTGGAAGGTCTTGCCTTCCCGGATCAGGTTCCTCACTGCATTGTTGGCAAAGAGGACTTCCAGTGCTGCCACCCGTCCCCCCTGTTCTTTACGGATCAGCTGCTGGGATACTACACATTCCAGCACTGCTGCCAGCTGTATCCGGACCTGCTGCTGCTGATCCGGCGGGAATACGTCAATAATACGGTCTATAGTCTTGTCTGCTCCGATGGTATGAAGGGTGGAAAATACCAGGTGACCGGTTTCTGCTGCGGTAATGGCAGTGGAAATGGTCTCCAGATCCCGCATCTCTCCTACCAGGATCACATCGGGATCTTCACGAAGAGCTGCACGAAGGGCTGCACCATAACTCGTGGAGTCACTTCCGATCTCCCGCTGGTTCACAATAGAACGGTCATGTCTGTGAAGATACTCAATAGGATCTTCCAGTGTAATAATATGGTAAGGATAATTCTGGTTGATCACATGAAGAAGGGATGCAAGAGTGGTGGATTTACCACTTCCTGTAGGTCCTGTAACCAGAACCAGCCCTCTCTTATGCCTGGTGATCTCAATCACTTCTTTGGGGATACCCAGAGTCTCCGGTAAGGGAATCTCAAAAGGCAGACAGCGCATAACAGATGCATAAGTGCCTCTCTGAAGAAAAACATTGACACGAAAACGTCCTACCCCTGGAATGGCGTAAGCGAAATCTGTCTGGCCGTTCTTCTGAAGTTCCTCATTGTGTCTGGTATCCAGAACAGGATCCAGTAATTCTTTCAGGGTTTCCGGTGTCAGGCGTTCTCCCACTACAGGGGAAAGGACACCGTCTACTCTGTAGCAAGGCGGCCTGCCTACTGTAAAATGAATATCGGATGCATGTTCTGCGATTGATTTTTTCAGTATTTCTTCTAAGTCATACATAGATTAATTTTACTCCTCATAAGATGCCTTCAGCATCTCTGCAATGGAGGTAGTACCATCCAGAACATACCTGATACCATTTTCCCGGAGGGTTTTCATTCCGGTACGTTTGGCTTCTGCGATCAGGTCTTCTGTAGGGGCATCCTCTGCGATCATCCGACGCATGTTTTCACTGACTTCCATGATCTCAAAAACACCGGTCCGCCCGAAGTAACCGGTATTGTTGCAGAGTTTGCAGCCTCCCGGCTCCCAAATCTTTACTTCTTCTGCCTGAGAACGTCTCAGGATACGCTTCTCCTTATCTGTGGCAGAGCGTTCTTTCCGACAGTGCGGACAGAGCCGTCTTACCAGACGCTGTGCAATAACACCTACAATGGCATCTGCGATCAGGTATCTGGCAATTCCCATATCTGCCATACGGTTCAGGGTTCCTACGGCGTTGTTGGTGTGCATGGTAGATACAACCAGATGTCCGGTGATGGATGCCTGTACTGCGATAGAACCGGTCTCCTGATCCCGGATCTCACCAATCATAATGATATCCGGATCCTGACGGAGAATGGAACGAAGTGCAGAGGCAAAGGTCAGATCTACTTTATTATTTACCTGGATCTGGTTGATTCCCTCCAGGTCTGCCTCTACCGGGTCTTCTACGGTGACAATATTGACAGATTCTTTGTTCAGGGCACTGAGTGCTGTATACAGGGTAGTGGACTTACCACTTCCTGTGGGACCTGTAACAAAAAGGATCCCATAGGGCTTACTGAGCATATGCTGTAAGGTTTCCTGCTCTTCCGGGTTCAGACCAAGTTCCTTAATATCTCTGGTAAGGTTCAGCTTGGAAGAAATTCGCATCACGATCTTTTCTCCATGTACCGTAGGTACGGAAGAAATTCGGATATCGTACTCACGTCTGTCTACCACTACGGACATACGGCCGTCTTGTGGCTTTCTTTTCTCGGAAATATCCATACCGCCCATGATCTTGATACGGGTGGAAATGGCCGGAAGAAGGCTGTTGTCATAGACCATCTTCTCATAGAGGGCACCGTCAATACGGTAACGCACACGTACTTTGCTCTCCAGAGCCTCTATATGAATATCACTGGCTCTCTGTCTCACTGCCTGCTCGATCAGGGAGCGTACCAGCTGCACGATCGGTGCGTCGCTGACATCTGTCTCTGTTCCTTCCTCATTGCTGCCACGAAGAAGTTCACGCTCTCTGGTAAACCGGCGGGCTGCATCCATATTTTCGGAAGCACCGTAACAGTGGTCAATGGCAGCCAGTACTTCACTGGTGGTGGCAATATAAGGTTCTACCTGGAGATTGGTGATGATGGAAATATCATCGATGGCTGTCATATCCATAGGATCTGCCATAGCAAGATGAAGGATATTGGCATTGTATGGATCCAGTTCAAAGGGGATACACTGATATTTCTTAAGAATATTAACATTGACCAGCTTGCGGACATCTTTCGGAATGGTGATCCCGGTCAGATGAACCAGCTTCATCCCCAGCTGTGCCTGGAGCGCCCTGGCAATCATGTCTTCGGTGATCATTCCGTTGTCTACCAGAACTTCACCGATCTTCTTTCCGGTGCCCTTCTGGAGCTGCAGTGCTTTTTTCAGTTCTTCTTCTGTGAGAACCTTCTGCTTGATAAGAAGGTCTCCAAGTCTCATTCTTTCCTGTCTTAATGCCATTTTCCCACGCTCTTTCGTATTCGTGACAAAAGCTCTGTCCACTTATGAGCTGACTCATGTGGATGCAAACCTGCTGCCTCTGATTTTCATCAAATTATTATCACTATTTTTGCATATTCATGTAATTTTGTCAATTATTTACATCTGATAAAAATACATGAATTTTTCATAAAATCACAGACATTCTGATCTATTCTTCATAATTGACAGTATTTATGCAGAAACAGTTTTCGTTTACAAACAAATCCTCATCTGCTTCGACACAGATGAGGATTATTATCATCAACAGTTTGGAATCCGGTTTTATTTTGTTTCACCGTTTGCCATCTCTGTTTTCTTTACTTTTATGATAAATAAGAAGAATTACTGCTGCAAGAACGCCGATACCTATGATCCAGGCAAAGGGGCTCTGGTACCAATGGGAAGATTCTGCTTTTACTTTCTCTCCGGAAGCTGTCCGGGCTTCTTCTGCAGTATCTTCTTCGCTATCCGGTGTGGCAGATACTGCCGGTTCCTCCGTAGCTTCAGGCTCTGTGGTTGGTTCCGGGGCAGCTGTTGGTGCCGGAGTTTCTGTGGGGTTCGGTGTGGCGGTTACCGGTGTCATATCTACCGCTTCTTCAGTAAGCTGTTCTGTTGTCTCTGAAGGATGTTCTTTCTGCCATTCTTCCGTCTGGGTCAGATCTACCCAGCCTTCGGTATCATCTACGGAAGTTTTGCCCCAGTGGCCTCCGTCCAGCAGGTCTGCATCCTCTGTAATATGGAGGACTTCTCCATTCTCTATATCGCGAACTCCAGGAACTTTGCCATACTTGGTGCCTGGTCCCTGATAAAGTGACAGGCTGCCGTCTTCGGAAGATACATGTACATCATAATCTGTATTATAGTCTACGTTATCTCTGCCTGCCGCATACAGTTCAGAATCAATGGCTTCCTTACGTGACTGTGCCGGACGAAGCTCATCCTCAGGAACATAACCGTTCATACCATGGTATTCGGTATAACCCCAGGTACGTCCGGATGCCTTGTCCTCTACTTCGCCATCTATATGAAGGGCAGTGCCGTTGGGGATCAGTTCTTCGTTCAGCTTCTCAGAATCCGGATCTGGCTGCGGATAGATGTTCACTCCTCCGGACTTTGATTCTACGATCATATAATAATCAGTCTTGTAGTCCGGTCCGGTCTGATCCGGCTGCACATCTGCTAGAACAGATACACTCACAAAAACGCTCATTGCCAGAACCAGAATACATTTCAGAAGTATATTGATACTTTTTTTCATCCCTCTTTGCCTCTCCCCTCAGTTTTCTGTCATAAATCATGCTCTGGCAAAAGATCACCAGAAGTACCGTTGCAGCACTTTTACTCTGGTATCATGATAACACACATCCCGGTGTCTGATAATCCCTTTTTTACAGAAAAAAATCGACAGGATATGCCTGTTTGTTTCCCTGAATGTCAAAAAACAGCACCTCCGAAAAACGGAGATGCTGTTCTGAATCATGGTATATGTGTTAGATAGATAATATCTTATTTGTAAAGAGGTCCGTAGTTCTTGCAAGCGCGGAAGTCTGCACCTTCTTTGTCCATTCCGAATGCATTCCATGCTGCCGGACGATAGATATCTTCTTCTGGAACGTTGTGCATAGCTACCGGGATACGAAGCATAGAGCACATTGTGATCAGGTCAGCTCCGATATGTCCATAAGAGATAGCACCGTGGTTAGCTCCCCAGTTGTTCATTACATCATAAGCTGTTTTGAACGGTCCTTCTTTGCCATCGCATCTTGGAGCGAACCATGTGCATGGCCATGTGTAGTCTGTACGTTTCCAGAGTTTGTCAGATACTTCTGCCGGAAGAGCTACTGTCCATCCTTCAGCAATCTGCAGAACCGGTCCAAGTCCTTTCACAAGGTTCAGACGGATCATTGTTGCAGGCATCTGAGCTTTTGTTTCATAACGGCTGGAGTATCCGCCTCCACGGAAGTATCCGTTGTCAGCCATACACCATTCTGTATTTTCCATGATTGCTTTCTGGTCTTCTTCTGTAACATCCCACCACTGTTTCATAACAGCATTGCCGTTTTCGTCTTTGGCTTCGCCGTTAGCATCCAGGCAGGCAGCACCGGAGTTGATCAGGTGAAGGAATCCACCAGCTTCTTTAGCTACACCTTCAAGGTCATATCCTGTAGCTTTCTTAACAGCCTCTGGGCTCCAGTATGTACGAACATCAGCAAAGATCTGAGCTCTGTTTGTAAGAAGTTTCATGAACATCATTCCAAGACCGTTGAGAACATCATTCTCTGTAGCGAGGATGTACGGCTCACGTGCTCCGTTCCAGTCGAAGGATGTATTCAGCATAGCTTCTGCGAAGTCACCGTTTGGATAGAAGTCTGTCCACTGTCTCT
>URXG01000010.1 GCA_900551715.1 uncultured Blautia sp. | reverse complement strand
TCATGCATTGCATGACGCGCATCTCGCAGCAAGAATGCAGAGGCATTCTTGAATTTATCAGGTATTTTCATCATCTTATAGTAGACAGGAATCAGTAGCACACAGGCTCCAAACCATGCCAGAGGGCTGGCAATACATATAGAAGTATAGCCAATGATACCGGAAAATCCAACTGTGGCAAGGATACGCATAACAAGTTCGATCATACAGGCAGCAAAAGGTGCTTTTCCATTTTGCATACTCTGTACAGAGGATGGAGGAGTAATCTATTTTTTGATAATTTATTTGATTTCAATAATCTTAAAAAAATAACATAAACCATTAATTCTTAATATTGACGCTTTACCTTTCCATATGTCAAAATATAGTAAAAACAGGAATGCCAGGTGTGAAACGATGCCTGGTTTTCGCGTTAAAGTAACACAGGGGAGGAAAGAAAATGTCAGAAAAAAGGAAATGTGGTGTGTTGCTTCCGGTAAGCAGTCTGCCATCTAAATATGGAATCGGATGTTTTGATAAAAGTGCTTATGAATTTGTAGATCAGCTGAAAGCAGCAGGACAAAGCTACTGGCAGATCCTGCCACTGGGACCGACCAGCTACGGCGATTCGCCGTATCAGTCTTTTTCCACATTTGCAGGAAATCCATATTTTATCAGTTTGGAAGAACTGATCAAAGAAGGTGTCCTGACGAAAAAAGAATGCGATGCAGTTGATTTTGGAACTGATCAGTCAAAGGTTGACTATGCAAAACTTTATGAAGGAAGATTCCTGCTTCTTCGCAAAGCCTACGAACGGAGCAACATTTATATGAATCCGGAATTCCGCAAATTCCAGGAAGAAGAGGCATGGTGGCTGAAGGACTATGCACTTTTTATGGCAGTAAAAAAACGTTTCGGTGGAGTACAGTGGAGTGAATGGGCTGAAGATATCCGTCTTCGATGGCAGAATGCTCTGGATTATTACAGAGAAGAAATGTACTTTGAGATTGAATTTCAGGAGTATATGCAGTTCAAATTCCGTCAGCAGTGGATGCGCCTGAAATCTTATGCCAATGAAAATGGCATTCAGATCATTGGGGATATACCGATTTATGTGGCAATGGATAGTGCAGATACATGGGCAAATCCGGAACTTTTTAAACTGGACGAAAAGAACTGCCCTACCCAGGTGGCAGGTTGTCCGCCAGATGGATTTTCTGCTACAGGACAGCTGTGGGGCAATCCTCTTTACAACTGGGAAGTTCACCGTAATACAGGATTTGACTGGTGGGTAAAAAGAATTTCCAACTGTTTCCGGCTTTATGATGTAGTCCGTATCGATCACTTCCGGGGATTCGATGAATACTATGCAATTCCCTATGGGGACGAAACTGCCGAAAATGGCTGGTGGGAAAAAGGTCCCGGCATGGATCTGTTCCGAACGCTTTCTGACAGACTTGGAGAGAGAGCGATTATCGCAGAAGATCTTGGCTATATGACAGACACTGTAAAACATCTGGTAGCGGAAAGTGGCTATCCTAACATGAAAGTTCTTGAGTTTGCTTTTGACGAACGGGATACAGGAAATGCCAGTGATTATCTCCCACATAATTACCCAAACAACTGCGTGGTTTACACAGGAACTCATGACAACGAGACTTTAATTTCCTGGCTGGATAATATCACTCCCTCTGAACGAAGACAGGTAAGAGAATATCTCAATGATTTTCATTCCTCCAGAACAGAACTGGCGCAAAAAATAATCTGCCTTGCAATGCAGAGTGTAGGAAATTTCTGTATTATTCCTATGCAGGATTACCTGGGACTTGATAATTCTGCAAGAATGAACCAGCCATCTACACTTGGGAAAAACTGGAAGTGGAGATTAGTACCTGGTCAGTTTAGTGAGAAACTTCAGGAGTATATGAAGG
This sequence comes from uncultured Blautia sp., assembly GCA_900551715.1. Taxonomy (GTDB): domain Bacteria; phylum Bacillota; class Clostridia; order Lachnospirales; family Lachnospiraceae; genus Blautia_A. The sequence goes on along the minus strand of URXG01000010.1, from coordinate 49,433 downwards.
AACTTGCCCTTCGTTATGGCAGACAATAAAGAATTCCCGGTACAGATCGGGGAGTAAGAGTGAACTTCAGTATGATGGATTTCCAGTGATTATCTTCTGGATATATCTCCGGTTCATAACTTCTAAGATTCTATGCAATACAGAACTTTGCTAAGAGCGATACAGAAAACGTCAAACTCGTCGCTTTGCGACTCAGACAATCCGTTTTCTGCATCAACGCAAAAACCTGTATAGACAAGAATCTTGACGAAGTTATTCAAGGAGATAGTACCAGAAGATAACCATGGAAATCCTTCGCTGAAGTTCTTCTTTTATTCCATCTTGCACCGTACTTTATCCCAGCTAGCGGCGTGGAGACTCCCCAATAAGGAGGGAGCTTCCACGCCACTTGTACGACCGGGCAGCTACAGCACGCGAAGCGTGTGAACAAGCAGCGAAGCGGAGCGAGCTGTGACTCTCTTCGGGGTGGATGAGAGAAGAACAGAACCTGTTAAAACTCAGAAGGCTGCGACAGGAGATGTAGAGTATGGATGGGACAGCTTGATGCCATGGATACGAACAACATGATTGACCGGATACCTGCGCAGATTCCGTCGATGAGATTTGGGTTAGCTACTGCCACCAAGGGCATTGTTTGAACACCGGAGGTGTGAGTTTGCCCGACTGGCAGTAAATCAGCGCCCGAATCGAATCAGGAAGCCAGCACTATCCGGCAATCTGTTGTTCCGTACCATGATCAAGCGTCCCCATGCAACTATTATCTTTTCACAGCCTTCTGTTTTAAACCAATCCCCCTTCTCTCATGCGGGGCCCTATATCATATAATAGACAGAAGAGTAAGCTGGAAGGGTCAGTACGATCTTTCCATTTTTTAATGTCTTCACTCCACCCTTCCGTTTCTGGCTTCCACCATAAACAGCCAGATTGCTGTTCAGTAATTCCTTGATCTTATCCACTCCCGGAAGATTCAGTTCATATTCCTGTTCCTGATCAGAAAAATTAAAAAGAGAAATGATACTTTCTTTTTTACCGTTTCGCTGGAAAACATAGATACATTTACTTTCTTGATGGCAGTCGATCCACTGGAAACCGTCAGCAGAATAATCTCTTTCCCAGAAAGCAGAATGTTCCAGATAAAGCTTATTAAGATCTCTCATGAAATGAGCAAATCCCTCATGAACCGGATAATCCAGAAGCATCCAGTCCTGCTCACGTTTTTCATCCCATTCTCTAAGCTGTCCGATTTCATTTCCCATAAAATTCAGTTTCTTTCCGGGATGTGCATACATGTACATATAAAGAGCCCGGGCCTGAGGAAATTTTCCATCATAGTCACCATTCATTTTCTGCATGATAGTAGCCTTTCCGTGAACTACCTCGTCATGAGAAAGAGGAAGCAGGAAACGGGCATCATAATAATACATCATGGAAAAAGTCAGTTTGTGATAATTGTCACTTCTGTATTCAGGGGCAGTACGGAAATAATCCAGTGTATCATTCATCCAGCCCATGTCCCATTTATAATCAAAACCTAGACCACCCTGATCTACCGGGTCTGTTACTTTGGGGAAAGAAGTAGAATCTTCAGCGGCAAGAATAGCAGAAGGATGAATTCCTTTCAATCCCTGATTCATATACTGAAGAAATTCTACAGCATTCAAATTGACTCCTCTCGCAGGATCACCCTGCCAGTAGATGGCACGACTGATAGCATCCATACGCAGACCGTCCATATGAAATTCTGTAAGCCAGTAATTGGCACAGGACTGAAGGAAACTTCTTGTTTCTCCTCTGGAATGCATAAAGTTACAGCTTCCCCATTCACTGACACCTACGGCTGAATTTGGATATTCATAAAGGGCAGTTCCATCATAGTTGGCAAGACCGTATCCGTCCACAGCAAAATGTACAGGCACAAAATCCATGATCACACCAATATTATTTTTATGACATGCATTTATAAAAGCTTTCAGCTGATCTGCGGTACCATATCTGGAAGTAGGACTGAAAAAACCTGTTGCCTGGTATCCCCAGGATTCATCACAGGGATATTCGTTGAGAGGCATGATCTCCAGATAGTTATAGCCGTTTTTTTTCAGATAAGGGATAAGAATATCAATCATTTCTTCGTAATTGTACCAGTCATCTGCTTTATCAGAAGGCTTTCGGAAGGAGCCAAAATGCACTTCATAAATGTTCAGAGGTTTCTGGCGGCAGTCGCTGCGGTTCTGCATCCATTCACTGTCCTTGAAATGGTACTGTGACATGTCGCGTACTATAGAAGCACTGTTGGGACGAAGCTCCATGCCAAACCCATAAGGATCACAGTGATCTACCGGATTGTCATTGCGGTCATAAATTTTATATTTGTACATCTGACCTTCTTTGACATCAGGAACATAGAGTTCCCAGAAATTTCCATCAGAAACCCGATTCATTTCCCATTCCTGCCAGTGGTTGAATTCACCGATGAGGGTGATGCGTGAGGCAGAAGGTGCGAAAGTACGGAAAACTACGCCTTCTTCTACAACATGTGCGCCCAGGTACTGATAGGCGTCAAAAATTTTTCCTGTATAAAAACCATAAAAATCCATTTTTCTCTCCTTTATTCCATTTATGAGGATCTGAACAATCTATAATAGACAACAGTTGTTTTGATGATTATAATAATACCAGGGTACAAAAGTCTTAATCCACCAACAATTCTACAAAAACGGTGGATAAACAACTTTTCGGCATAAATGTCGGAAAAAAGGAAGAACTTATGGATATCAGAATAGAAAAAACTCAAAGAGCCATCAAAAATGCTTTCCTGGAGCTGCGTTCCCACAAAAATCTTGAAAAGATCACTGTCCGGGAGCTGTGTACACTGGCATGTATTAACAAATCAACTTTTTACAGCCATTATGAAGATATTTATGCACTGGCAGAGACTATGGAAGCAGATACTATTACAGAGGTTATACGGAATGTATACCGTCAGCAGGAAAATCCCATTCAGAACCCGGATATTTTTACCAGAAATATGTTTCTGGCGCTGACTTCCAGCAATGCCCTGATCAAGATTCTTTTTTCAGGAAAAGAAAAAAGTCATCTTGGGGACTGTCTGGAAACAGAGCTGAAGAAACTGATCTGGCAGAAATATCCGGAATACAAAAATGACACAGAAAAAAATATTCTTCTTTCCTGCTGCATTCAGGGTTGCTTTCATGCTTACCTGAATAATCCGGATGAAGATATTGATACACTGATCCGGATCAGTGAGATGGTAGTACGTCGTCTTGCCCCTCTGTATCAGAAAGAAAAAACAGAATAACACTACAAACGAGGATTTTATGAAAAAACTAGTGACAGGTTTGCTGGCTCATGTAGATGCCGGCAAGACAACTTTATCAGAAGGTCTGCTATATCTGGGAGGAGAGATTCGCATACTTGGTCGTGTGGATCATGGAGATGCGTTTCTGGACACTTATCAACTGGAAAAAGAAAGAGGCATCACGATTTTTTCCAAGCAGGCAATACTGAAAACAAGTAATATGGAAGTAACACTTCTGGATACTCCGGGACATGTGGATTTTTCCGCTGAGATGGAGCGTACCTTACAAGTGCTGGACTATGCAGTGCTGGTGATCAACGGCATGGACGGAGTGCAGAGCCATACTATGACATTGTGGAAGCTTCTGGAACGATACCAGATCCCGGTATTTCTTTTTATCAACAAAATGGATCAGCAGGGTACAGATCATGACCACATTCTGGAAGATCTTCAGAAACGTCTGGCCGGTAGTTGCATGGATTTTGGAGAGAGCCAGGACATCCTTCTGGAAAATATTGCAGTCTGCGATGAGACTCTTCTGGAAAAATATCTGGAAACAGGAGAGATGACCACAGAAGAAATTGCTGTTCTTATAAAGAAAAGAAAAATTTTCCCCTGCTATTTTGGTTCTGCACTGAAAATGCAAGGAGTAGAAGAATTTCTGAGAGATTTTGAAAAATACACCTGGGAACCAGAGTATCCGGAAGAATTTGGTGCCAAGGTATTCAAGATTGCCAGAGATAACCAGGGAAACCGTCTTACCTATATGAAAGTCACAGGAGGCACTCTGAAAGTAAAGACGGTACTTCATAACGAAAAGAAAGAAAACCGTCTCCTTCCGGGACAGAAACAACAGGAAAGCTGGGAAGAAAAGATTGATCAGATCCGTCTGTATTCCGGAGCGAAATTTGACACAGCAACAGAAGTTCCGGCAGGTACTGTCTGTGCAGTGACCGGACTTACCAGAACTTATCCCGGAGAGGGACTTGGAATAGAAAAAGAATCAGAACTTCCTGTACTGGAGCCTGTTCTTAATTATCAGATCCAGCTTCCGGAAGGTTGTGATCCTCACAAGATGCTTTTGAATCTCCGACAGCTGGAGGAAGAAGAACCGGAGCTTCATATTCTCTGGGACAGCACTTTGGGCGAGATTCATGTACAGCTTATGGGAGAGGTGCAGATTGAGATTCTGAAAAGTCTGATCTGGGAACGCTTTCATGTGGCAGTAGAATTTGGCACCGGAAATATTGTCTACAAAGAAACTGTTGCAGAGCCTGTAGAAGGCGTAGGACATTTTGAACCTCTTCGTCATTATGCGGAAGTTCATCTTCTCATAGAACCGGGAGAACCAGGCAGCGGATGTCAGTTTTTTACAGCATGCAGTGAAGATGTCCTTGCAAAGAACTGGCAGAGACTGATTCTTACCCATCTGGAAGAAAAAGAACATCTGGGAGTTCTGACAGGTTCGCCTCTGACAGATGTACAGATCACTCTTCTTACTGGAAGGGCTCATACAAAACACACAGAGGGAGGAGATTTCCGACAGGCCACTTACCGGGCTGTTCGTCAGGGACTGAAAAAGGCAAAAAACATCCTTCTGGAACCTTATTATGAATTTCGTCTGGAAGTACCGGCAGAGCTTATCGGAAGAGCCATGTCCGATGTCCAGAAAATGCAGGGGACTTTTGATCCGCCGGAAACAGAAGGGGAAATAGCAGTACTTACCGGTACAGCAGCAGTGTCTCAGATGCGTGATTATCAGAAACAGGTAGTGTCTTATACCAGTGGCAGAGGCAGGCTGTTCTGCAGCCTGAAAGGCTATGCACCATGCAGGAATCAGGATGAGGTAGTAGCTGCTTATGGTTACGATTCCGAACGTGATCTGGATAATCCTACAGGTTCTGTTTTCTGTGCCCATGGAGCCGGATTTATTGTGCCATGGTATCAGGTAGAAGAATATATGCACCTTCAGACAGGGCTGGATATGGATGCGCTTACAGAGAATGCAGAAGTCTGGTACGAAGATGTGGATACCGGGGAAATCGAAGAGTTTCCGGTGGATAATTTCAAAAAAAATGAAAGAAAAGGTGGAAAATCAGGCAAAAAAGGTTCCAGCTATTCTTACAGTGGAAGTTACGAGGATGAAGAAGAACTGAAAGCAATTTTTGAGAGAACCTTCGGACCTGTAAAACAGAACCGCAGTGCTTTCCAGAAAAAAACAGTGAATGCTTCTTCTGATACAGTCCGTTACAGACCAGGCAAACCGAAAAAAGAAGAATATTTTCTGGTAGATGGATATAACATTATTTTTTCATGGGAAGAGTTGAATGAACTTGCAAAAGAAAATATCCATGCAGCCTGTGACAAGCTGAAAGATATTTTGAGTAATTATCAGGGCTATCGCAAATGTACTCTGATTCTTGTATTTGATGCGTACAAAGTAGAAGGACATCAGGAAGAAATTATACCTTATCATAATATTTATGTGGTATACACGAAAGAAGCTGAAACTGCAGATCAGTTTATTGAAAAAACAGTTCATAAGATTGGCAGACAGAATCAGGTGACAGTTGCCACATCCGACGGTCTGGAACAGATCATCATTATGGGACAGGGAGCACACAGGATTTCTGCCAGAGGCCTTCAGAAAGAAATCGAAGATACAGAAAAAGCAGCAAGACAGGAATGGCACCAGCGTCGTCAGAGCAGCAAAAATTATCTTTTTGACAACATGTCGGAGGAATTACAGGCAGAAATGGAAAAGATACGTCTGGGAGAAAAAGGGACAGGAGATGAAAGCATATGATCTGTTTCTATCATCAGAACAAAAATGGCATCTGTATTGACCGGTGTCTGGGATCAGATGGGATTCTGGAACTTCCGGAAGAGATAGACGGACAGCCTGTAACAGAACTTGCTTCCTACATTTTTTCAGAAGGGCTGGATGAAGATGATCGCCAGAGCTATCTGAAAAATGACAGAATCTACAGCGAAGAGGGAACAGTAGATCCGGATAAATATCCGGACATAGCAGGAAATCGTCTTACAGAACTTTATCTTCCATCCAGACTCCGTAAAATTGGCCGATATGCTTTTTATAACTGTTTTCAACTGAAAAAGATCAGTTTTCAGGGAAATCTTAAGGATCTTGGAGCAGGGGCACTTACAGGCTGTCATCGCATGGAATATATCCATGTAAAAACAGACGAAAAAGGAGAATCCTGTCTGCGGGATTTTCTTACAGAACTGCCGGAAACCCTTCTGGTAGAAATAGAACAAAATGGAGCCAGAGCCAGATTCTGGTTCCCGGAATTTTTTGAAGAAGGAGTGGAAAACACACCTGCCCGGATTCTGGAAAATCATGTTCATGGAAGTGGCATCCGCTATCGTAACAGCTTTCTTCACAGAACTCTGAACATTCTGGAATATGATAAACTTTTTCCTTATGCTGTAGCCTGGGAACAGGCAGAAGTGGTGCTGAAACTTGCACTGGACAGGCTTCTTTACCCTGTGGGACTGACCGAAACAGCTCAAGAAAAATACAGAGAATATCTGAAAGAACATATGGAAGAAGCTTTTTTGTACCTGGGAAAAATAAAGGCATATACGGATATGGCAGAGATCATCAGAAGCCTGAAACCAGACCGGGTCCAGATAGAGAAAGTTCTGGAAAAAGCACAGCAGCAGGGCGATTCCAGATGGGTCAGTATTCTTATGAATGAGCTGGGTACTCATGGAAGAAAGAAGAGGAAGGCATTTGAATTGTGAAAAAAGAAAAGGATAAATTTGGAAATTTTGTTCATGAGCAGCGAAAAAAAGAAGAAGAGATCCTGAATATCTGTCAGGATATTATGAAAAATTCCAGAAATGAACTGGCAGTTTCCATGCATTTCCTATATGGAGCCTTAAGTGCACTTAAGGTAGTTCCTTCCGGCAGAACCGGAAATATGGGAACAGACGGAAAACTTCTTTACGTGAATCCTCAGTGGTTAATAAATCAGTTTATGGAATACAAAGTTCCTATTAACAGAATGTATCTTCATGAGCTTTTTCACTGTCTTTTCTGCCATCTCTGGTACAGAAAAGAACGGGATATTCCAATCTGGGATCTGGCAGCAGATATTACAGTAGAGCATGTGTTGGATGAACTTTATGAAAAAGTGGTTTATATAAGACCATGCAGTTTTCGGAGAGAAAAATATATTCAATGGAAAGACCAGTTCAGTGTTTTTACAGCAGAGGCACTGTATCGGATTCTGGAAAAAGAATCTGAAGAAACTCTGAAGAAACTGGAACAGGAATTCCGAAAAGACGATCATCATTTCTGGTATTCTTCCGAGAACAAAAAGGGCTTGCTTTCCAGACAGAAGCAATGGGAGGAAATGCGCCGGAAGATGCAGACGGAAATGGAGCTTTTTTCAAAAGAAGCAGCAGGGGATTCTCAGGGACTTATGGAGCATCTTCAGGCAGAAAACCGTAAGAGATATAACTACCGGGAATTTCTCCGGAAATTTTCTGTGCTGAAAGAGGAAATGCAGGTAGACATGGATTCTTTTGATCCTGTTTATTATAACTTTGGCATGGAAACTTATGGAAATATGCCACTGATCGAACCTCTGGAAACAAAAGAAATGAAAAAAATCGAAGATTTTGTCATTGTGGTAGATACCTCCATGTCCTGTAATGGAAGTCTGATCCGCAGATTTCTGGAAGAAACTTACAGTGTGCTGGCAGAGTCAGAGAGTTTTTTCAGGAAAATACAGGTGCATATCATTCAGTGCGATGACCGTATTCAGGAAGATGTTGTGATTCATAATCAGAAGGAGATGGAGACATATCTCAGTGATTTAACAGTAAAAGGTTTTGGAGGAACCGATTTCCGCCCGGCATTTACCTATGTGGATCATCTTCTGAAAATGGGAGCGTTTACCCGTTTGCGGGGACTTCTTTATTTTACAGACGGATACGGCACTTTTCCCGGAAAAATGCCTCCTTATGAGACAGCGTTTATTTTTATGAAAGATGATTACCGGGATGTGGATGTGCCGCCCTGGGCCATCAAACTGATCCTGGATACAGAAACTTTGGAACGAGAGAGGAAGTTAGGTAATTATGAATATTAAGCAGGCGAAACAGGAGATTATGGATACAGTACAGGCCTATCTTATGAAAGACGAATATGGAGAATATGTGATTCCTTCTATTCACCAGAGACCGGTGCTGATCCTTGGGGCACCTGGAATCGGAAAGACCCAGATCATGGAACAGGCTGCAAGAGAGTGTAAAGTAGCGCTTGTTTCCTATACCATTACCCATCATACCAGACAGAGTGCCATTGGACTTCCTTTTATTTCAAAGAAGGAATATGGGGGACGGGAATATTCTGCCACAGAGTATACCATGAGTGAGATCGTGGCAAGTATTTATGACAAAATGCGAGATACAGGTCTGAAAGAAGGAATTCTTTTTATTGATGAGATCAACTGCGTTTCGGAAACACTGGCTCCTGCCATGCTGCAGTTCCTTCAGTGTAAGACTTTTGGAAATCATAAGATTCCGGAGGGGTGGATTATTGTGGCAGCAGGAAATCCGCCGGAGTACAATAAGTCTGTCCGGGATTTTGATGTGGTAACTCTTGATAGAGTTAAAAAGATCCAGGTGGAGCCGGACTTTCAGGTATGGAAGGAATATGCATACAAAGAAAATCTTCATCCTGCTATCCTTTCCTATCTGGAATTACGCAACAACTGTTTTTATCAGATGGAAACTACTATTGACGGGAAACAGTTTGCCACACCAAGAGGCTGGGAAGATCTGTCCAGACTGATGAAAGTATACGAAAGTCTCCACAAAGGAGTGACCTGTGAGGTAGTTAGCCAGTATATTCAGCATGAAAGGGTATCCAGAGAATTTGCAGAATATTACGAACTGTATCAAAAATACCAGCAAGATTATCAGATTGCAGAAATTCTGAAAGGTCAGAATTCCGAATCCATGGTCAAAAAAGTAGCCCATGCGTCATTTGATGAAAAGGTCAGTGTGGTAAATCTTCTTTTTTCAGGTGTCCGTCAGGCAATCCGCCAGGTGATTCTGAGAGAAGAAGTGCTGGATCAGGTGTTTGCTGTGCTGAAAGAACTGAAAACAGATTTTGCCGGTGGAAAAGCAGCCCAGAGGCTGGGTGATTATGTGGACAATCTTCAGGGAGAGTTGCTCCACAAAAAGAAAGCGGGTCTTCTGGAACACAGGAAAGAATACAGCCTCCGCAAAGCACTGGATATTCTGAATCAATATACAAAGATCCTGAAAGAAAACAGCGAAGCTCAGGGTGAGGAAGCATTTAATCTTCTGCGGACAGCTTTTGGAAGCCACAGGCAGCAGTGGGAAGATGCCTGGGATCAGGCTGGTGACATGTTGGAATATGCTTTTGATTTTATGGAGGCAGCTTTTTATAACAGTCAGGAAATGGTAATGTTTGTTTCAGGCATGAATACAGATTTTTACTGTGTACGTTTCCTGGAAACTTATGAATGCGAAAGATATATCCGCTATAACAGAGATCTTCTTTTTGAAGATGTAAGTGGAGAAATACGAAGGAGAATTATGGAATTATGAAAAAACAAAAGAAAGTAACAGCATTTCTTGCATCGTTACTGTTGGTGCTTTCTCTGGTAATGCCGGGAAATTTTATTCAGGTGGAAGCTGCCACAGGAGATATGGCAGTGCATTTTATTGATGTAGGGCAGGGGTTGTCCATACTGGTGCAGTCAGCAGGAGAAAATCTTCTTTATGATGGCGGCAGCCGGTCTCATGCAGATCAGGTGGTACAGTACCTGAAAGATCAGCAGGTAGAAACCATTGATTATATGATTTCATCCCATTATGATGAGGATCATCTGGGAGGTCTGATCGCCTGCCTGAATAATTTTGAAGTGGAAAATATTCTTGGTTCTGATTATGTACATACTTCTCAGCTGTTCAATGATTTCATGAACACTGCCACAGCCAATGCAATCAGTGTGCAGTATCCTTCTGTGGGAGATACTTTTGAATTTGGAACCGGAAGTTTTACAGTTATGGCACCTTCCGGAATTTCCCAGAACAGTAATGATAACTCTGTTGTGATCCGTCTTGTAAACGGGGATAACAGTTTCATGTTTATGGGAGATGCAGAGGAAACCAGTGAGCAGGATATGATCAGTACCGGAATGAATCTGGACAGTGATGTTCTCTGTCTGGGGCATCATGGATCTTCTTCATCTACTTCCTGGGATCTTCTGGAAGCAACATCCCCTTCATGGGCTGTGGTAAGTTGTGGAGCAGGCAATTCCTACGGACATCCTACTGCAGAAACCATGGGTAAATTATCCGATATGGATATACCGGTATACCGTACAGACGAGCAGGGTACCTGCATTGCACTTTCCAACGGCGAAACTATTGACTGGAATCAGGAACCCTGTAATGACTATACACCGGGAGATGAGAGAGACGGCACATCTTCGGATACAGTATCTGCATCTTCTCAGTACCAGGAGAGTACTGCAGTTCAGGAACAGGAGACAACTACAGAAGATACCACACCTGTAGGAGCTATGGTATGGATCTCTGCTACAGGAAGCAAATATCACAGCATTCCCGACTGTGGCAATATGAATCCTGCCAATGCACATCAGGAAACAGAATCCCAGGCGCTGGCAGAAGGATATGAAGCCTGCAAGAAGTGTTGGTAAAATCAGTTTTCTGTATAAAAATTTTTTACATAGTGGATAAACAGACGTACCTGAGGTTTCAGTATCCGATTTTTATTGTATACAATATAAAAATTACGTTTATGAGCAGATTCTTCCAGTGGAAAAAGAAGAATCTGCTTTGTTTTTTCCAGATCTGTGACAGAACGAGATGAGAGAATAGAAATTCCAAGACCATTAACGATGGATTTTTTGATACTTTCATTATAATGAAAAAAGAACATATTGTTCAGAAATAGCAATTGAAATCATTTGTAAACAGGTAGGAATAAGGTGAGAAAAATAAATCGGGCAGTAAAAGTAAGAATCTATCCAAATGCAGAACAACGTGTACAAATAGAAAAAACAATCGGCTGCAGCCGATTTCAGATTGTAGACAAAACCCTGCAAAAGCAGGACTTTGTCTACAGTCTGAGTAAATAGCACTTGCTATTTATTGTCTCTTTTATTATAATTTAACGTGTATGACAAGGCATTTATGTGTTATTATGTACAAAATTGGGAGAGAAAATATGTGGCAGTTCATTTTAGGGAGTGCAGGATTTCTCCTGTATTTTATTTATGATATAAACAGCATTAAAAAGAAAAATGCATTTCTACAAAAATTTTTCGCATTGGGGACGGTTCTGGTGGCTTTATCACTCATTGTGGAGCTCTGGCTTTTGTGGGGACAGTGCCAGCACAGAATCGGAAGTATGCTCGGATTTGGAATCGGAGCTCTGGGCTTCTTTGTACTTCTTATATATACCCTGTTTTTTGCCCTTCCCTTTGAAGAGACTTACTGTGAAGAAAACAAATTACGCACTGCATATACTGAGGGTGTGTACGGCTTGTGCCGTCATCCCGGAGTTTTGTGGTTCGCAGGGGCATATCTTTGCATGTGGGGAATGTTTGGTGGATGGAGACAGGGAATCTATTTTCTACTTATGATTTTTTGGAACTATCTGTATATCATTTTTCAGGATCTGTGGACTTTTCCACAGACATTTTTTAATTATGGGGAATATCAGAAAACAACTCCGTTTTTAATACCGAATAGAGAAAGCATACAGGCATGCCTGCATAGTATCAGAAAACAATGATCGATCTGGAGCGGACAGACTATGAATTTAGAAGAAAAATTAAAAAAACAACAGTATAAAGAAATCTGGCAGCAGTACTGTGGATTCCTGGATCTGTCGATGGATGGATACATGAAGATTCAGCGGCGATTGATGGAGGAACAGGTTAAGTTGTGGAGCAACTGTGGTCTGGGACAGTCCATTTTAAAAGGAAAGCATCCAAAAAATCTGGACGAGTTCCGAAAAATGGTGCCGTTGACAACTTATGATGATTATGCAGATATTCTGCTTGCCAAGCAGCCGGATATGCTTCCGGGGAATCCGGTCATCTGGATTCAGACAACCTGGGAGGGTGGAAAACATCCGATCAAGGTTGCTCCGTATACTCGAAGCATGCTGGATACCTATCGAAATAATGTCACAGCATGTCTGATTTTATCGACCAGTAAAGAAAAAGGAGCCTTTGATGTGGCTGCTACGGATAAATTTCTGTATGCGCTGGCACCGCTTCCTTTTGCTACCGGACTTTTTCCGTTGGCACTGGGTGAGGAGATCAGTATTGAATTTTTGCCAGCAGTAAAAGAAGCCGTAAATATGAGCTTCAGCGAAAGAAATAAATTAGGCTTTAAGATGGCAATGAAGAAAGATCTTGGATTTTTCTTTGGACTTGGAAGCGTAGCCTATGCAGTAAGTCTGAGTCTTTCTTCATTGACAAGCGGTGGTGGAGGCGGCGGAGTCGAACTGTCAAGTCTCATGAAATGCAAGCCGCATATGATATTACGTCTGATACAGGCGAAGCGTCGCTGCAAAAAAGAGAATCGGGCAATGCTTCCAAAAGATCTTTTCCATCTGAAAGGATTTATGGTGGCCGGCACGGATAACATCTGTTACAAGGATGATCTTGAAGAACTCTGGGGAATCCGTCCAATGGAATTATTTGCCGGCACGGAGCCATCCATTATGGGTACAGAGACCTGGACAAGAAAAGGAATGTATTTCTTCCCGGATACAGCGTTTTATGAGTTTATTACCGAGAAGGATATGATCAGAAATTACGAGGATCCTTCTTACATTCCGCCGACGTATCTGATGGATGAAGTTCGGCCGGGAGAAAAATACGAACTCGTATTTACTATTCTCAAAGGTGGCGCATTTGCCCGCTACCGCTGTGGTGATATGTATCGCTGCGTTGGTCTGGAGAACCGCGAAGATGAGACAAAAATCCCGCGCTTTGAATATGTGGACCGAGTGCCGTGGATCATTGATATTGCTGGGTTTACAAGGATTTCGGAAAACGGAATCCGAAGTGTGATCGCTCTTTCAAAGCTGCCGATCATAAACTGGGTTGCAACAAAAGAATATAATGAACAGAATCGTCCATATCTGCATATGTATGTGGAACTGAAACGTGACGCACTGCTCAACACTGCGATGAGCACAAATATTTTGAAGGATCTTTTGAGTACATATTTCAAATATATTGATCAGGATTACAGAGACCTGAAAAAGATCCTTGGAATGGATCCTCTGCAGGTAACGATCTTTACTTGTGGGACATTTGAAGCCTATGAGAAAAAGACCGGCAAAAAGATACATCAGATGAGTCCTTCTCATTATGAACTGAAGGAACTGCTGGATATACAGGAAAGCCTGAACAGAGTGAGATAAGATTAAAAATAAGAATGAAAACAAGAGTAGAGTAAGGGGAGTTTATGGGAACCTATGGATATATATCGATCATAGCCATGCTGTGCTATGGATTTATGCTGTTGATGTTTTTGACGGCAAAGAGAAATAAAATAATAAACAGTTTTTTGGTGGTGCTGACAGGCCTGCTTTTCTGGACCGGAGGCTCTGCCTTTATGCGAGCACAGCTTTGGCCTGGATGTGAATTCTGGTACCAGGTTTCCCTGCTGGGAATTTTGCTTCTGCCATATGCGTATTACCGTTTTATACTTGCTTTTGGCGGTGAAAAGAACGGCCTTTCAGGGAGAATATACTTTGTGATTATGTTGATCTGTTTCTGGGTGAACGCACAATTTGGAGTTTTCCTTGAATCCCCGAACATGGTTGAAAAAAATGGAGCTGTAGCTTTTGTATATGAGATCAGGCCTTCGATCATCGTATTTTTTATACCGGCGGCAATTTTCCTGATCCATCTATTTAAAGTTATAGTACGGATCTGTAAAAACAATCCGACTATGAAAGTCCAGTACGAACCAGTCATGCTGGGAGTTCTGGCATTATTCTTAGGAAATGCATTTCTTGGAATTCCGTTCTTCAGTGGATTTCCGATTGATATATTAAGTGGTGTAGTAAACGTATTTTTACTGTTCTACGCACTGATCCGCAGACGCTTGTTCCGTCTGCAGATGCTGGCATCTCCTTCCCTGTGTTATGGTGTCGGCTTCCTGTTTTCTATTCTTGTTTTCTTAAATATTATTCCATCCCTGCAAAATTTATTCCACATGCAGCCGGATAAGAATACTCGAATTTACACTCTTGTTTTTGCAATTGTTTTCCTGGTTATCTATGCATTCTTTACCTTCCTGTGGAAGCTTTTGATCCGCAGCGTATTTGTCAGAGAAGAAAACCATCAGGCTGAGAAGATCAGAGAATTTAATTCAGCAATCTCCAAAACACTGGATCTTCAGGAAATCCTGGATAAAACGATCCGTGTTATGAAAGATCTGATGGATGTTGGAAACATCTATATCTGTATGCAGGATGGACCTGGCGAGCCATACCGCGGGATTGCAAGTGATCAGCCGTTAAGTGATCTGGCGTTTGCCCTTGAAGAAGAAAATCCAATGGTCCAGTGGCTGAAAGACCACGAAGAACCGATCATTTACCGTGATTTCCGCTACTCCGTAGAGTACAAGTCCATGTGGGAAGAGGAAAAACATCAGCTGGATAAAAACCATACACGCTACTGTGCCGGATTAAAAGATGGTGATAATCTTGCGGGAGTGATTCTGATCACATCATCTTCTTCAAAAAAGAGACTGGCATATGATGAAGTAGAGATAATCTCAAACATCACATCAGTGGCATCTATTGCTATCAAAAATGCAAAGCTGTATGAGAACGCCCGTCTTGAGGCAAGAACCGATGAGCTGACAGGTTTATTAAATCGAAAATATTTTTATGAAGTTCTTAACGAAGAATTCGAGAAAAACAGAGATGCTTCGCTGGCACTGTCCATTATCAACGTAGATGATTTTAAATTATACAATCAGCTGTATGGTATAAAAGAAGGCGACATGTGCCTGCAGCGCATTGCAGACATCATCAATAGCAGCGTAGGAGAAAGTGGATATACTGCCCGCTATGGTGCAAAAGAATTTGCTGTTCTGCTTCCAGGATACGATCTTTTCTCTGCCAGAAATCTGGTGGAATCCATTGCAAAACAGGTTTATGTTATGAATAACTGCAGAATCGACATGAAGCTTAAACCGATCACGGTCAGTGCAGGAATCAGTGCTGCACCATATGCGGCAAAGAATGTCAAAGAGCTGATGGAAAATGTTGACCTTGCGGTTTATCACGTAAAACATAGTGGAAAAAATGGAATTCAGGTCTTTGATACCATGTTCCGCAACAACAATAAAAATGCTCACGCAAAGAACCATGCACATATCTATAAAGAATACGAGTCAACCATCTATGCATTGACCGCAGCCATTGATGCAAAGGACCATTACACCTTCAGTCATTCTACAAATGTAGCTTACTATGCAACAGCACTTGCAAGAGCACTTAGAATGAACGAAGATATGATCGAGATCATCCGCCAGGCAGCACTCTTACATGATGTCGGTAAGATTGGTATTCCAGAAAGTGTATTAAATAAAGCTGGATCACTGACCGATGAAGAATATGAGATGATCAAAGGTCATGTAGAAGCTTCCATTGATATTATCCGACATCTTCCGTCACTGGATTATGTTATCCCGGCGGTCATTGGTCACCATGAACGTTATGATGGAAAAGGATATCCGCGCCGGATCGCAGGCGAAGATATTCCACTGACTGCACGTATCCTGTGTGTAGCAGATTCCTTTGATGCCATGACATCCGTACGATGCTATAAGAAAGCCTTCCCTGTAGAAGTAGCACGGGAGAAGTTGATCCAGGATGCAGGCAAACAGTTTGATCCAGAGCTTGTTCGTAAGTTTGTAGAATGCCTGGATAACGGAAAAATCACTCTTGTAAAAGCTGAAGAAACATCTAACCAAATTTAGAAAACTTTAAAACCGCTTTTCTGATATAATAAATATCAGAAGGGCGGTGTTTTTTATGATGACGAAAAATGCAGATAAAAAAATTCTGATAGAAAGGTAGAGATATTATGAAGAATTATTCAGAAGATCCAAGCAGATCAGGCAGAAAAATAAGAGCAAATCAAAAGGAGATTAGATGGAAAAAGCGATGATTGAAAAATTGATTGATATAGCGATCAGACAGTTGGATTTTTCCTACTCTCCGTATTCCGGATTTAAAGTTGGTGCAGCGCTTCTGACAAAGGACGGAGAAATATATACGGGCTGTAATATTGAAAATGCTTCGTATACTCCCACAAACTGTGCGGAGAGAACTGCTTTTTTTTAGGCAGTCAGTGAAGGAGTCCGAGAATTTCAGGCCATCTGTATCGTGGGGGGACAGAATGGTGTATTGACTGAATATGCGGCACCCTGTGGGGTGTGCCGACAGGTTATGATGGAATTCTGTGATCCGGAAACATTCCAGATCATCTTGGCGATCAACAAAGAAAAATATGATGTATTTACATTAAAAGAACTGTTGCCATTGGGATTTTGGCCAGCAAACCTTTTATAAAAAACAGTAGCAGAAACTATCGAAAAAAGCCTGGAGGAAGCAGGATACGATGTGTTGAAAAGCATGAGCAAAGAAAATGTATGCCATTTACTATCCACGCAGGAGAGTGTGGAAGTGTGGATAACATTATAAATTCCGTGGAGATCGGTGCAAAACGTATTGGACATTGATCTGTCAGCATATGATGCTTTAGGAGAAGTAGTAAAATATGGATTTACCTCTCCGGAAGAAGTTCCGGAACGCGTAAAGGATGCGGAGTTCTGATCGTCAATAAAGTCGAGATCAATGAACAGAGCATTGGAAATGCAGAAAATCTGAAACTGGTATGCGTAACTGCTACAGGAACAAATATTCTGGATAAGGATTATCTGGAAAAACGTGGCATCGCATGGAGAAACGTTGCCGGATATTCTACAGAATCCGTTACCCAGCACACTTTCGCATTATTATTCTACCTGTTAGAAAAGATTCGTTACTATGATGAGTATGTAAAAGATGAAAAGTACGTAAATGATACAATCTTCACTCATTTTGGAGAGCACTTTAATGAACTCAATGGAAAAACCTGGGGAATCATCGGACTTGGAGCAATCGGAAGACGAGTTGCTGATATTGCAAAAGCGTTTGGAGCACATGTGATCTATTACTCTGCATCAGGAAGTGCACCACAGGAAGGCTATGAGCAGGTTGATTTTGATACATTGCTCACTACCTCGGATATTGTATCTGTGCATGCTCCATTGAATGAATATACAAAAGATCTGATGGATAAAGAAGCGTTTGCAAAAATGAAAAAGACAGCGATCTTTTTAAATCTTGGAAGAGGACCGATCGTGGTAGAACAGGATTTATGCGATGCGCTGGAATCAGGTACGATCGCGGCAGCCGGCCTTGATGTATTATGCAAAGAACCGATGAGCGCATCAAATCCATTGATTAAAATCAAAGACAGTAAAAAGCTTATCATCACTCCACACATTGCCTGGGCAAGCGTGGAAGCACGAAACCGATTGATGCAGATCATCGTAGGACAGATCAAAGATTTCTTCAGATAAGCTCTTTATGTAATAATAAAAATTATGCTTTTTTGTAAGATAAGACTTCTGCTTATATATTTCATCGATTGCACTGCTGATCGACATGGCAACATCCATGACAGCGCCAAGACAAGAGATCAGCAGTCCGGAAAAAAGCAGTCCGCCAACCTGAATACGATTGGTATTCCAGAGAGTCATAAGAGTTTCAATATCAGAAACATTATAACCAGAGATCCCGGATGCTTTACTGAAACACCATGCCGAGATTCCTGCAAGAACCACACCTGCCAGTGTACCAAGAGTCGCTGCGCAGGTTTTTTGTGTGGCTCCGCCAGTCAGATACATCGTGATCAGTGTAGTGATAAAACAGATAAATACTGCGGACCAGAAAGGTGAAAACCGCAAATGGGAATAAAAGCGAATGCAGTCATAAAAATGGTGTAAAAAGTAATCTACATAATATAGAAATATAAGATAGAGTCAACAGGAAAGATAAATAGATAGGAGATAAGATATAATCAATTAATTACAGTCTTATAGCAGTTTCTTTTATCTTTTGTAACTGTTCTACAGTATATCCTGTAAATCGTACGATTTCTTCACCAGGCACTCCTGCTTTCAGCATCTGTAACGCTATTTCCTTTTTTGTTTCCTGTCTGCCTTCTTGCCTTCCGACTTGTATTCCAGCTTCATATTCTGCCTTCCGGAGTTTCTTTTCCTCTTCTTCTTTATCATACTCGAATATACTCATCGCAATGACCTCATTTCTGTTTGCTCGGAGAAAGTCTTTCAGAATTCCTTCCTGGATACATTCGTTTACTGTTCGTTCTACTGCTTCATCCAGATTTATTTCTTTTGCATACTTACGTACTTTTGTTACATATTGCGCATATTCTCTTAAGGTCTGGCACTGCTCCAGCAGTTCTTTATTATGTCCTTCGTTGATATTCAGAGTGATCACTTTCAGCTCCAGTCTTGGCTCTCCATTCAGGTTTTCATATGCATCCGACAGGGAATTTTCCCAGTATTCTTCCTGTTTCTCTGTTCCATTGTAAAATACAATGAAGTATGGTGCCGGTATCTTCTGGAGAGATGATGAGTACAGAGATTTACGATCTACCAGTTTCTGGTATTCTGCCGATATGTAGAACAGGTCTCTTAATGGAATGTTCGGATTGTATGTGGACTGGTGTTCATACAGAAACAGATTCATGTCGATGATAAATGCCAGATCATTCTTCATTCCCATATAAATTGCATTCTCTAGTGTCACGATCTGCAGTTTTTCGGGATCATCATATTCTGTCCGGTTGATTGCATTATACAGAGACAGCAGATTCTTTTTGTCAGAAAACAGCATCCTGAATACTGTGTCCTTGTATTTTCTGTTTGCTTTCGGTGTATGGTTCATTCTTTCAGCAGTCTGATTTTTCTTCAGTATGACTTTACGATTCTTTCTGTTTTTTGCCATAGGCAGCACCTCCTGTAACTGCAGGAGTCAAAAACGTAAAGTACTGTATAATTTTGTACCTGAAACCCCTGCTTTTTATTATTGAGTGGATTTAAAAGCATGGATTTCTGAAGTGAATTTAGAATAATAGAACGGCATGAACGCCATAGACTTATAGAAAATATGCTTTAGCTTATAGTACCATTTGTGCTAGAATTTTTCAATCGATTTTATAGATATTTAAATATTTCTTTTAATGCTTTTATGGCCAGATCAATTTCTTCAGCAGTATTTTCCGGTCCAAAGGAAAAACGGATGGTTCCCTCTGGATAAGTTCCCAGGGTTTTGTGAGCACTGGGAGCACAGTGTAAGCCTACCCGGGTCATGATGCCATAAGTACTATCTAACTCATAGGCTACCATTGCCATGTCCTTCTGAAGGGTCTGGAGAGACACCACTGCACACCGGTCAGTGGTATTTTTTCTGCCAATAAGTCTTAGATATTTTTCCTGAGGATCCAGCTCCAGAATTCCGTCTATAAACTGCTGAGTCAGAGTCATCTCATGATGAAGAGTTTCCTCCATAGATATTTGTTCCAGATCAGAAAGTGCGGCATGAAGTCCAAGGATACCGGGGATGTTTGGGGTGCCTGGTTCAAAACGGTCAGGAAGAAAATTAGGTATTTCTTCTGTGTGGGAAATACTTCCGGTACCTCCGCTTAAGAGAGGGTCTGTCAGAGAGACCAGTTCATTTCTTATAAGAAAACCGCCGGTTCCCTGAGGACCACGAAGTCCTTTATGTCCTGTAAAAGCCAGTGCAGAAATATGAGTACTTTCCATATCAATGGGAATGGTGCCGGCTGTCTGAGCAGTATCCAGAATAAAAAGTAGCCCATGTTTGTTGCAGAAATCACCAATATCCTGAACAGGCATGATAGTGCCGCATACATTGGAAGCGTGGAGACATACCAGTAATCTTGTGGAAGGTTTCAGAAGTTTTTCAGCCTGATCCAGAAGAAGACTTCCATCAGAAGTACAGGGAATCCGGTCAAAGGTTACCCCTGATCCGGCAAGCTGAACCAGAGGACGCATTACTGCATTATGTTCCATGGAGGTGACCAGCACATGGTCACCGGGACGGAGAAGTCCTTTCAGAAGGATATTCAGACTGGTAGTTATATTGGGAGTAAAAATTATATTTTTTCCTTTTCCTGAT
This sequence comes from uncultured Blautia sp., assembly GCA_900551715.1. GTDB lineage: Bacteria > Bacillota > Clostridia > Lachnospirales > Lachnospiraceae > Blautia_A. The sequence goes on along the minus strand of URXG01000010.1, from coordinate 28,767 downwards.
GAAAAATGAAATAGTCTGCGAAGCTGTTCCCTGGTTTCAAAAATTGTTTCTTCTACATCGTAGGCAGCCTGATATCCTCCCCGTCCTACATTTACCGGAGAACCGGACAAGTACTGATAAACGGCATCTGCTACAGAGGAAGATTTGGGGAAAGAAGTGCTTGCCTGATCCAGATAGATTTTTTTCATGGTATTACCTCCAGTTAAAATCATTAATAATTTAGTATAGCATATTTGACTTATAAACAAAATCTACAAATACCTATATATTCCTACTATATTCAATTAGTGGAAAACAGCGGAAAATGATACGATAAATACAAATAAAATATGCTGCAAACAAAATTTTGGGCAGAGGATATTGTTCCAGAATATAATGAGGAAACAGAACAGATTGTTATAACAGAGAAAAATAAATATATCTGCATTTATCATGCAGAGGACTGACAGAAAAGATCAGAAACCGCATAGTGGTATTCTGGTCTTTTTTTCAGACAGTTTCAGAAAAATTGTAAAAAATTGCTGCTTCTTATTTATTTTTACAGGACCTCTATGGTAAAATATAAATAAAAATGAAGGGAGAAATGCTATGAAAAAGAGAGTCTTATCTATGATACTGACAGCAGCCATGTGCCTTGGTACCACAGGAAGTACAGTAGGGGCTGCAACGGCAGACTTCGGATCTGAGATACAGGCAGAAGCAGAAGAAACTCAGGAAACAGATACGGAAATAGCTCTGGAAGACAATGAAGATGTCAGCGAAGAGAACGAAGTGGAAAGCCCATCAGCGGACTTTGACGATGGCTCAGGGGAAGGGACTCCGGTTTCCGCAGGTGATACAGAGAATCTTACAGATATTTCTGATTACCAGGTGGATCTTGAAGAGGGTCCTTATTTCTACGAGGGAAAGGCTGTGGAGCCGGAAGTTCTGGACGTTTATCCAAAAGAAGAAAGCGAAGATGACACCGGGGAAATTACTTATGATGTCGCCTACGAAAACAATGAAAAACCTGGCACTGCTACGGTGGTGATCACAGGTAATGGGAATTTTACCGGTGTTATCCGCAAAGAATTTACCATTGAAAAGGGCATTCAGGACATAGAACTGGAGGATATTACACTTACCGTAGAGGAAGAAACCCAAATAGATCTCAGCGGTCTGATTGGTACAGTGACAGTTGCTGCTTCTGAAGAGGGATATGTAGAGATCTCAGAAGACGCAGATAAGGAAGGCACTTATGTGATCAGAACTCTGAAAAACGGCAAGGTCACACTGCATATCCAGGCAACAGGAGATGAATATTATGATTCCTTTGACCTGGAAGTAGAGATTTTTATCTCAAAGGCAGATCATCACCATACTTATTTACAGCAGGATAAAAATGGCAATTATACAGTTTATGACTCATCAAAAGCACAGACAGTAGATGCTACCTGTCAGGAACCGGCTTATACATTATATAAATGTGAAGATCCGGAATGTGGCTATGAAGAAAAGATCACAGATCCGGAAGGTGAACTGGCAGATCACAGATGGGGACCACATATGGCATCAACAGACAAGTCACCTACTTATGAAGAAGCAGGAAGCCTGATCCATATCTGTCAGGTATGTGGGGCTGAAGAAGAATTGGAAGAGGATGAATGGAATCCGGATGATTATAAGTTGGTTCAGAAACTGAAAAATGATCAGGGAACCATCGCAGCAGGAGAGATCAGGACACTTACACTGGACACTTATAATGACAGTGAATATGGTCAGTATCTTTCTTTCACCCCACAGGAAAATGAGGCATATCAGATTGATCTGAAAGTCCTGGAAGGAGACGAATTTACAGGAGTTTTTGCCAGAGATGACGTGAATCTTACAGAAATGAGCAGTGCAGAAACACTGGAAGCAGAAAAAACTTATTACATCTGTGTTCAGGGAAGTGGAAAATGCGAAGTTTCTGTCAGTAAAGTACAGAAACAGACAGATATTTCTGATTATGAAGTGATTCTTGATTTTGATCCTTCAGTACCATTTGAGGCAGACGGAAGTGCCATTGAGCCGGATATCAGGGAAATTGTACAGAAATACGATGATGAAGAGATCACTTACAATATTTCCTACAGAAACAACAAAGAGCCTGGTACAGCCCAGATGATCATTGCAGGTTCCGGACGTTATAAGGGACAGATCATCCGGGAATTCCAGATCATTAAGGGAAACCAGGTGTTGGAACAGGAAGATATTTCCCTGAAAGAAAATGAGACAGAAGATCTGGATCTTACTGATCTGACAGGTAAGATCACCGTAACACCTTCCAGAGAAGGAATCGTCCGGATTACTCAAACAGAAGATAAAATTTATACAGTAACTGCTCTGAAAGCCGGAGGTCTTTCACTTAAGATCCAGGCAGCAGGAGATGTATATTTTAATTCTTTTGAAAAAACAGTCAATGTTATTGTTACCAGTCCGGGACATCACCATAGTTATCTGACTCAGGATGCTTCCGGGGAATACACCGTATACAAAGTAGAAGAAGGAACTTTTCACAAAGCAACCTGCACAGCACCTTCTTATACGGTTTATAAATGTACAGATCCGGAATGTGGTTTTGAAGAAAAGATTACAGATTCTGAAGATACAATCACAGATCATAACTTAAAGGAAGAAGTGGTGGAACCTACCTGTACATCAGAGGGATACACCAGACAGATCTGTAAAGACTGTGGATATACAACCATCAAAGAAGGTTCGGATGTGGAAAAACTGGATCACAGATTTATCTTTGTAAGAACAGTAGATGCCACAGAAGATTCCAGAGCATACAATCTTTATCAGTGCGCAGTCTGCTCCATTCAGCAGAGAGAATATTTTGGATGTATACAGGGACGGCATACTTTTGAGACCAGGGTAGTAGCGCCTACCTGTACAAGAGAAGGTTACACCAGGAAAGAATGCTCTGTCTGCGGTTATTCTGAGACAACAGACGAAGTCAGTGCACTGGGACATGATATGAAAGACACTGTATATGAAGCCACAGAAGAACAGTATGGATATACCAGATCTCAGTGTGCAAGATGCGGTTATTATGAAGATACCATTACAAGCTGCAAGATTCGTCTGGACGAAAAAGGCAATAAGGTTTCTGTTCATGAAGGTGTGGCAGTTGAGGATTCCGAAAGTCAGCCGGACTGTACCAGACCTGGAACAAGAAAATACAAATGTAAAATCTGCAAAAAAACATACGAAGTAGAAATTCCGGAAATACTTCCTGCAAAGGAACATACCTGGGAAATCAATGTTGGTGATGAGGCAACCTGTGAGGAAACAGGAACAAAGACCTGCTCAGTGTGTGGAGCAAGAGAAGTGATTCCTGCACTTGGCCATAATATGGTAGAAGATCCGGAGAATTCTCAGGAAGCATCCTATGACGAAAAAGGCATTAAAGCTTACAAGTGCTCCAATCCGGACTGTGAAGAAACAAATGAGATTTATACACAGAGAAAACATCAGGATGGCCCTGCAGTACTGACAGTGGGAACCAAATCTGTCTCTGTAAAAAAAAGCAGTCTGCTTCCAGGTTCAGAAGGTCTGTATTTCAAATTTACGCCAACAGCTACCAAGGTGTATTATGTGGAAGGCGGAGATGAATTTTATACATCTTTCTGCAAAAATGATGACGACCTTACCAATCTGACAGACACTGCAGAACTGACAGCCGGAGAAACCTATTATGTATATATCGTAGGTGATGGAACCAGTAAGGTTACTATTTCCAACGTTACAGATTTTATCAACATTCAGAAAGAGAAATACCAGATTGTGATCATGGATGATCCGGATACACTGGTTTATTCCGGAGATGAAGTAGAACTATCATCCCTTATGATCAAAATGCAGAATAACAGCATGATGAGTGTTCCGGAGAACTGGACTGTAAAATATGATAACAATGTTAATGCAGGAACAGCTACGGTAACCGTGACAGGCGGAGGCAAATATAAAGGTACACTTACCAAAGAATTTACAATCCGGAAAGCATCACAGGGAATTGAAGAAACGAGCTTCAGTCTGAAGGTAAATGAAAGCAAAGATCTGGACTGGGAACTGGCAGGTGATGAGATCACTGTAAAATCAGATTCTGACAAACTGGCCGTACTGAAAACAGACCAGGGTTACAAAATATTTGGACAGAAAAGCGGCAAAGCCAACCTGATCGTTCACGCAAGTGGCAATGCTAACTACGAAGCACTGGATATTACCATTCCGGTAAATATTTCAGAAGAAGAACACATTCATGGCTTTGCAGATGAAAACGGAGAGCTGGACGAAAACAAGATTCTTGCAGTTCTGGACGGCAGTGAGAATCCGGAGATCCGGGTGGAACTGGTGTCCGGAAACTGTGAAGATGGAAATCTTTACAATGTAACCTGTCTGAAAGAAGGCTGTGGTCAGTATACGACACAGTATCTGGATACACGTAATATAGAAGAGCATACCTTTGATGAAGGTGTAATCGTTGTACAGCCAACTTATGAAACACTTGGCAAGAGAGAACTTACCTGTACAAAATGTGGAAGCACCATGACGGAAGATGTGGAAGCTCTGGAGCGTACAGATCTTGGTGATCTTGTTGTGGAACTTTCCAGAAGCGTATATATCTACGATGGAAAAGAAAAGAAACCTTCCATAAAAGTGCTGGACGATAATGACAAAGCTATTTCCAGTAAACTTTATAATGTTGCCTATAAGAATAACAAGAATCCTGGTGATAATACTGCCGCTGTGATCATTACTCCAAAATCCGATGCATACTGCGGAAGTCTTACTGCAACCTTTACCATTGCACAGGCAAAAATGAGCCCGGCTACAGTAACAGTAGGAGGCAAATCCAAACTGACTGTAAAAGGAGCTAGGACCATTGCAGATTATGAGGTCAGCAAGAAAGGTATCATCACCTTTAACCGTAAGACCGGTGTCATAACCGCCGGAAAGAAATTAGGTAAGGTGAAACTGACTGTTTATGGATATGACAAAGAGTATAACGATGTTACCATTTCGGTTACCGTCTCTGTAGTACCGAAGGGAACCTCTATCTCCAAAGTAAAGAGTCCGGCAAAGAAACAGGCGGTTATTTCCTGGAAAGCCAACAAGACAGGCGGCGGATATCAGATCCAGTATTCTACAGATAAAAACTTCAAAAAAGGAGTAAAGACAGTAAAAGTCACCTCTTATAAGAAAACATCGGTAACTGTAAAATCTCTTAAGAGTAAGAAGAATTATTATTTCAGAATCCGCACGATTAATTCAAAATCAGCTTCTCTTGTGTCCGGCTGGTCAAAAGCTAAGAAATTAAAAATCAAATAAATATTAAACAAACCCAGAAAAAGACTGCCGCAGTATGGCAGTCTTTTTCAATCTCAGGCATCAAAACGTTTCTCAAAATTGCCGATGATCTCCAGATGATCACTGTATGTAATAAAAGCATTAGGATCTTCAGACTTTACGATCTGTTTCAGCTTCTGACTTTCATACTTGGAAACAATGGTCATAATTACCTGAATAGGTTCTTTTTTATAACCGCTTTCTCCTGTCCAGGTAGTATAGCTGCGATTAAGATCAGAAATAATCTGATTTCCTATAAGATGGGGGTTGGTCTTTGTTATGATAAAGGCATTTGTCATAATATTCTGATAATGAATTTTATCCATCATAATGCTGGCAGCATAACAGAAAATAATAGAATAAATAGCTGTCTCCAGACTATTATTTAATGCTCCGAAAGAATAAATGGCTGCGTTGACCAGAAGAGTGAGTTTTCCGACGCTGAAATCAGGGAATTTTTTTGAACAGTAGATGCCTACAATATCTGTACCACCACCAGAACTGCCGCATTTCAGAGTGAGTCCTACGCCAAATCCTGAAACAGCTCCGCCAATAAGGCAACATACCAGCTTATCAGAAACAACTGGAGCCTGTGCTGCCGGGATTACAGCCATGAAGAAAGACTGTAAAAAAACAGTGCATACTGTTTTTAAAAAAAATGTGCGGCTGACTGTTTTCCAGGCAAGAAAGAAAAGAGGAATATTGAGTATCCAGAGAAAAATGCCGGTAAAATCAATTCCTGTAGGAAATGTAATATGAAATATTTTTTCCAGTAAAGTCATAAGTACCTGAGAAATACCGGTGAAACCACCACTGTACAGATTCAGTGGAACAAGGATGATACGAAAAGCAGCGGCGTAGAGAAATACACCCAGAATAGCGCCTGCCATCTTCAGTATATCGGAGTAGACTTTTTTTGTCATAATAAGATACCTCCCTAATGATCTGTATTTTCTTGATATATATTTGATAGAGACATTATATGACAACCTAAAACATGAGTCAATGAACAATTCGAAAATAGAAGGATTTTAAGATATTATACGAGAAAATGCATAATACAATACATGGAAGTTGTATTAAAAGTGCGAAAATATAACATATACAATATGCATAAAAATAAAAAGTGCAGCAAAAAATGGTTGAAATATATAATACGTCATGATACAATATGTTACATCAACAAACAATCGAAAATCGAGAGCGTAGGAGGATTGAACAATGTTTAACTTTAATGAAGAGGCAGTCAGAAAAGAACACGAAAACGGAGTTGGCATTATTGCAAAGACACAGGAAGTAGTAGACCAGATCTGCAAAGAAGGATACAAAAACATCTTTTATATCGGAATCGGAGGAACTATCCTTTATGCAGGACAGATGGAACACATTGTAAAAGATGCAGGATCTACAATTCCGCTGATTCTTGAAAATGCAGCTGATTTTAACTGGGTTGGTAATCCTCATTTTGGAAAAGATTCTATTGTTGCCATTGCATCTATCTCCGGAGATACAAAAGAAGTAGTGGAGGCAGTAGATAAAGCCCATGAAGTAGGTGCGAAAGTAATCGGATATGTAGAAAAAGAAGGAAGCCCGCTGTATGAAAAATGTGATTATGTGATCAGTACTGTTGGCGGTGAATATTATTTCTGGTATACAGTAACTCTTCGCTTTATGGCTAATGCAGGACAGTTCCCGAAATATGACCAGTTCATGAAAGAAATTGTTAATATGCCGGAAAATGTTGTAAACATTTATAAAAAATCTGATGAAAAAGCAAAAGAATTTGCAGACAAATATTGTGATTCACCACTGACTTATCTGGTAGGTTCAGGAAACCTGGAAGACTGGGCTACCTGCTATGGTATGTGTATTATGGAAGAAATGCAGTGGATGCGCACAAGACCGATTTCAGCTGCAAACTTCTTCCATGGAACTCTGGAAGTGATCGAAAGAGATATTCCGGTGATTCTGATCAAGGGAGAAGACAAAACTAGACCGGAAATGGATCGTGTGGAAAAATTTGTAAATACGATCAGTGCAAATGTTACAGTATTTGATTCAAAAGATTTTGAACTTCAGGGAATCAGTGATGAATTCAGAGGTTTGTTGTCACCAATCGTTATGAGAAGTGCATTCCAGAGAGTATCTACACATCTGGAACATAATCGTCGTCATCCACTTGCAATCAGAAGATATTACAGAAGACTTGACTACTAATTAAATAGTTACTGTTCACAGGTAACATTAAATATCCTTGCACACTGGAATCATTGTATGTTATATTTGTATTAATTACTTGTATAATTGGACTTAATACATTATGAGATATGAAAGTGAGCTTTTTATGAAAAAGTTGAAAAAAGATTCCAGTGTTGCATTGTATCAGCAGCTTATAAACGAAATTAAAGAAAGCATACAGGCAGGTGAACTGAAACCCGGAGACCGGTTGATGACTGAAGGTGAATTCAGTAAGGAATATGATGTCAGCCGGATTACAGTAAGAAAAGCAATTGAGGTTTTGGTAGAAGAGGAAATCCTGATCAAAAAACAGGGAATAGGAACTTTTGTAGCTGACAAGAAGCTGATAAGAGATGCAAGTATTTTTACTGGATTTACGGAGAGTTGCCGTCGGGACGGCAAGGTTCCCAGCAGCAGACTTTTATCAGCAGATCTTTCAGAGGCTTCTGGTGTGGATCAGAGAAATCTGAATCTGGAAGAGGGAGAAATGGTTATCAGGGTGCGTCGTCTCCGTTTTTGTGATGGAATACCGACAGTTCTGGAAATGAATCATTTTTCTCAGAAATATGCATTTCTTCTTGGCGCTAATCTGGATGGTTCTCTTTATGAGATACTGGAGCAGCATGGGGTTTATGTGGTTGCAGGTAAAAGAAAGATTACCATATGTTATGCAACAAAAGAAGAAGCGGAGTTACTTAATGTAAAAGAAAACGACGCCCTTCTTATGATGAAAGATTTATGTCTGGGTGCACATGGAGAAGTGATCCACAGCTGCAAAAGTATTATAAATCCTCAGTATTATGATCTTACTTTTATAGGTTCAGCTGAACGTGTGAAATGGGAAAAAATATGATAACAATCCAAAAATCACAGCTTTCTGTGATGAATATCCAGTACAGATATTTTTCACTGGATAAATTTCTGGACGATGCGGTTGGTAATGAAGTATCTAATATAGAACTGTGGGGAGCTATGCCTTTTTTTAATATAGAAGACATGACTTACCAGGAAGTGAAAGAGGTACGCCATCAGATTGAAAGCAGGGGACTGAAGTTGGTATGCCTTACTCCGGAACAGTGTGTATATCCTGTGAATCTCGCAGCACCATCAGAGGCAGCAAGAAGAAGAAGCCTGAAATTCTTTGAAGATAATATAAGGGCTGCGTCTGAGCTTGGTACAGATAAAATGCTGATAACAACAGGATATGGATTTTTCGATGAGAGCAATCATGAAGAAGCGTGGAAGTGGGCCAGAGATGGAATTTATGATCTGGCAGAACTGGCGAAGATACATGGTATTACTCTTGCTCTGGAAGTGCTGCGCAGAGATGAAAGTAATCTGGTATACAATCTGCCTACGCTGACTCAGATGCTGGCTGAACTGAAACATGACAGTGTTGGAGGAATGATCGATACAATTCCAATGGCACTGGCAGGAGAGCGACCGGCTGATTATTTGCAGGCACTTGGTGACCGGCTTGTGCATGTCCATTTTATTGACGGAGCACCCAGAGGACATCTCGCATGGGGGGATGGAATACTGGATATGCAGGGATACCTGGAGGAGTTTTCCAGATATCATTATAAAGGATATCTGTCTCTGGAAATTACGGATGGCAGATATTATATGGATCCGACACAATCCGTGCAGCAGAGCGTGAATGCGTTGTATAAAGTTTTGAAATAAAATATACAGTTAAAGTATGTTGTATTATGTGGTACTATATGATGCAACATACTTTTTTTGTTAAAAATTTAAAGAATAATGCCAAAAAGACAAGGATTGTTCTCAATGAAGAATCTTCGTCAATACATGTTTTACAAGAATAATTATGCATAATGCACAAAAAAATACGCAAATATTTTTATAAATAGACAAAAAACACATACAAGGCAAAAAAGTAGTTGAAATCATATATATAACGTTATATAATGTATATACAAGATATGTTATGAACGTTGAACAGGAGGAGCTGGAATGATAAAGATTCTTGGACTTGGAGATAACGTAGTAGACAAGTATATGCATATTAAAACCATGTATCCAGGTGGAAATGCTCTTAATATTGCAGTACTGGCCAGGTTATCCGGAATTGAAGTTGGATATTTGGGTGTGTTTGGAGATGACGAGGCAGCGAAACATGTTTATAAAACGGTTTCAGATATGGGAATTGATGTTTCACACTGCAGATTCTATCATGGTGAGAATGGCTATGCAGAGATAAGACTTGATGATGGTGACCGCGTATTTATCGGTTCCAATCATGGCGGAGTAAGCAAAGAACATCCTATAGATTTTCTTACCGATATAGAGCTGGATTATATTGCAGAGTATGATGTGTGTCATACAAGTATTTTCAGCTATGTGGAAGAATCACTTCCTCAGATCCGCAAAGCTTCTGGATTTGTATCATTTGATTTTTCAAACAGATATGATGAGGAATATCTGAAAAAGGTCTGCCCGTATATTGATATGGCTGCAATTTCCTGTGGTGATATGCCAAAAGACGAAATAATTGAGGAAATGAAACGTATCGAAGAATACGGCTGTAAACATGTTGTTATGGCAACCAGAGGTTCCAAAGGAGCATTCCTCAGGATTGACGGTAAACTTTATGAGCAGTCATCTTATCTGGTAGAGGCAGTCGATACTATGGCAGCAGGAGATTCCTTCATTACAAGTTTCCTGATCAACTATATAAGTGGAATGAAAGACTGTGTGGATTTTCCTGAAAAGGCAGGACACAGAGGAATTACCACGAAAGAAGAATATCAGGACGCACTGATAAAAACCTGTCTGTACAGAGCTGCTGTATTTGCAGCAGGAAACTGTCAGAGAGACGGTTCTTTCGGATACGGTAAAAAATTTGATTAAATAAAGAAACCTGACACAGAAAATAATCATCGGGTCAATATCAGAGAATATTAAAAGCATGGCTTTTGATATAAACGTATAATTTAACCAAGGAGGTTACACAATGAAAAAGAGACTTTTTAGCGTATTACTCGCAACAGCCATGGTTGCATCAATGGCAACCGGTGCAACCTGCACAACTGTATCAGCAGCAGAGAAGAAAACAATCAAATTCTTCCACAGATTCCCAGATGAGCCATTTAACAGCTTTATCGAAGACAAAATTGCTCAGTACGAAGAAGAGCATCCGGACATTGATATTGTTGTAGAAAGTGCTCAGAATGACCCGTACAAAGAAAAACTGAAAGTAGTGGTTGGCGGAGATGACTGCCCGGATATTTTCTTTAGCTGGTGTGGAGAATTTACAGAGCGTTTTATTCGTGAAGATTTAATTCTGGATCTTACTCCATATCTTGATGCTGATCAGGAGTGGAAAGATTCACTTATGGAATCGCAGATGGTTAACTACACTCTGGATGATGGCATGGTTTATGGAATTCCGTTCCGTCTTGATGCAAAACTGTTCTTCTACAACATTGATCAGTTTAAAGAAGCAGGTGTAGAAGTACCAACTACATTTGATGAACTGATTGAGGCTTGCAAGAAACTGCAGGATGCAGGATTTACTCCAATTGCTTATGGTAATCAGGAAAAATGGCCGTCTTCCCATTACATTGGAACAATCAACCAGATGACTGTAAGTGATGAAGTAAGAGCAAAAGACTATACACCTACAACGGGTGAATTTACAGATCCTGGATATCAGGAAGCTCTGGAATACTATGAGCAGCTGATCCCATACTTCAACGAAAACAGCAACGGTATTGCAGCAGATATGGGTCGTACAAACTTCTGCATGGGCAATGGAGCAATGTATTACGCAGAAGTAATTGAGATTCCTTATATTAACAATCCAGATACAGGTATTAATCCAGATCTGAATTTCGGTATGTTTAAATTCCCTGAAATTAAAGGTGCTGGTAACCCGAACATTCTTACAGGTGTTCCGGAAGGTTTTGTTGTTTCTTCCAAGACAAAGTATCCGGATGAATGTGTTGAATTCCTGAAATGGTTCCTTGGAAAAGATGTTGGTACAGAACAGGCACAGACAATCGGATGGTTTAATGCTTCCAAAGGTACAACTGAGGGAGTTAAAAATCAGTCTCTCCTTGATGCATATGATGTAATTACATCTGCAGAAAAAATGGGACCATGGTTCGACAACGCTCTGTATTCCACATTATGTGATGAGTATCTGACAGATGTTTCAGATCTTACAAACGGTGATATTACTCCGGAAGAGGCTATGACCAAGATCCAGGCGAAAGCGAAAGAAGCACAGAAACTGGCAGCCTCCGGTGAATCTGAAGAATAACTTAGATAAAAGAAATTTGATAACATAAAATAAGAAAAAGCGGGCTCCTGTCCGTAGGAAGCCCGCTTTTTCTTTGAAAAAATCTGAAATTAGTATTTAGAAAGCTGGTGCGTACATTATGAGAACAAAGAAAACGACTCCTTATTTATATATGTTACCTGGCTGTGCGATGGTTCTGGTGTTTGTGTACATTCCGGTTATAGCCAATTGTGTTTATAGCTTTTTTAGATTATCATCCTATTCAGCTGGAATGAAGTTTGTCGGACTGGACAATTATATAAGATTTTTTCACAATGAATCATTAGGTATTATGCTTCGAAACAACCTGTTATACTGTGTGATTTCACTGATCGTGCAGGTTGGATTTGGTACTGTAATTGCTTTGTTGCTCGAAAGTAAACTGGCCAGCAGCAGATTTCGTAATGCTTTTCGTAACATCTATTATGTTCCGGCACTGATTTCTCTTACAGCTGTCGGTCTGATGTTCACATTTATTTATGAACCTAATCTTGGTCTTCTTAATTCCGCTTTCAAGGCACTGGGGCTTACGAGCATGACACAGTCCTGGCTGGGAGACTCCAAGATCGCAATCTACTGTATCATTGCGATGAGTCAGTGGCAGTATACCGGTTATATTACATTGTTAATGGTTGTGGCATTCCAGAACGTGTCACCGGATTATATTGAGGCAGCTTCTATTGATGGAGCAGGACCTGTGCGCAGAGCGATCAGCGTAGTGCTTCCTCTGGCAAAAGAACAGTTACTGGTATGTTCTATTATTACTGTTATTGGTGCATTTAAACTGTTCACAGAAGTTTATTCTACAACCGCTGGTGGACCTGGAAACAGTACGCAGGTGCTTGGCTTGTTCCTGTATCAGAATGCGTTCCTGCATGATGATCTGGGTATGGCAGCTGTGACCGGTGTATTTATCTTCGTAATTACTATGGTACTTTCTATTATTCAGCTGAAGGTTACCAGATCAGGTGAAGTATAATAAAGGAGGCATAAAAATGAAAAAAAATACAATTCTAAAAATTTTACTGAATGCATTTTTTGTTATCCTTGCACTGATCATTTTACTTCCTATGGCATGGATGATACTAAACTCACTTAAAACAAATCAGGAACTTTTCCGAGATTCACTTGCTCTGCCGGCGGTACCTCAGTTTAAGAACTGGGTAAATGCATGGAATCAGGGACTTTATAAGTATTTTGGTAACTCCCTGATCGTCAGTGGATCTTCACTTATTGGAATTCTTATATTCTCATCTTTCCTTGCTTATGGTCTGACACGTTTTAAAGCAAAAGGAAGTGGGATTATATTCCTGGTAGTTCTTGGTGGTATGGCTTTATCAGAGCAGGTGGCACTGGTTCCACTGTACAAAATGCTTAAAGCTGTTCATCTGTACAATACATACTGGGCAGTTATTCTTCCTTATATTGCCTTCCGTATTCCATTTACAGTATTTCTGATGAGATCTTATTTCATTTCTATTCCAAAAGAACTGGAAGAAGCAGCAGTAGTAGATGGATATAACAGTCTTCAGATTTTTACAAAAATTATTGTGCCAATCAGCAAGCCTATTTTTGCTTCCTGCGCAATTGTTTGTCTGAATCATGTATGGAATGAATTCCTGTTTGCAAATGTATTTCTTGAAAGTAAAAATCTGATGACAATCCCGATTGGTCTTATGACATTTAAGGGTGACCTTCGTGCAGATTATGTTACAATGCTTGCAGGTATTATTATTGCATCGCTGCCAATGATTATTTTGTTCCTGTGTATGTCCAAACAGTTTGTTCGTGGTCTTACGGCAGGAGCTGTTAAAGGTTGATCGTTCTATATTAAAAAATGGAAACCGTCGGTGATGCACCGACGGTTTTGATGCTTGTCCGTTTGCATCTGTAAGGATGCTGAATAGTTAAAAAGAATATAAGAAAGAGGCTGGTCGTGAAATGAAGATTTTATATGATTATCATATGCACAGTGAAATTTCTCCAGATGCACATTTTTCAATGGAGGCTATGTGTGAATCTGCCCTGGAGAATGGAATGAGGGAGATTGCTTTTACAGATCATTATGAATTTTATGTAAATGGGGTGGTAAGGCCCTGGTTTAACGAGAGATATGTGGAAAAATATTTTGAGACGCTGGAAGAATGCAGAAAAAAATTTGAAGGTCGTTTATCCATAAAGAGCGGCATGGAATTTGGACAGCTTGACATCAGTCCGGAGTGTAATAAAACGGTCCGGAGATATCCTTTTGATTTTGTGCTTGGATCTGTTCATAAGTTGGAAAATATTGATCTGACGCAGCTGATCGTAACAGAAAAGAACGCCAGAAGTATCGGAGATGCTTATTATTACCATCTTCTGAAGCTTTCTGAAGAAGGGGATTTTGATTGCTTGGCACATATGGATTATTTCAAGAAACACTGCGCAAAGCAGAACCTTCCAGATCTTTATGAAGAGTATCAGCCAACAATTAAAAAAGTCCTGGAAAACGTGATCAGAAGGGGAAAAGGAATTGAGATAAATACAGCCTGCATGGGCGGTATTCTGGAAGATACAATGCCTGGGCTGGAAACATTGAGAATGTACAAAGAACTTGGGGGCAGGATTATCACTGTAGGATCTGATTCACATAGACCTGAAAGAATAGGCTATGGATTTGACAGAGTATACCAGATGCTTAAAGAAGCAGGGTTTGACAGTATTTCCGTATATAAAAACCGAAAAAATATACAGCAGCCAATTTAATGGCTGCTGTACTTTTTTCTGTTTATCTGAAATACTGGTGATAAGGGAAAATTAGTATTCCAGTTTCCACATATATCTTCTCTGACTCAGCGGATGATCACGAACGATTGCCAGTTGCTCTGCATATACTCTGAGAACGCCTGTGATAACCATCGGGCTGAAGTATTCAGCAACTGAAGATGGAACGAAATTGCTGAGACCAAAATCTTTTGCATCGATAACTGTTGTTTTTGCATCGAATCTGTTAAGGAAATCCAGTGCTCTGGAATCCATTTTACGAGTTCTGCCATCATTCATAAGAAGAAGGAATGGAACATCTTTTTCTACAATTTCGAATGGTCCATGGAAGAATTCGCCATCATGGAAGGAACCGGAGTTGATCCACTGCATTTCCATAAGCAGGCAGATGGAGAAAGAATAAGCAACTTTCTGGGTTGCACCGGAACTCATAACATAGATGACAGGTGAATCCTTGTATGATTCTGCGAATGCTTTTGCAGGTGTGAGAGAATAGGATACAGCATCTTCGATTGCTGCATAGATGTTCTCAGAACCCTTGACCATGTCTTCATAGTGATCATATCCTTCATACTGATTCAGGACTTCAACAGCAAGCATCAGGATGTTGTTCATTTTTTCAAGTTTAGCTGCATAGTCTTTTTCGAATCCATGAACGATAACATAATCTGCATTTTTTGCAAGAGGTGAATTTCCATCATGTGTAACAGCGATTACTTTTGCTCCTTTTTCCTGGGAGAGTTTGGCAGCTGCTACAGTTTCCGGTGTTGTTCCACCAAGGGAGCATGCGATTACAATTGCTGTTTCATCAAGGGAAACAGGAGTTGCATAGTTGAATTCGTTTGCTGTGTAGAAGCTTGTACGGATTTTCCTTGCATTACAGTCCATAAAATACTGTGCAGGATACTGTTCGGCAGATGATGCACCACATCCAACAAAAAATAAGGTGTTGATTTCAGGGCGTTCTGCTTTGATAGCTTCAATAATCTGTTTTGGTGTCATGGTATACGTACCTCCTTGATATGATTAATTCATATGTTGTATGCATACATTATATGACAAATTAGAAGATATGTCAATACAAATTTCTCCGGCAATGTCTACTGAAAAATATTCTTTAATTTCACGAAGATTATCAGTCTGGCCAAGAACCCACATTAGTTTTGTCATTGCTGCTTCTGTGGTCATATCATATGCCTGGATTACTCCTTTTTCAAGTGCCAGGCGCCCAGTCTCATATACAGATAGGTTACTTCCCTCGTATCGACACTGGCTTCCTGCAAGAACCAGCATTCCTTTTTCGATGACTTCGCCTACCTTGCCTATAAAATCATTATTTACGAAGGGCATTCCTCCAAGACCGAAACCTTCTATAAAGACACCACGGCAGCCTCTGTCACAAAGAATATCCAGAATGTCCGGTTTGATTCCGGGGTAAAGCTTCAGAAGTGCCACGTTATCAGAACAGGCTGTCTGGGGCTGAAAAATTCCTTTTTTTTCAACAAGATTGTTTTTAAATACTCTTAAACCTAAAGAACTTATTTCACCAACATATGGATAGTTGATACTTTCAAAAGCATCAAAACTCATAGTCCGGACCTTGGAGGCCCGGCAGCCCAGCATTACTTTGCGGTTAAAAGCAACAAAAATACCAGGATAACCGCTTGCAGCCATATGAATTCCGCAACGACAGTTTTCCAGTGCATCGGCAACAGGATTAGCGATAGAAAGCTGGCTGCCGGTGATAACCACAGGTATGGAAATGTTCTGAAGCATAAATGATAACATGGATGAAGTATATGCCATAGTATCTGTTCCGTGGATTACTACGATACCATGGTAATCATAGCTTTTCTGACTGATCAGTTTTGCCAGTCCTGCCCAGTCAGCGGGGCCTATATTGGCACTGTCCAGAGAACAGAAATCCTCTGTTTCCAGTTCCAGGTTTTTGGAAACCATACGGAGTTCTTCAAGCATATCGTTACTGCTCATTCCTGGTATGAGTCCGTTTGTGCCTTTAACAGAAGAAAGGGTTCCCCCCGTATTTATGATCAGAATTTTTTTTGACATGTTTGCCTACCTCCAGTGTATATTGATAAAATTGTAGTCGGGAATTATTACCCTCTCATTAACTATTATCTTATAGCATGATGCACGCAAAGTAAAGATAATAATATGTAATATGATGTATAAAATGTTATTGACATACGTTATAATACGTGTTAATATTGATTCATCAAAACATCCGGATGATAATTGTAAAGAATAACAAGAGTATATCAGGAGGGTATGGAACGTGGATAAAGTAAGAAAGATTATATCTGAAATTGTTGAAAAACAGGAAATTAATACAGTGTATTTTGTAGGCTGTGGAGGATCTTTAAGCGGATTTTTCCCTGCTAAATATTTTCTCAGTGAAGAAGCAAAGAAAATCAAAGTAGGATATATGAATGCAAATGAATTTGTTCATGCAACACCTAAAGAGATAGGCAAGGACACAGTAGTTATTACAGCATCTCAGAGGGGGAATACTGCCGAAACTGTAAAAGCAACAGCTGTGGCTAATGAGTTGGGAGCTGCAACGGTAGGTCTTACTTTCCAGGTACCGTCTCCTCTTGCTGATACTGCACAGTACGTGATCCACTATGAGTTCGGTCCGGAATCTGTTGTGGAAAATCAGAAGGTTTCTTACGGATTTAAGCTTGCACTGGAAATTCTTAAAGAAGAAGAAGGATACGAAAAATACGATGAAATGGTGCAGGCACTGGCAAAATTAAACGATATTGTAGTACAGGCAAAGAAAGATGTAGTTCCTGATGCTATCAAATGGGCATGGGAATTTAAAGATGATTCTGTAATCTATACGATGGGTAGCGGTGCCTGCTGGGGACCGGCACATCAGGAAGCAATCTGTATTTTTATGGAGATGCAGTGGATTAATGCAAGTGTTATCCATTCCGGTGAATTTTTCCATGGTCCATTTGAAATTACAGACAAAAATACAGCATTTCTTATGATGAAATCCTGTGGTCACACACGTCCGCTGGATGACAGAGCACTTGATTTCATCAAAAAATTTAACAACCGTATTTTTGTACTTGATGCATCTCAGTATGGAATCAATGAACTGGGTGAGTTGGCTGAATATCTTGAACCAATGTTTTATAATAATGTGATCGGTGTCTTTAATAATCTCATTGCAGATGCAAGAAAACATCCACTGACCACCAGAAGATACATGTGGAAATTCCCATATTAATAAAAGGAATTGGATACTTAAAAGGGGGGCGTGTTCCCCCCTTTTTATGTTTCTGAAGGAAAATGCTAAAAGAAAGGGAACAATATGCTGAACCAGAATTCAACAATACCGTTATACGAACAGGTAAAAGAAGCAATAAAATTGAAGATAGAACAGAAAGAATGGAAGGAAAATACCAGAGTTCCATCGGAAACTGAATTAATGAAAATCTATGAAGTAAGTCGTGTTACTGTACGCAATGCCCTGGCGCTTCTGGTAGATGAAGGATATCTGGAGAAAAAGCAGGGAATAGGTACTTTTGTTTCTAAACCCAGAATCAAAAAAATCATTTTCCATCGTGCAAGTTTTACACAGAGTTGTGCAGGTGCAGGTCTGGTGCCCGGAACGCAGGTTCTCAAAAAAGAAGTGGTTGAAGGAAAAAGCAACTATCGAAAAAGCCTGCAACTGGAAGCGGACGACAAAGTAGTTCACATTGAACGGTTAAGATTTGCCGATAATGAGCCGGTATCACTGGAGCATATGTTCTTTTCTTATAAAAAATATGGATTTCTTTTGTGGGAAGATCTTGAAAAGTCAGTTTATTCTATTATAAAAGAAAGAATGAAAGTTGATCTGACTTCTGAAAACAAAAAAAACAGAAATATTCTTTCTGTAGAAAAGGCTGGAAGTCGTATAGCAAAGATTTTTGATGTAGCACCCTCAGAACCAGTATTTATAATGGAAACTCTGATTTATTCAGGAGATGTCCCGGTATACATAGGAAGAGATTACTGCCTTGGAAGCAGATTCTGTTATGAAGTGACACCTGGAGAACATGGGGAAAAAATTTGATATTTGATGGGGACGAGAAATGAGACGTGCATTGGCTTATGGTTTGTAGCGGCAACCTGGCAGATTACGATTGTAGCTGGAGCATTACTAACCCTTTTATTTGGTAAAAGAATTCCCATAAAAAATCTCATTTGTTCAGTAATAATACTTGGAGGAATTTTACTTCTCCAGGTCTCTCATTTTAAGAATATTCATACAGAAGGACTGGTAACAGCACTTTTGCTGATCATAGTGGCAGGAATGGTACTGAATAGTTTTTTGAGATAAATACATATATAAAAAACAGACACTGACAGAAATGCAGGAGCCTGTTTTTTTTATGGTATACATCTGCTAAAGCAGATTTGTCCGCTTTGTTTTTAGCTGTTGTAGGATTTTTTGTATTCGTGTATACTGTAGGGAACAGAGATCGCAGTATATTTGCTGCAAAAGTATCATATAGGAGTGATCATAATGCGTGAAAAACTTACAGAAAGAGACGTACAGAAAATTGAAGAAGAGATTGAACACAGAAAACTTGTAATTAGAAAAGAAGCTATCGAGGCGGTAAAAGAAGCCAGAGCCCAGGGAGATTTAAGTGAGAACTTTGAATATTATGCTGCCAAGAAACACAAGAATCAGAACGAAAGCCGTATTCGTTATCTGGAGAGAATGCTGAAAACAGCAGATATTGTGGAAGATACTTCCAGGTCTGATGAAGTTGGAATGGATGATATTGTAGAAGTGGAATTTGAAGAAGATGGAGAAGTGGAAAAATATAAACTTGTTACTTCTATTCGTGGAAATTCCATGGAAAACAGAGTCAGTATCGAGTCTCCTATCGGTAAAGCCCTGAAGGGACATAAAGTGGGAGATCGAGTGAAAGTACAAGTTAATGAAAATGTGAGCTATTATCTGAAAATCCGTTCCATTGACAAGACCGGAGATGAAGGAGAGGATATCCGGAGCTTTTAGGATATCGGGTCAAAGTACAGAATCTTTACAATATTTTACATAGATTTAACATAAAGCTGGTGATAACTTTACAGCCTGCCCATATGATGAGGTCATATCAAATATACGTAAAGGAGAAAAATCATGGATTTTTTTAGCGTACTGACCTTATTAGGTGGTCTTGCCATGTTTTTGTATGGAATGCAGGTAATGGGAGATGGTCTTGCGAAAGTTTCCGGAGGAAAGCTGGAGCAGATTCTGGAAAACCTTACTTCAAGCAAATGGAAAGCAGTACTTCTGGGAATGTGTGTAACTGCTGTGATCCAGTCATCTTCGGCCACAACCGTTATGGTAGTTGGTTTTGTTAATTCCGGCATTATGAAACTGACTCAGGTAGTCGGTATTATTATGGGTGCCAATATCGGTACCACTATTACTTCCTGGATCTTAAGTCTTGCAGGAATTGAAAGCAGCAACTTTTTTATAAGCCTTCTGAAGCCAACATCATTTTCACCGATTCTGGCACTGATCGGTATCATCCTGCTTATGTTTACCAAAAGTTCCCGTAAGAAAGATGTAGGAACCATCCTTCTGGGATTTGCAGTACTGATGTTTGGTATGGATACTATGAGTGGTGCTGTAAAACCTCTGGCAGATGTACCGGAGTTTACGGGGCTTCTTCTGAAGTTTTCCAACCCGGTAGCAGGTATTGTGGCAGGTACTGTACTGACAGCGATCATTCAGTCCTCTTCTGCTTCTGTAGGTATCCTTCAGGCACTTTGTCTTACCGGTGCGGTACCGTTCAGTGCAGCATTTCCGATTATCATGGGACAGAATATCGGTACCTGTGTAACTGCACTTCTCTCCGCTGTCGGAGCCAACAAAAATGCCAAACGTGCAGCCATGATCCATCTGTATTTTAACCTGATCGGAACAGTTGTATTTATGTCTGTATTTTATATTATCAATGCAGCAGTACATTTTCCGTTTATGACGCAGATGGCAACACCGGCAATCATCGCAATTACACATAGTATCTTTAATATTACAGCAACACTGGTATGGCTGCCATTCTCAGATCTTCTGGTAAAACTTGCCTGTCTTACAATTCGGGATACAGAGGAAGAACAGGTCAGCACAGATGACCAGGAGTTCCTGATTCTGGAATCCAGATTTCTGGAAAAACCGGCTTTTGCTGTAGAGCAGGGAAGAAATGCAGCCAGACGTATGGAACAGGATTCCCGCAAAGCACTTCGTATTGCACTGGATCTGGTATATAATTATACGGATGATGGAGCAAAGTGTGTAGAAAAAATGGAGTCCAAAGTGGACCGCTATGAAGATGAACTGGGAACTTACCTGGTAAAATTGAATAACAAAGATCTTTCCGAAAGGGACAGCCACAGTGTGTCTATGATGCTTCATTGTATCGGTGATTTTGAGAGAATCTCGGATCATGCAGTAAATATCATGGAATCAGCCCAGGAACTTCATGATAAAAAAATCAGTTTTTCCCTTCAGGCGCGAAATGAACTGCAGGTGCTGATCAGTGCGGTAGACCGGATTGTTGATACCGCTTATCAGATTTTTGACAAAAAGGATCTGAATCTGGTCAATGACGTAGAGCCGTTGGAAGAGATTGTAGATGAACTCAGCAAAGAAATGAAACGTCGTCATATCAACAGACTCCGTTCCGGAGAATGTACGATTGAAATGGGATTTATCCTGACAGATCTTATTACCAGCCTGGAAAGGATCGCAGACCACTGTTCCAATATCAGTGTCTGTGTTACCCAGATCAAAGAGAATCTTTATGATACACACAGTCATCTGGATGCTATCAAAAATGAGGCAGATCAGGTTTATATTCATCGCCTGGATGAATTTCGGGAAGAATATGTACTGCCCTGAATAATGAATAACCTGTAACAAAATCCCGGAGAATAGGAGATGATGCACATGATTTATTGTGTGGAAGATGAAAAAAATATCAGAGAGCTGCTGGTTTATACACTGGAAACCACAGGCTTTACAGCCAGGGGAATGGCAGACGGCAAAGAACTTAAGGCAGCACTGAAAGAAGAAATTCCCAATCTGATCCTTCTCGATATCATGCTTCCGGGAGATGATGGTTATACCATTCTGGAGAAACTGAAATCTTCTTCAGATACCAGAAATATCCCGGTGATCATGGTCACTGCAAAAGAAGCAGAATATGATAAGGTCCGGGGATTGGAAGGCGGAGCTGATGACTACATCACCAAGCCTTTCGGTATGATGGAATTTGTTGCCAGAGTAAAGGCGGTGCTCCGCAGGTGTTCCAGACAGGAAGAAGACAGAGAACTTGTCTGTGGAGAACTGAAACTTTCCATAGGAAAACACAGAGTAGCTTTCCAGGGGCAGCCGGTAGAGCTTACACGCAAAGAATTTGAACTTCTTCAGTATCTTATGGAAAACAAAGGACTTGTAATGACAAGAAACCAGATCCTCTGCCATGTATGGGGATATGATTTTGACGGTGAAACAAGAACTGTAGATGTACATGTACGAACTCTGCGACAGAAGCTTATGGAAGCCGGAGAACTCATAGAAACAGTTCGTGGTGTGGGATATCGGATCAGTGCATAAAGGAGCATACAAATGAAACAGAAAATACTGAAACATACCTGTGTGCTTGTGGTCCTTTCTGTTATACTTACTTTTCTGGCAGCCAGCATTGTGATGTACCAGAAGTATAACGAAGATCTGAAACAGAGTGTACGGGATGATACCATCTATATTAAGGATGGTATCGAAAAAATGGGAGAAGAGTACCTGAACGATAATCCTGGCAAGGAGACTGCTGTCAGGATCACTCTTCTGGATCCTTACGGAAAGGTTCTCTATGATTCCATAGAGGACGCATCCAAAATGCAGAGTCACAGTGACCGTCCAGAATTTATTGAGGCAAAGAAATCAGGCTATGCAGAGACTACCCGCTATTCAGAGACACTTTCCAAACAGAATTTTTACTGTGCCAGACTTCTGGATGATGGCAATATTCTTCGTGTGGGAAGAACCACAGACAGTGTATTTTCTACGATGATCTCCAGTCTGGTAATTATGGGTGTGCTGCTTTTGATGATTCTTACACTGGCGTTTATACTGGTACAGAAACAGACGAGAGACCTTATAGAACCAATCAATACACTGGATCTGGAGCATCCTCTGAAAGAAGTAAAATATGAGGAATTAAGACCGCTTCTGGGAAGGGTGGACCAGCAGAACAGGCAGATCCTTCAGCAGATGAAAGAACTGAAAGCAACAGAGGCAATCCGAAGAGAGTTTACAGCCAATGTTTCTCATGAACTGAAGACACCGCTTATGTCTATCTCCGGATATGCAGAGCTGATGATGAACGGAATGGTAGCACCGGACAAGCAACAGGAATTTTCCGGCAGGATCTACCACGAAGCCAGTCGGTTAAGTGCACTGGTGTCGGATATCATTCAGTTATCCAGGCTGGATGAAAAAAGCAGTGATATGCCTTTTGAGAAAGTAGATATCTATGAAATGGCAGAAGATATTGTAGTTCATCTGGAACGTGCAGCAGAAAAGAAAAATATTCATCTTACCCTTTCCGGAGAAAAAAATGTGACCGTAAATGGTGTACGTCAGGTACTGTATGAAATGCTTTATAATATTGCAGACAATGCCATCCGTTATACAGAAAAAGACGGAGAGGTGAGACTGATCGTCGGACAGGTTGGTCCTCATGCATATTACAGGGTAGAAGATAATGGGATTGGTATTCCGGAAGCAGAACAGAAACGTATCTTTGAAAGATTTTACAGAGTGGATAAAAGTCATTCCAGAGAGACTGGAGGAACAGGTCTTGGGTTATCTATTGTAAAACATGGAGCAATCCTTCACGACGCAAAGATCGTTCTGGACAGTGAAGTTGGAAAAGGAACAAAAATGGAACTGGTGTTTTGAGTACACCGGTTCCATTTTACGTAAGAGAAAAATAATATTAAAGCACGAGTTCAGATAAGGCATCTTCGTCTGCAATAATGGTGCAGTCCGGATGGAATTGAAGAATAGAACCTGGAACCTGAGGAGTTACAGGACCCTGGACCACCTGTTTCAGGATAGAGGCTTTGTCTTTGCCGCTTACCAGTACAAGGATCCTGTGGCTGCTCATAATATTGCCGATGCCCATGGTATACGCCTGACGGGGAACATCCTCTTCTCTGTCAAAGAAGCGCTTATTTGCCTGGATGGTCTGCTCTGTAAGATCCACACAGTGTGTACCTGCCTCAAAATGATCAGAAGGCTCATTAAAGCCGATATGACCGTCATGCCCCAGACCAAGAACCTGGATATCAGCGGAGCCGGTCTCAGAGAGAAGTCGGTTGTAGTCGTCACAGGCTTTAATGCTGTCAGATTCTGTTCCATCAGGAATATAAGTATGTTCATAAGGGATATTTACTTTATGAAAAAGATTGGCATTCATGAAATAACGGTAACTCTGTGGATCAGAACCGCCAAGACCCTTGTATTCATCCAGATTAACGGTGGTTACCTGTGAAAAATCCACATTTCCCTGCTGATACATCTCTGTCAGATGCTGGTAAGTGCCGACAGGAGAGGAACCGGTAGCAAGCCCCAGTATGCTGTCAGGCTTCAGGATTACCTGTGCGGCAATGATATTGGCTGCCTTACGACTCATTTCCTGATAGTTTTTTACTTTGTAGATCTGCATGTTTCCTCCTTTTGCCCCTGTAAAAGAGGCCCCCTTTATTCTATAGTTTTATGTATTTTAACGACTGTCCATATGGGTACGTTCAGACAGAGCCTTTATGGAAGTTGCATATTCTGTAGGAGTCATTCCCGTTATCTTTTTAAACTGTCTGGAAAAATAATGAATAGAGGAATATCCCAGAAAATCGGAAATCTGGGTGAAATTCATGTCATTATCCCGGATCAGCTGACGGGCAAAATCAATTTTCATTCTGGAAAAAAATTCAATGGCTCCACACTGATACTGCTCCCGAAAAAGTTTTTGAAGCTGAGAACGTCCAATAAGATTGTCATGGGAGATTTTTTCGATGGTAAGGCACTGGTGGATATGATCTTCCATGTAGTGGATGATCCGGCGACAGAGAGAAGATTCTGTGTGGCTGGAATCATACAGACCGGAAGATACAGAGTATCCGGTAAATGTATAACGACGGATAATGTGGATCAGAAGCTGCTCCAGATAAAGGATCAGAAGCTGCTGAGAACCAAAGGGAACATCCGGACGTTTCTGCATTTTTTCCAGGTAAGGGTTGTCCAGAGGAGAAGAAAAACAGCGACGAGCTTCTGCAATAAGCAGTCCCAGAATGTTTCTCTCTGAATCAGAAAATTCAATTACTTTATTTTCAAAAAAACGCATACATTCAGAATGGCAGATAAAAGATACCACAATAATATTTGGAGCGTTCTTTTCGTTTGCTTTCATGTCATGGAACTCATTGGGTTTGTGAAAAATCACCTGTCTGCGGGAAAGATGATGGCTGCCATTATCAGTAGTAACTACCGCTTCTCCCTTATCTACACACTGAAATTCCCAGAAATCATGTGTTTCACCGGGAAAATAAAAATCATTTCGGTAATCGTAATAATGGACTGTATAAATACCTTCAACAGAAAGTTCTCTTGTTAATTCAACGATTTCGTATGCCACGATGTCACCCTCTCAAACAGAACAGATCAACAGTGTATTTAGTACTTTAATTGTAAGGACTAATGAAGAAATAGTCAAATGTATTATCTGAAAATACAAAAATAATCAACAATCATGCAAATACTATTCTGAAAAAAAAGATAGGATTGTATTAGGGGATGTTAAGCGTTAAGATAAGTTGTAACTATTCAGTAGGTAACATCCCATGAGGTGTTTTGGTATGTTTTTGCCAAAATCCTGGGACAACAGGAATAAAGGAGGAAATATATAATGAAGAAACCGGTATTGGTAGTAATGGCAGCTGGAATGGGAAGCCGCTATGGAGGACTGAAACAGATAGATCCTGTTGACAGAGACGGACATATCATTATGGATTTTTCTATTTATGATGCAGTAAGGGCAGGTTTTGAAAAAGTTATATTTATTATAAAAAAAGAAAACGAGCAGGTCTTTAAAGAAGTGATCGGAGACCGTCTTGAGAAATTTATAAAAGTTGCATATGTATTTCAGGATATTACAAATCTTCCTGAAGGATACACTGTTCCAGAAGGCAGAGTAAAACCATGGGGAACTGGTCATGCAGTTTTAAGCTGTATAGAAGATATAGACGGACCCTTTGCAGTAGTTAATGCAGATGATTATTATGGAATTCATGCTTTCAGAATGGCATACGAATTCCTTACAGAGAATCAGGATGAGGAAAAGGGCTACCGATATATGATGGTAGGTTACAGACTGGAAAATACTCTTACAGAGAATGGACACGTAGCCAGAGGCGTCTGTGTGACAGACGAAGGCGGTCATCTCATAAAGATCAACGAAAGGACTCATATCGAGAAACGTGGTGAGGGGGTTGCTTACACAGAAGACGAAGGAAAGACATGGACAGAGCTTCCAAAAGACAGCGTAGTATCCATGAACATGTGGGGCTTTTCCGTAAGTATCCTTCATGAGCTGAAAGCACGTTTCCCGGAATTCTTGAACAAAAATCTTACAGAAAACCCGATGAAATGTGAATATTTCCTGCCTTTTGTAGTAGATGAACTTCTTCAGGAAAAGAGGGCTACTGTAAAGGTCCTGAAATCCGAAGACAAATGGTACGGAGTTACTTATAAAGAAGATAAACCAATGGTAATGGATGCAGTACAGAAGATGAAAGATCAGGGACTGTATCCCCAGAAACTGTGGGAGGAGAAATAAGTGAACAGTCAAACAGATTTAAGAGAGGTGATCAGTGCTTTTTGTCTGGAGGGACAGTTGGAAGAATGTGTGCCATATGGAAATGGTCATATTAATGACACTTACAGAGTTACGTTCCAGACAGAACAGGGAATCAGAAGATATATTCTCCAGAAAATGAGTCAGGTTGTTTTTAAGAAACCTGTAGAACTTATGGAGAATGTCAGTAAGGTAACCTCCTGGCTGTGTAAAAAAATTACAGAAAATGGTGGAGATCCTGAGAGAGAAACACTGAACCTTGTAAATACGAAGACAGGAATGCCCTATTATGTGGACGAGACCGGGGAATACTGGAGAGTATATTTTTTTATCGAAGGTGCAACCTGCTATGATGTTGTAAAGAATGACAATGATTTTTATCAGAGTGCACTGGCATTCGGTCATTTCCAGAGACTTCTGGCAGATTATCCGGCAGAAACTCTTCACGAAACCATTCCGAATTTCCATAATACACCGGATCGTATGAGAATATTCCGGGAAACTCTCAGGAAAGATGTCTGTGGACGTGCAAAAGATGTACAGCCGGAAATTCGTTTTATAGAGGAACATGAGAAACTTGCATATGTGTTGTACGATCTGCTGGAGCAGGGCAGACTCCCTTTACGGGTAACCCACAATGATACTAAACTGAACAATATCATGATCGATGATGAGACAGGCAGGGCAATCTGTGTCATAGATCTGGATACGGTTATGCCGGGACTGTCCGCTTATGATTTTGGGGATTCCATCCGATTTGGAGCCAGCACAGGTGAAGAAGATGAGAGAGATCTGTCCAAAGTATCCTGTGACCTTCACCTGTATGAAGTTTATGTCAAAGGCTTCATAGAAGGCTGCGGAGATGCCCTGACAGAAACAGAACTGGATATGCTTCCCTGGGGAGCACTTCTTATGACTTTTGAAAATGGCATTCGCTTCCTGACTGATTACCTGGATGGGGATCATTATTTCAGAATCCACAGAGAAGGACATAATCTGGATCGTTGCAGAACACAGCTGAAGCTGGTCAGCGACATGGAGAAGAAGCTTCCTGAGATGCAGAAGATCGTTAATAAATACAAATAAAAAGAAATACAGACAGAGAAAAGCCCCGGTCGTGTATCAGTCAGATACCCGGCCGGGATTTTTGTGAAAAGAGAAATTTATCATCGGTTTATTGTAAAAAATATCATCCTTTTACACCGCCGGAAGTAAGTCCGCCAACAAGGTGCTTTTCAATGAGAACAAAGAGGATAACAACCGGAATAGTTGCGAACAGTGACGACGCAAACAGATACTGCCATTCGATCATATTATATCCGTTAAATATAGTGATACCAACAGTCAGAGGTTTCAGAACATCTGTAGACATAAGAGTCAGTGCAACGGTATATTCGTTCCATGCATTGATAAACACAAAGATCAGGGCAGTAACGATACCTGGTGCAGCTACGGGAAGAAGAATGCGGATCAGTGCTGTGACACGGTTGCATCCGTCTACAGTGGCTGCCTCATAATATGCGGTATCAATGCTCTGTAATCCTGATAATACACAGAAGGTGACAAAGGGTACTGTTACAAAAATACCTACGAAGCATTCCCAGGCAAAGTATGCACCGGGAGTAGGGGTCCAGTTTACAGGGCTTGCAATAATGTGCAGTTTCATAAGAAGGGTATTCAGGGCACCGTAGTCTTTATCAATGATGAATTTCCAGACACCTGCCTGAATGATCAGGGAAGTAGCCCATGGAAAAACAACAACAGCCCGGACTGCCTTACGGAAACGGAATTCATTGTTAAGAACAAGTGCAAGGATAAAACCAAACACTGTTGAAAGAACAACTACTACAACGGTCCACACAACAGTATTTTTGAGGACCATTTGAAAGGTAGAACCTTTCAGAACTTTGGTAAAATTATCCAGCCCGCAGAAACCTTTGATAAGACCTGCCCTGCTGACTTCACTGAGAGCAGTACGGAAGACCTCAAAGATCGGAAGCATAATAAAAACTGCCATAAGAAGGATGCTTGGCAGAAGCCATATATAAGGTTCTACCAGAGCCAGTGATTTCTTTTTTTTCATTTAACATAATATATAACAAGAATTCTCCTACCTCTTCAGGTAGTGAGATGAAT